>NZ_JBHVYE010000010.1:123005-239633 GCF_042881135.1 Streptomyces sp. NPDC058284
CCGGTCGTCCGCGCGCCGTGGGATGGCGCCGGAGTCGGCGGTGGGGGGGGGGGGGCGGTGGGGGCCGGGCGGGGGCGGGGCCCGGCCGGCCCCCCCCCGCCCCGGTGACCCGTCAGTCCGTGTGTCCGTCAGTCCATCAGCCGCCAGGTGTCCAGCGCGATCCTGTGCGTCTTCGCGCCCTCGCCCGCGGGCCAGAAGTCCTCGCGCCAGGACAGCTGGATCGCGTACTCCGTACCGTCCTGGGCGATGTAGCTCTGGTCGATCGCGTGGATCGTGCGGTTCGCCTCGTCGGTGTACGTGTACTCCCAGATCGCGCCGTCCTGCCCCTGGAAGGTGTTGGTCTCGAGCCGGATGCGCTCGTAGTCCGACTTGTCGGGGGCCGCTCTGGTGTGCTTCTCGATGTTCGTGAAGTTCTCGTACGAGGTGTAGCGCGCGTCCGTCACGACGCCGACGAGGAACTCCTCACGTCCGGTCGGCCCCGCGTAGGTGATCTGGCCGGGACGCTCGGGGTTCACCGGCTGACGGGTCCAGCCCTCGGGCACCGCGAAGGAGAAGCCCTCCTGGTCGGTCACCCGCTCGGACCCGGCGGGGACCTCCGACTCGCCGGTCGTGCCGGGATCCGTGCTGTCGCTCGCCTCCGGGGTCGGCGAGGCCGCCGCGGTGGGAGCACCGCTCGGGCCGCTGCTCGGGGCACCGCTCGGCGCCTCGGACCGGCTGACCGAGGGCCTGTCGTCCTTGCCCGCGCCGTCCGTCTTGTCATCACTGTTGTCCTGCCAGAGCAGGATCCCGGCCGTCGCCCCACCGCCGATGACGAAGGCCACGGAGAGGGTGGCGATCCAGATCCCGGCCCGGCCACGGGGCTTGTCCCCGGGGGGCTGCTGCCCGAGCTGGAAGGCGTGGGCGCCCTGGGGTTGGGATTGGGGTTGGGGTTGGGGTTGGGGGTGCGGGTGGGCGTACGGGGGCGTGGGGGTCCCTGTCGGGGGCGTGCCGGGAGGGCCGGGCGCCGGTGGGGCGGAGACGCCGAGCGCCGTCTGGGTGGGGAGGTACGCGGCGGGGACGGCGTCGCCGGGTGCGGCGGGTTCCTCGGGCGATTCGGCGGGCGATTCGGCGGAGGCTCCGGCGGGGGCGTCGGCGGTCGGAGATACCGCGGGAGGCGCGGGAGTCGTGCCGACGGGTTCGCCGGTGGAGGGGCCGGCAGGCGTGCCCGGCATCGGCATCGGCATCGGCGGCGTACCGGGCGGCGCGTACGCCGGCGTGGCGGCCACCGCACTCCCCTGGCCCACCATCTGCAGCAGGTACGGCCCGAGCAGCGCGGCCGGGAAGATCCACAGCAGCCCGAACAGCAGCGTCTCGGGGATGTTGATCCCCAGCTCCACGCTGCCGTGCCCACTGCCTCCGGAGCCGCCGAGGCCCGAACCCCCGCCCGCCGCCTGGCCGGAGAGATCGACCTGGAGGCCGCTGAAACCGGCGAGCAGCAGCACGAGTCCGAAGAAGACGGCGGCTGCCAGCAGCGCCTCGCCGCGGCCCGCGCAGCGCCGCGCGGCGAACACGCCGAGGGCCAGCGCGCAGACCAGACCGAGGGCCAACGCGCCCACGACCGCCCAGTCGTTGGTGACGTCGCCCAGTTCGGAAAGGCCGAAGGACTTGGTCTCGTGCCCACTCCCGTACATCGAGCTGCTGCCGCTCACCGAAGCCTCCGCGCCGGCGCCCCAGCCGATGCCGAGCGCCGTGACCGCGAGGTTCGGCAGGACGAGCAGTGCGACCAGGAGCGGTGAGACGTTCGAGTTGTCGAGGTCGGTGAGGTCGCCCAGGTCGTCGATCTGGGTGAGGCTGATGAAGGCGACGACGGAGCAGAGCGCGATGACGACGGCGAGGGCGCGCAGCGCGGCGCCGGTGGCGCGCAGGACGGAGTGCGCGCCGGGACGCGCCGCCAGCCAGTGGGTGAGGCCGGGGCGGAGCAACACCGCGCAGGACACGGCCAGTCCGAGCAGCAGCGCGCCCAGCGCGGCGAGAACCGGGGACGAGGACAGCTCGATCCCCTCCAGCTCCGGCTGCGCGAAGAGGGCGAGCGCGAGGACGCCCGCCGTCACCAACAGCGCGACGCGGGCCGCGGCTTCGAGCCCCGCGGTGCCTCCGCCCTGGGCGAGCGCGCCCCGCCGCACCATGCGGTTGCGCAGCACGCGTACGCCGATGAAGAGGGCCAGGATCCACAGCGCGGTCACGGTGAGCGGGACGAGGTGCAGGGATGCCGCGCCTTCGGCAGCGGACCCCGAGGTGCTCGAAGCGTCCGAGCCGCCCAGGCCGAGGCCGTCGGTTCCGCCAAGGCCGCCGGTTCCGCCCAGGCCGTCGCTGCCGCCCAGGCCCTCCGTTCCGTCGAAGCCCGGCCGCTCCTCGCGGCCCGACAACTCGAAGCCGCCGCCGACCGATTGGAGCAGCATCGCGAGGGAGACCCGCATACGGTCCATGAAGCCGACGGCCGCGTCGTCACCCTGCCCGTACCTCGGGACGGCCAGCGCGGCGGCGCCGGTCAGCAGCAGCACGAGCGGCCACAGCGCGGCCTGCACGGACCCGGCCCAGTCCCCGCGGAACGTACGCCCGATGAAGGCTGCCACCGGTGAGGGGGCCGCGGGGGCGGGGGCGTGCGGGGGCGCGAGGGTGGGCGCGGGCGTGTGGGTGGGCGGCGGGGGCGGTGAAGCGGGCGCCGCGGCGGGGGTGGGCGGAGTCTTCGGCGGGGCCGGGTCCGACGGTTCCGAGGGTTTCGCGGACTCCAAGGGTTTCGTGGGCTCCGAGGGTTTCGTGGGCTCCGAGGGTTTCGTGGGCTCCGAGGCGTCCGGCAGACGCTCCTTGCCGCACTTCATACAGAAGCGGGCCTCTTCAGGAGCGGGAGCCCCGCAGTGTGGGCAGTACGACGCCATCGAATCGCTCCGTCAGTCCAGAAGTTCACCAGCAACAGGACCGACCCATAAGAACCACATAAGGTTGCGGCCGGGTCGTTACAACGGACACATCTTGCCCGGTGGCCGGTTCCCCCTGACGGGGGGTTCCTCGTTCTCGACTGAAGCGTTACGTGCGCTCAGGCCTGCTTGAAGCCTCGGTGCAGCGCCACGACGCCGCCCGTGAGGTTGCGCCAGGCCACCTTCGACCAGCCGGCGTCCGTCAGCCGTGCGGCGAGCGCGGGCTGGTCGGGCCAGCTGCGGATCGACTCGGCGAGATAGACGTACGCGTCCGGGTTCGAGGAGACGGCGCGGGCGACCGGGGGCAGCGCGCGCATCAGGTACTCCTCGTAGACCGTGCGGAACGGGCCCCATGTCGCGTGCGAGAACTCGCAGATCACGACCCGGCCGCCGGGCTTCGTCACGCGGTACAGCTCGCGCAGCGCGGTGTCCGTGTCCTGGATGTTGCGCAGCCCGAAGGAGATGGTGACCGCGTCGAAGGTGTCGTCCTTGAACGGCAGTTTCGTCCCGTCGCCCGCCGTGAACGGCATCCAGGGGTGGCGCTGCTTGCCGACGCGCAGCATGCCGAGGGAGAAGTCGCAGGGCACGACGTAGGCGCCGGCCTGGGCGAACGGCTGGGAGGAGGTCGCCGTGCCTGCGGCGAGGTCCAGGACCTTCTGCGCGGGGCGGGCGTCGACTGCCTTCGCGACCTCCTTGCGCCAGAGGCGGGCCTGGCCGAGGGAGAGCACGTCGTTGGTGAGGTCGTAGCGTTCTGCGACGTCGTCGAACATCGTGGCGACTTCGTGCGGCTGCTTGTCCAGGGTGGCTCGGGTCACCCTGCCATTGTGGCAGGCCGGTCTTCCCTCTTGGCGTCGGCCTCCTCCGCCTGCGGCGCGCTCTCTCGCCCGCGGCGGGCCGTCCTGGGGTGGGCGAGGACCTTGGGCGTCCGCGGGTCCGACCTGGTTGCTCGCGCAGTTCCCCGCGCCCCTTGAGCGGTCGGCCCCGCGCCCCTTAGGGGGCGTCCTCACGCCCCCCTAGCGGGCCCTGTACACCAAACGGCCCGCGATCACCGTTGCCACGCAGGTGTTCGGGCCTCGTCGCACCAGCTCGGCGCGGTCCTCGACGTCGAAGATCGCGAAGCGGGCCGGGGCTCCCGGCGTCAGGGGCGGGAGAAGGATCAACGGGGCCGGGGTGAGGGAGGGTGGGCCCGGGAGGCGGGGTGGGCGGGCGCCTACCGCCAGGGGGGCGCGGCGGACCGCGTCCAGGACCGGGCGGGCGCGGAGTTCACCGGCCACCGCCACCGTGCCGTGGGCCAGCAGGCGCTGGACGCCGCGTCGTGCGCTCGCGCCGAGGCGGGACGGGTCCGTGCGGAAGAGGGCCGCCGCCCGGTCGCCGGTGATGGGGGCCGTGCCCAGGCGGTCCGCCTCGCGGGGATCCGGGTGGTAGGTGGCCTCCAGGAGCTCGGGACCGTAGGGGTTGAGCAGGCCCGGCGTGAGGATGCCGGGCCAGCGTCGGACGCGGGCCGAGGGGTGGGCCTCGGCCAGCTCCTCGTACGGGCCGACGGCGGCGACGCTCGCCCCGTCGACCAGGACAGCCGCCTCGGGCGAGCGTTCGGCGGCGTGAAGTGTCAGCAAGGCGCGCTCAGTTCGTGGCGAGGAGCTTCAGCTCCGGGTGGGCCGTGCCGCCCTCGATCGCCGTGGACGAGATGTGCGAGGCCACGCGGTCGTCGACCGGGTCGTTCGCCGGGTCGTCGTGCACGACGAGGTGCTCGTACGTGGTGGCGCGCTGCGCCGGGACGCGGTCCGCCGTGCGGATCATCTCGATCATCTCGCGGAGGTTCGAGCGGTGCTTGGCACCGGCCGACGAGACGACGTTCTCCTCCAGCATCACCGAGCCGAGGTCGTCCGCGCCGTAGTGCAGCGTGAGCTGGCCCGCCTCCTTGCCGGTGGTCAGCCAGGAGCCCTGGATGTGGGCGACGTTGTCGAGGAAGATCCGCGCGATGGCGATCATGCGGATGTACTCGAAGATCGTCGCCTGGGTGCGGCCCTTGAGGTGGTTGTTCTCGGGCTGGTACGTGTACGGGATGAAGGCCCGGAAGCCTCCCGTCCGGTCCTGCACGTCGCGGATCATGCGCAGGTGCTCGATGCGCTCGGCGTTGGTCTCGCCGGTGCCCATGAGCATCGTGGAGGTGGACTCGACGCCGAGGTTGTGGGCCGTCTCCATGATCTCCAGCCAGCGCTCCCCCGACTCCTTGAGCGGGGCGATGGCCTTGCGGGGGCGCTCGGGGAGCAGCTCCGCGCCGGCGCCCGCGAAGGAGTCGAGACCCGCCGCGTTGATGCGCTGGATCGCCTCCTCCACCGACACCTTCGAGATGCGGGCCATGTGCTCAACCTCGGAGGCGCCGAGGGAGTGGATGACCAGCTGGGGGAAGTCCTTCTTGATCGCGGAGAAGTGCTTCTCGTAGTACTCGACGCCGTAGTCCGGGTGGTGGCCGCCCTGGAACATGATCTGGGTGCCGCCCAGCTCGACGGTCTCCGCGCAGCGGCGCAGGATGTCGTCGAGGTCGCGGCTCCAGCCCTTCTTGGTGTCCTTCGGGGCGGCGTAGAAGGCGCAGAACTTGCACGCCGTCACGCAGACGTTCGTGTAGTTGATGTTGCGCTCGATGATGTACGTCGCGATGTGCTCCGTACCCGCGTACCGCCGGCGGCGGATGGCGTCGGCGGCGGCGCCGAGCGCGTGCAGCGGGGCGTCGCGGTAGAGGTCGAGCGCCTCTTCGGGGGTGATCCGCCCACCTGCGGCGGCACGGTCGAGGACGGACTGAAGGTCGGCCTTCTCGGTCACCGGGGCGTCCCTTTCGTAAGGGTTGTGGACGGGCTGCAAGCCAGCGTACGCCAGCGTCATCGGCCGCCCGACGTGGGCTCGAGCAGCACGTCCGGCGTGGGCTCAAGCCGCGTAGCCGCCGATGAGCAGCCCCACGAATGCCCCCGAGATCAGGAACGGGCCGAACGGAATCGCCGTCTTCCGTCCGGCACGGCGGGCGATGACGAGACCCGCCCCGTACAGCGCGGCCAGCAGGAACCCGGCGAAGGTCCCGAGCAGCAGCACGCCCCACCCGTACCAGCCGAGCACGGCCCCCAGGGCGAGCGCCAGCTTCACGTCACCGAAGCCCATGCCGTTGGGGTTGATCAGGAAGAGCACGAAGTACGCGCCCGCCAGCGCGAGCGCCCCGTAGAGCGCCCCTGACCAGGAGCCGCCCTGCTCCGGCAGGAGCGTGACGGCCCCGAGCAGGCCGAGCGCGGCCCCCGCGAGCGGCAGTGTGAGCACGTCCGGCAGCCGGTGCACGGTGAAGTCCACGACGGCGAGCAGCACGCCGAAGGGCGCGAGCAGGAGCCAGGCGCCCAGTTCGGGCCGGGTGCCGGTGGTCGCGGCGATGGCGGCGCAGACGACGGCGGTGGTGAGCGCGACGCCCGCCGTCCCGGGGCCGTACCACTCGCCCCGCGGGCCCCGCGCGAGCCCGACCCACGAGGTGAGGGGCTGCCCCGCGGGGCTCTCGCCGCGCCACTCCTCCTCGGGCGGCACGGACAGCCGGTAGGCCGCGCGCGGCACGAAGAGCCCGGCGAGGGCGCCCCAGAGGGCGCCGCCGATGACGAGGGTCAGCTCCAAGGAACTCCGTCTCCCTGGTGGTGGTCGGGGGGGGTGCCGGTGGAATCTACGGGACCAGCGGGATCCGCGGGAGCAATGGGACCGGTGGGACGGCGGCTCGTACGGGTCGTACGGGTCGTACGGGTCGTACGGGTCGTACGGGTCGGGTCGTGCGAGCCGTACCGTCACCGCCCCACCCGACCCGCACCCGACATCACCCCGTCGCCGTCAGCCCCGTCCGCCACGTCGGCAGCAGCTCGTCCAGCAGCGCCTCGGTCCTGGGCGGCAGACCCCGCGCCCCGCTCCGCGCGACGAGGTCCGCGGCGACCTGCTGGAGCCGCGCCGGGTCCTCCGTCGCGTGCGTGGCGCGGAGCAGCTCGTTCCAGAGCCGCTCGTCGCCCGGCGCGGAGCCGAGCGCCGCGTTCAGCGCCTCGATGGCCTTCTCCGCCCGCCCCTTCTCCAGGTGGAACTCGGAGAGCGCGAGGCCGATGTCGGCGACGAGCAGCGGCAGCTGGGCGTCGATGATCTCGTGCGTGAGCCAGCCGTACCGCCCCCGGGTCCGGTCGGCGAGCAGCGGGCCGCGCACCAGGACCAGCGCGTCGGTGAGCATCCGCCCGCGCACCGCGCGGTTGCCCGCGCCGCGCCCCTGCGTGGCCTCGTGGTAGAGCGAGCGCAGCACGTCCAGGTCGGACACGACGGACTTGGCGAGCGTGAGCCGCCCGGTCCGGTCGACGCGGAGCCGGGGCGAGCCGTCGGGGTCGGTGCCGAGCCACTCGCGCAGCCGGTCGATGAGCGCGTCGCGCACGTCGTCGGTGACGCCGCGCGGCCAGAGCGCGGAGGCGAGCACCCGGGGGTGCACCCCCTCGCGGTGCAGGAGCAGCAGGGCCAGCGCCTCGTGCAGCAGCGCGCTGCGCTCACCGTCCGGGGCTTCGAGGCCGATGATCTCGTACGTACCGACGAGGCGGGCGTAGACCGCGGGCCTGCCCTGCTCGGTGACGTCGACGAGGAACGGCGGAGCGGCGCCCGCGGGGCCGTCGTCGGGGCCCGTGGGGCTGCCGGAGCCCTCCGGGTCGGCCTCCGTGAACAGCTGGACGACGGCCCGCTGCTGGGCCTCGGGCAGCGACTGCGCGGCCAGTTCGAGTCCGAGCAGCGGCGCGAGCAGCTTGCCGTCCCGGGTGATCTCCATCTCCCAGGCGGCGCCGGGCAGGTCGCCCGACTCAGTGCCGACCAGGTATCCGATGCCCAACCGCCCGGCATCGGCCGCGAGTTCCGCGAGCTTGACGGCGTCATCCGCGCTCGGTTCGGCGGCGAGCAGCACGAGGTGCGGGGCCCAACGGGTGTGCTGGGCGGGCCCGGTGCGACCGGTGAGCACGGAGTCGTGCCCGGCGGCGCCGAGCGCGCCGCGCCGCTGCCGCGTCTCGGCCTCCATGGTCTCGATGAGCGCCTCGACGTCCTCCAGGTGCCGCAGCCGGTTGGGCGCGAGCGGGGTGAGGTCCTGGCCGAAGCCGACGAGGGTGATGGTCATCCGGTCCGACCAGCCGTTGGTGGCGAGTTCGGCGGCGACCGAGGCGAAGACGGCGGCGCGGTCGGCCGCGCTGCCGCTCAGCGAGACGATGCCCGGCACGGCCTCCAGGTTGAGGAGCAGCCGCGAGTCGTCCAGGGTGCCCAGGCTGACGAGGCCGGGGTAGGGCGCGGCGGTGTCCACGTCCCCGTACCGCTCGGCGTCGGCGCGCGACAGCATCCAGAACGTCTGGTCCTGCCCCAACTGCCAGGGCGCGGGCGGTCGTCCGGCGGGCTGGGCCAGCTGCAGGTGCAGGTCGCCGTTGCTCAGCCAGGCCGCGTACACGGTCGGCAGGGCGCGGTTCTCCTCGGCGAGCGACGCGGCGAGCCCGCGCAGCGACAGATCGAGCAGGCGTACGCCCTCGGGGTCGGCGCCCACGAGGAGCGCGTCCTGCACGTCGGCGGCGGCCCCGGACGGCGTCGGCGGCTGCATGCCGCCGCGTCCGCCGACGGCGCCCATGGCCGACTGCCACAGGGCGTGCCGGCGCCGGCGGCCGAGCGCGCCGAGCAGCCCGGCGGCGAGGAGGGGCGCGCCGAGGAGCGCCTCGGGGAGCCCGAAGTCGAAGCCGTCGGATTCGCTGCCGGTGGCGGCGGGGGTTTCGGCGGCGGGGGCGTCCGGGGTGGTGGGGGCCTGGGCGTCCGGGGCCTGCGGCATGGCGGGCTTCTCGGGGGCGCCGGGGCGCTGTTCGGGCAGGACGATGTGCGCGGTGTCGTGGTCGACGGAGCTGCCACCGCCGTGGGCGCCGCTCCCCTGCTCGCCCCCGGCCTGCCCCTGACCCTGCCCGGTCTTGGAGTAGTCGGAGATCTGCTCCTTGACGTCCTCGGAGACCTTGGGCGCCTCGTCGGGCATCTCGACGAGCTCGCCGCCGTGCGCGTCCGCGGGCATCTCCATGATCCAGCCGGGCCGGATCAGGCTGGCCTCGGAGAGCTTCGAACCGTCGGGCTGCTCACGGTCCTTGTTGAGCTGGTAGATCTCCTTGTACCGGCGGCCGTCGCCCAGGTGGCGTTCCGCGACCTCCCACAGGGAGTCGTGGTGGCGCCCCTCGGGGGGCTGGATCCGGTAGTACTTCGTGTCCCCGGCTTTGGCGCCGCTGCCACCACCGGCGTGCGCGGCGGCCTGGTCGGCCTGCACGGCCAGCGCGTCGGCGGCCATCGCGGCCTGCTGCTGCTCCTGCCCGAAGAGGCCGGGCGTCTGCTGGGCGGACGCCGCGGACGCGGGCTTCTGGTTCCCCTCCAACGACTGCCCGAACTGCGAGAGCCCCGGCGCGAAGCTGGCTGCGGTCGCGCCGACGAGCAGCACGGCGGCGACGAGCTGACGCGCGAGCATCTGGCTGCCGCCGGCCCCCGGCACCCGGCCCGGAATCCCGACGCCGGAGAGCGCGGCCTTTATCTCGACGAGCACACAGGCGGTGAACTGCGCCCAGGCGAACCAGACGACGACAGTCAGCACATTGATGAACGTGCTGACGGTGATCTCCTGCTGCAGCCAGCTCAGCGAGGGCGCGCCACCCGGCAACGGCCAGCCCACGAAGACGACGAGGGCTCCGGGCACACCGACGAGGAGCACGGCCAGCGCGACGAAGGCGAAGAAGGCCTTGACGAAGTCCCCGAGACTGCGCCGGCGCCGCGGCAACGGCTGCGGCGTACGGTTCCGCGGGGCCTGCGGGTTCGGCGGGCTCGTCGAGCGTGAAGTGGTGCGCGCCATGGCGGGTGTCCTGGTGTCCTGTGGGAAGGAGTGGATGGGAAGAGGGAGCCGGGTGAGCCTATCGGTGTGATGGTACGGAAGGGGCCGCTGGTCAAACAGAGCCGGACACCGGTGGTTCTCACGCACGGGGATGATTTCATGGCAGCCGAACTTGATCCCGGCGTGTGGCACTGAGCACGCTGGGCTGCGACCGCGTGGGCAGCAGGAGTTGCCGAGGGGGGCACGAAAACACCATGGGCGCCAAAGGCAAGAGCGACCTCTCCATCCCACTCACCGACCTGGAGGACTACGGCAGTCGACTGCGTTCCATCAAGGACCGCATGAACCGCACGAAGAAGACCTTCGAGTCCTACGAGGACGACCTGGGCGACAGCCGCGTCTACGACGCGCTGGACGACTTCGAGTCCAACTGGGAGGACGGCCGCGAGGACATCGGCCAGCAGCTTGACCAGCTCGCGGCCCTCTCCGACGCGGTCGTACGCGAGTTCAAGAAGCTGGAGGACGACCTCACCAAGAAGGTGAACGACGCGGTGAAGGTCAACGAGAAGGGCGGGGGCAAGGACGGCGGGAAGGGGGGCAAGTAGTCGGGGGCGCGGGCAGGGTGGCGGACGGGCACGGGCCCCCTCACCCCACCTCGTTCTCCGCCGTGGCCCTCCCCCTCACCGTCACGTCGCCGCCGTAGAACAGCCCCGTGAACACCGGGCTGTACGTCATCTGGACCTCGACCTCGACGCGCTGCGGGTTCGCGGTCACGCAGTGCGTGTTGGTGATGTCGGCGCCCTTGAGCCCGGCTTCCGCGACGAAGTCCTTGACCCGGGCGCCGCAGTTCTCGAAGTTGATGGGCGCGCCCTTCGCGCCGTCGTAGATGTCCTCGAGTTCCAGGTCCTGCGCGGCGTAGCGCGCGGCCTGCTCCGCGATGTCCGCGGCGCGCTCCCGCTTGGAGATGGAGAGCCCGCCGTCGATGACGAACGCCGAGAGCGCGAGGAAGACGAGGGCGAAGATGATGACCGCACCGGCGCCCGAGCCCCGGTCGTCGAGGCGCGCGCGGCGGGACGCGAGCCAATCGCGTACGAGCCAATCGCGTACGAGCCAATCGCGTACGAGCCAATCGCGCACGGAAGCGCGCCGCGTCACGCCGACCTCCGGTACGGGTCCAGGGGCGAGCTGAAGGACGCCTCGAGGGTCGTCTTGATGTCGAGGCCGAGCATGGCCAGGCCCCGCACCTCGCAGCTGACCTCGACCGTGAAGAACGGGTCGACCTTCTCGTCGAAGCCGTCGCTCTTCTGGACCACCGAGACCGGGCCCGAGCAGACGTCGGCCAGGTCCGCCCGCGCGGCCTTGCGCGCCTCGGACATCGCCGTGCCGTGCTCCTTCTGGATCGAACCCGCTCGCGCCGCGTCCCGCGCCGCCCCGTCGATGGCGCCGCGGCCGTCGACGAGCTGGCCGAAGGCCACGAGGACGAGGATGAAGAGGATCATCACCGGGGCGAGGATCACCACTTCGACGGTGGACAGTCCCCGGTCGTCGTGCCCGCGGAGACGGAGACGGAGACGGGAGAGGGACGCGCGGCGGGACATGGCCGCCGCACGGGGCGTTCGCGCCCGTCTGCCGGTGTCGGCCCCGGGCTCCCCGCCCCCGGCCCCGCCCCCTACGTACCGACGCATCAGCCGTTCTCCTCCACGAACCGTTCCACCGGCCCCGACGACCGTGCGTGCACGGTCAGGTCGAGGCCCGGGAACACCGCGGGGACCCGCGCCTCGATCTCCACGCCGACCGTGTTCTGCTCAGGCTGGATCGTCTTCACGTCCGGGCCGAGCACCAGCTTCGGGCCGAGTTGGCGGATGTACGCGTCGGCCACGTCACGCGCCTCGCCCCGCCAGCCGCCCGCGTTCTCGTCGGCGGTGGCCCGCGCCTTGCGGGCGCCCGCCTGGGCGGCGGCCTGGGCGACATGGTCCGCGAAGAAGTACAGCGCGAACTGCACCGTCGCGAAGATCATGAAGAAGAGCACCGGGGTGAGCAGCACGAACTCGATCGCGGTCATGCCGGACTCGCCGCGGGTGGAGGCGGCCTCCACCCTGCGGCGTACGAACCCACGCAGTCCGCGCAGTCCCCTCACCCCGTCACCTTTCACGATGTCGTCAAAAGCCGGTCGCCGACAGCCAGTCGCCAGCAGCCGGTCACCGACAGCCGGTCGTCCTCGTCAGCCGCACCCAAGCCGGCTCAGCAGGTGCCGCTCGCCTCCGCGCCCTCGATGCAGTCGCTGACCTTCTCCGCGCCGCCCTTCAGCGCGGCGTTGATCACCGCTGCCACGACCCCCACGATCGCCACGACGACCGCCGAGATGATGACCCACTCCACCGCGGACGCGCCACGGTCGAGCTCGCCGGAGCGGGCGCGCTCGACGCGGCCCTTCAGGAAGGTCACGAGGAAGTCGACAGCCGGGTGGCTGAAGTTCCGTCCGTTCATGATGAGTTGTCCTCTCGGTTTGGTGGGGGGATGGGTACCGGGCCCCGTTGTCGCCGGCACCGTCGTCGTGGGGTCGCTAGACCTGGAACACGCGCATCGCCGCCGGGAAGATGAGGAAGACCAGGAAGCCCGCGCACAGCAGCAACTGCGCGACCAGCATCGACTGGGACTTCTCGCCCGCACTGCCCTCGATCTCGGACAGTTCGCGGTGCCGCATCGTCTCCGCGCGGGAGGCCAGCGACTCGCGCACCTTCGCGCCGTCGTCCGCCACCAGCGCCAGGGACGCCGACAGGTCCTTCAGCTCTTCCACGCCCAGTTCCTCGCCGAGCGAGCCGAGTGCCTGCCACTGGCTGACGCCGGTGATGCGGGCGTCGGCCAGCGCGCTTCGGATGCGTTGCGTCGCCCATCCGTCGGAGACCTCCGCCGCCGCCATGAGCGCCTCGGGCAGGCCTCGGCCGCCCGCGAGGCTCATCGACACCAGGTCCAGATAGGCGCCGATGACACGGCGCAGGTCGCGCCGCTTATCCGCCGCGTCCCTGCGTACTTCCAGGTCGGGCAGGAAGAAGAAGAGCGCGCCGAACATCAGCGCGAGCCAGACCGGGATGATCGGGCTCCTGCCGAAGCCGAGCTGGTAGATGATGACGAAGAGGAACGGGCCGAAGAACAGGCCGGCCGCGGCCAGCAGCACCTTCGTCGCGAGGAACTTCTCCCAGCTGCGGTCGAGCACCGCCAGGTCGGCCCTGAGCGAGCGCTGCTCCCACCCCTGCTGGAGGTAGAACTCGGAGACCCGCGCGCCCACCCGGGACCGCAGCGACCCGATGCGCCCCGGCTTCTCCGTGTCCGACGTCGCCCGGTGCGACTCGTACGCCGCGCCGCGCGCCCGCATCGCGTCGATGCGCGCGACCGTCGCGACGGCGCTGCGCTTGGACGGCATCAGGGCGCGTACGAGGGCGAAGATGCCGAGGCCGAGGACCGCGCCGATCAGTACCGGCATGGTCAGGTTCATCGACGTACCCCCTCGGACGGGTTGGTGTAGCCGGGCAGGCCCTGCTGGGCCGAGCCCGGCCGCCCGAATTGCGGTGCCTGCGCCGGGTCCCCGGCCGCCGGCGCGCCGCCGGGGCCACGGGGACGTACGAACTGCACGCCCGGCTCGTCCCTGACCAGGAAGCGGTCCGGCGTCTCCACCGTCGACAGCTTCCGCAGCCACCAGAAGCCGAGCGCGAACAGGGCGCAGACCATGGCGAGGACGAGTTGGCCGACGGGCGTGCCGTACGGCTCGACGAACTCGCGGTTGAAGACGGACAGGCCGAGGACGAAGGCCACGGAGACCGCCACCACGATCTGCACCGAGCGGCGGGTGGATGCGCGCTGTGCCATGACGCGCTGGCGCATGTCGACCTCCTCGCGCGCGGACTTGGCGAGCGCGCCGAGGACCTGGCGCAGGCCGGGGCCGCGCAGCTTGGCGTTGAGGATGAGTGCCGCGACGATGATGTCCGCCGAGGCGTCGTCGATCTCGTCGGCGAGGATCTGCAGGGCCTCGGGGAGCGGGGTGCGGGCGCGCAGGCGGTCCACCAGGGCGTCGAGGTGGGGGCGGAGCACCGGGGCGGCCGCGCGGGCCGAGGCCGGGATCGCCTGTTCGAGGCCGACCGCGCCCGCGATGGTGTCGCGCAGCGATTCCGTCCAGGCGGCGAGGGCCTCGACGCGCTTCATCTGCGCCCGTTCCTCGGCGGCGCCGCCGAAGAGCTTGTCCCAGAAGAAGACGAGGATGCCGGAGGCGAGGCCCGCGACCGCCCAGCGGGTGAGGAGCAGGACGACGAGGCCGACGCCGATGGCCGCCGAGCCGCGCCGGCCGACGAAGCGGATCAGTTCGCTCGCGCGCTCGCTCGCCCTGTGCTTCTCGTGCGCGGGCTTGGCGGGCAGGCCGCGGATCGCCACGGCGAGCAGCGCGAGACCGCCGCCCGCGGCCACACCGCAGCCCAGTGCGTACAGGACGGGCAGCGAGAAGACGCCGCCCATGGAGTCGAGGCCGCCCGCGGCGAGCGCGCCGGCGTCCGGTGCGCCGACGCCCGTACCAGTACCGGTACCAAGTGTGTTCATGTCGTGCTCACCCCCATTGCCCGGCGGGGCGGTAGCCGAACGCGGCCAGGTCGTCCATGCAGGCGATCGGCGCGTGCGCGACGACACGGCCGTCCGGCGCCTCCGCGAAGACCTCGCTGGACAGGACGCGGCCGTCGACGCCGTTGACCTCGCGGACCGAGGTCACCATGCGCTGGAGCTTGCCGCCGGACTGGTAGTTGTTGCGCCGCTGGATGAAGACGACGAAGTTGACCGCGCCCGCCACCAGCATCTGGCTCGCCTCGATGGGGAGGCGTTCGCTGGCCTGGAGGGCGTAGGTGGAAATGCGGTTGAATACCTCGCTGGAGCTGTTGGCGTGGATCGTGGAGAGCGAGCCGTCGTTGCCCTGCGACATCGCGTTCAGCATCGTCACGATCTCGTCGCCGAGCACCTCACCGACGATGACGCGCGAGGGGTTCATGCGCAGCGAGCGGCGCACCAGCTCCGCCATCGAGATCTCGCCCTGGCCCTCGGAGTTGGGCAGCCGCTCCTCGAACGCGACGACGTTCGGATGCAGGTCGGCGAACTGGTCGAGGCCGAGCTCCAGGGCACGCTCGACGGTCACCAGACGCTCGTGCGGCGGAATCTCGTTGGCGAGGGCGCGAAGGAGCGTCGTCTTCCCCGCGTTGGTCGCGCCCGCGATCATGATGTTCTTGCGGGCGCGGACGGCGCAGGCGAGGAAGTGCCCGATCTCGGGGGTCAGGGTCCCGTTCCCCACCAGGTCCGACATGAAGACCTTGCCCATGCGGGCGCGGCGGATGGAGAGCGCGGGGCGGCGCGTGACGTCCATGACCGCCGACAGACGTGAACCGTCGGGCAGCCGCAGGTCGAGCTGCGGGTTGGCGGAGTCGAAGGGACGCGAGGACAGGCCCGAGTACGCGCCGAGCACCTGGATGAGCTCGACGAGTTCCTCGTCCGTCTCGGCGACCGGGTCGGCCTTGGCCTCGCGGCCGTCGGCATATCCGACGAAGACCTGATCGCAGCCGTTGATGTCGATGTTCTCGACCTCGGGGTCGTCGAGCAGCGGCTGCAGCCGTCCGACGCCGAAGAGCGCGGCGTGCACGGCGGCCGCGTACTGCTCCTCGGTCTCCGCGTCGAGGGGGGTGCGCCCGGCGTTGATCTCCGCGCGCGCGTACTCCTCCAGGATCTGCGCGATGACGGCGCGGGCGTAGTGCCGCTCGTCCTCACCCGACATCGGGGTGACGCCGGAGACCTGGTCGAGGCGGCGCTGCTCGGCGATGCGGTCACCGGCGTCCTGCCGGAACCGCTTCACCAGCTGGTGATCGACGGGCGTGCTCATCGGCCCGCCCCGGGATGCTGCGCGACGGGGTTGGTCCAGGCGGCGCCGTACTGCTGGTACAGGTCGACGGTGACCTTGCGCGCGGAGCGGATGAGCAGCGACTTGTCGAGCCGTCCGCGCTTGCGCCCGGCCAGCTGGTCGGCGCCGGCTGGGTCGTCGGCGAGGGTGCCGACGACGCGGGCACCGGTCTGCGCGGCCATCAGCATGTCGTTGACCTGGTGGACGAGTTTCGCGGACGTCGCCGGGTCCGCGATCAGGAGTACGCCGATGAGGGGCTGGGCCAGCGAGGCGGCGCCGCGCGCACCGCCGTGCAGTTTGGCCGCGAGGGCCGCGGCGCGGTCCCGGACGCGGGCGATGGCCTCGGGCTCGGTGCGCGAGACGAGCAGCACGAGCGCCGCGTGCCCGAACAGCTCGACGGCCGGGGTGTCGCCGCTGATCCGGCCGCAGTCCGCTATGACGTCGGCGGGCGCGTTGGGTGAGTCGGCGAGCTGGGCGAAGGCGCGGCCGAGCGTCGGCCAGATCCCGGCGAGCCCGGCGGCCTGCTCGGCGATGCCGAGTCCGACGAGTACTTCGAGCCCGCCGCTCAACGGCTGGGTGTGGTCCCAGAGTTGGTCGGGCACGAGCCCGCGGCGCGCGGTGGCCGCGATGGAGAGCATGCCGGTGTTGGGGTTGAGCGGGCCGCCGTGCGCGGCGGCGCTGCGGTAGACCAGGTCGCCGCCCGCGGGGTCGGTCTCCGCGACCAGCACGCGGCGCGGCCAGACGGCGGCGAGCGCGACGGCGGCGGTGGTGACGCCGGGGGAGCCCTTGTCGGCGGCGAGAGCGATGAGCGCCATGTCTCTTGTACTCGCCTCTAGTTGTTGTTGTCGGAGACGCGGGCGACAACGACCTTGCCCTCGGAAGCGGCGCTGGCCAGGGCGGCGACCTCCTCCTGCGGGACGAGGAGCGTGATGCTCTGGTTGCCGGTGCTGATGGTCGCGTCGCTCTTGTCCGCGATGGTGTTCACCTTGGCGGCGGCGACCAGCGGGTCGCCGGAGGCGGAGCCGCTGCTGCCGCCCGACCCCCTGCGGGTGGAGGTGCCGGAGACGACGGGGTAGGCGGCGACGGTGTCGCCGACCTTCAGGTCGGAGGGGTACTGGCCCTCCTTGAGGGAGAGTCCGACGGAGGCCTTGCCCGCGGGCAGGCCGGTCTTCTTGGCGAACATCTCTCCGACGGCGACGGCGCCCGCGGGGATGGCGCTCTTGGCCTTCAGCTTCTCGAGGGCGCCGCGCTGCTCCCACTTCACGTAGTTGATCCCGCTGCCCTCGGCGACCATCACGTGGTCGATGTTCTCCCCCTCGGCGGGCGACTCGCCCGCCGCGATGGGCGCGGTCACCCGCACGACCTCGATGCGGTCACCGGCGCGCAGCACGAGCACGGTGGCGCCGAGCGCGCCGACGAGGATGAGGAGCACGGCAAGTGCGGCAAGTGCCGGTTTGCGCTCGCGAGGCGGCGCGGGAAGGCGCTCACCGACCGTCGGCTGAACCGGCGCGGCGGAGCGGCTGCTGCCCGCCCCCGTACGCTCCTGGATCTTCACGCAACTGCTCCCCGCACACCCAAGAAGATTCGGTCAATTTTGTTCATTCGTGACACTCGCGACTCTCTTGCCCGTCCCGGGCGAGGTATTGAGTCCCCGCCCCATTCAGTCCCGGACCCAGTGTCAAGTCATCGCACCGTATCAGCAGCACATAAGCCCCTCAAGGCGCGTTAAAGATCGCGAAGCTCACACGCCCCATCGTTATCCACGCGCAATCCACGCCCTCCGGTTCCGATGCCGTTCCTGGCCCTCGGGGGGTGAGGATCGTGTGCGTACGCGAACGGAGCGCCGGGTGCCCTGCACCATGATCCGTCAGCCTCCAGAAGGACGCGGCGGGGGGACTGACCGGTTCCCGTCCGCCGAGCCTCACGCCCCCACCGAACACGCCCCACCCCTCCCCACAACCCACGCAACTCGGGCCGCATGGCCGGCGGAATGAACCTCCCCCGCCCCATCCCCCTCTCCCTTTTCAGCGCGAGGGGAACCGTGCGAGTTTGTTGAACGGCTGACCAAGTGCCGTACCGGTCGGCCCTGTTGACGCATTCTGGTCCGGACCTTTCGCGCGTACAGAGCAGTAATGCAGAGCAAGCACTGCGGAACGGCGCAGTGCGAATCCACTGCGCCGTTCAGCAATTCCTGTCGTACGAAAGAGAAGCAACCCCCCCATGAGTGTCAAGAGAACCCCCACACGCACGCGCAAGGCCTCCGCGGCCGCGGGCCTCGCCGCGACGACCGCCGCCCTCGCCATGGTCGCCACCTCCGCCCCCGCCGCGCACGCGATCATCGGCGGCACCGAGGTCCCGAACGACGCGTACCCCTTCATGACGGCGGTCCTGTCGAAGGGCCCGGGCAGCGTGCGGGACCGTCAGTTCTGCGGCGCGAGCCTGGTCACGCCGGACACGGTCGTGACGGCGGCGCACTGCCTGGTCGACGACGCGGGCAAGCCGGTCAGGCCGAAGAGCCTCCAAGTAGCGGTGGGCCGTACCGTCCTCTCCGCCAAGCAGGGCCAGATACGCGACATCGCCAAGGGCGGCGTGGTCGTGCACCCGCGCTACCTCAAGGGCCAGGAGGCGTACGACGTGGCCTTCCTCCAGCTGGCGAAGCCGGTCCGCGGCATCTCCGCGGTGCAGCTGCCCACCCAGGGCACCGACGCGCTGATCCGCCCGGGCCAGAAGGCGACGGTCGCGGGCTGGGGCAACACGGACACGGACCTGACCCACAGCCCCGACCGGCTCCGCCAGGTGAAGGTCCCGATCCTCTCCCACGCGGAATGCCGCACGAGCTACAAGGAGTACGACGCGAAGGTCAACTTCTGCGCCGGCGTGGAGAACAAGGACTCCTGCCAGGGCGACAGCGGCGGCCCCATCTTCCGCAAGGTCCCCGGCCGCGAGGCCCCGATCCTGATCGGCGTCGTCTCCTACGGCGACGGCTGCGGGGCGCAGGGCGCACCCGGCGTCTACACGTCCCTGAGCTCGTCGAAGCTGTGGAAGACGCTGGACGAGTCGCCGTCGGGCAAGAAGGTCAAGCGGGCGTTGAACCGCCGCTGACAGCAGGGTGATTCGGGCGGGCGGCCCGGGACGGACAACCGGGCCCCGGGCCGCCCTTCCCGAATGACCCGGTTCAGCGGATACCCTCGATGAGTTTCTCCAGTGCCTCGTCGCCGGTATCGGCGAGCAGCGTGACACTGTCCATGCCGATATGGACCTTGCCGTCCGGCGCGATGCCCAGATAGCTGTTGCGGCGGTCGGCCTCGCCGACGGGATACAGATACGCGCCCGCTTCCTCGCTGAGCACGTCGAAGATCTCGTCGTCCCATTCGGCCGCGAGGGGGTCGAGCCGGAAGCCCATGCGGGCCAT
Source organism: Streptomyces sp. NPDC058284 (assembly GCF_042881135.1). Lineage (NCBI taxonomy): Bacteria > Bacillati > Actinomycetota > Actinomycetes > Kitasatosporales > Streptomycetaceae > Streptomyces > Streptomyces sp. NPDC058284. The sequence continues at coordinate 142,157 of NZ_JBHVYE010000010.1, forward strand.
CGTCCTGCCCGGGCCCCGCTCTTCGCATGCCAGGCCTCCAAATTCGGCAAGGAAGAGCCGCGCCGCCTCGTGAATCTCGAAGCCGCCGTGTTCGTGCAGGACTCTCTCCCACTCGGCCGTGGGCACGGTACGCCCGGGGTGCCAGCCGGCCGCCCGCAGTACGCGGTCGGACTCCACGGACCAACGCCCGGGGGATTCTTCAGTCATCTCCAGGTCACCGCCGTGATTCCGAATTGGTCGAGCACATGCGGACAGGACGAACATGGGGCTTTCGGCACACCGTGTTCCGGATTGCCCACCGCCCGCACATCGGCGTCGGATCCTTCTCCAGATCCAGGACTCACTTCAGTGACCGTATGCGGAAGTGAAGTCACTGGCAGCCCTCTGATCAGGGAAAGCTGTCCCCGCTACGCCGCAAAGCGGAACGTAGAAGTCACCGCGTCGAAAATGTCGAAGAAGGAGTCCGCCAGGTCCAGGATCTGGCTGCTGCCCGAGACGAGCGCGACCTTTCCCTTCTCGCCCGGGACCGGGATGAACGTCTGCATCAGGACGACGCGGATCGTGCGCTCGTCGCCGTCCACGGAGATGTCCTCGATGCCATGGGTGCGGGCCGCGAGGCCGACGCCCGGGATGTCGACCGTCGTCACCTTCCGCCACGCGTCACCCTCACGCCTGGCTTCGCGCACGCCGAGCTGGGCGACGATGCGCTCGGGGTCGGTGGGCAGCAGGTCGCCGTCCGGGGTGCGGGCGCCGACCAGGGAGACGGTGACCGAGCCCGTGACCGGCGTGTCGCCGCCGAAGCTCTCCGCCATGCAGCCGCAGTACAGCGCGCCGGACTGCCAGGCGTCCTTCGCCGCCTTGCGCAGGAACGCCTCGAAGGTGTCCCGGTGCGGGGCCAGCTCAGGACGCGCGCGGACGCGGTCGTTGATCATCTGCCGGATGGCGGCGTCGCGCGACTCGGGGCGCACGTCGAACTCCCACCACGTCTCCGGCACCTTGATGCTGAATCCGCCGCGCGCGATGGTCTGCGGTGGTGTGTAGCGGGCCATGGCTGGCACTCTCCCCGTCCCCGGTCCGACTGGTATGCGAGCGCCAGCCTACGGGGGCCGCCCTGCGGGGCTGCCCACGCGGGCTACTCCCCGGTGGCTCCGTCGATCCGCTCCCTGAGCAGGTCGGCGTGGCCGTTGTGGCGGGCGTACTCCTCGATCATGTGCGTGAGGATGTAGCGGAGCGAGTACGTGTCGTCGCGGAAGTCGACGGTGGCGTCGAGGGAGTCCAGGGCGCCCACGATGGCGCGGGAGCGGTCGCACTCCGTGTGCCATATCTCGAACGCCTCGTCGGGGTCGGCGTCCGCCACGTCGAAGTCGGCGTGCTCGCCGGGGACCCGGCCCTGCCAGTTGGCCCTGGCCGCCTCGCGGTTCAGGACGTTGCGGAACCAGCTCCGCTCGACCTCGGCGAGGTGCCGGACCAGCCCCAGCAGCGACATGTCGGAGGGCGGCACGGCCCGTTCCTTGAGCTGCTCGGCGGTCAGCCCGGCGCACTTCATGGCGAGGGTCTCGCGCTGGTACTGGAGGAACGCGGTGAGGGAGGCGCGTTCGTCGGCGGCGGAGTGTGGGGGTTGGGTTCTGTGGGGGGTGGGGGTCGGTTCGTGGGCGGGGGCTTGGTTTCGGCTCTGGGGAATGTCGTCGGGCATCGGGCCATCATGGTCACTTGGGGGCAGGGGCGCTCGCATTTTGGTGAGGGGTGCCGGTGGTGGGGTTGTGATGATCGGCGCTCCTCCCGGGGTGTGGCCGGGCGGCAAGGAGCTGCGGAGGAGCGAAGCAGCGCACGTGCTGCGGGCGTTTCCTACTCCCAGTGAAGTGTTCCTGCCACGGTGTCGAAGAGCCCCACCATGTGCTGGGCAAGGCCTTCCATAGGAGTGGAGAAGGTCAGGGTCAACCATTTCCTACTCGCCGGGACGGGCACGTGGTACGCCACGGTCGTCGTCGCGAGGGTGTTGCCCATCTGACGCGCGGGGTCGGCTGCCTCGGTCTTCTCGGTCCGCACGGCGTCGCCCGCCGCGTCCAGTCGCCGGACCTCCGCGAGGCGTCCGGTCTCGCCCAGTCGGCGGGCCAGGTCGTGTGCCGTACGGCAGCCCGGCCAGCCGTCCGGGAGCACGCTCACGAGCAGCGATGAGGCCAGAGGCAGGCCCTCGACCGTCAACAGCGAGATGTACAGCTCGACGCCTCCCTCACGGTGCGCCTTCTTCGCCTGCTTCTGCAGGTCCCGCATCAGGCGTTCCTTGAGCACGGGTGCGTTGTCGACACCCGCGAACTGGCGGTCGGCCAGCGCGATGATGCCGCGGTCGCGTTCGCCGGGGTCGAGGTGCAGTTGGAACCAGCCGGCGGGAACGAAGATCGTGTAGTTGCCGGGAGGAGAGTCCCACTCGGTGCGGAGGGGCATGTCAGCTTTCGGTGGGGGCGGCGGGGGCGTTGTCCGTGGTGGGCTACGGGGGGACGGGGAGGAGGCGCATGGTGGGCATGAGGCTGTCGACGAGGCTCGTCAACTCGTCCGTACGCTCGAAGTTCAGCCACCGGGCCTCGACCACCAGGATCTCTTCCTGGCCGTCGGGCCAGACTCCGTACCGGAGCGCTTCGCTCAGCTTCTTACCCCAGCCAAAGCGCCGTTTCTCGGCCAGTACCGCCTGCACCCGGACGGCAGGGCCGATAGGCAGGTGGACGTCGGAGACCTGTGCATCACCTTTCACTTCGGCGTAAGACCACTTCACCAACCGAGGCAGGTACTCCTCTGGGGCGGGCCGCCGGACATCGTCCTCTCCGTATACGAAGACCGACAGATCCGCGAGCAGGATGCCGCCCTCCGTGTAGGCGACTGTTGTCAGGACCGGGCCGGACTCGAACGCCCCCAGCGCCAGCTGCTCCAGCTCATCCTGCAGCGAGGCCTTACTAACGCCGAGCTGCAGGGGATTGAACTGCTCCACAAGGCCTGAGGCCATCCGTCGGGCCTCTGCACGAGTGCCTTCGTGGAGTGTCAGGGGGAGCCAGCCGTCATCGAAGTCAAAGTCGACGATGTAGTCCTCCTCAGGGGCGGGACCACTCCCCGTCGCCTCGTTCTGCGCTCGCTCCATCAGCTCACCTCGTCCAGGAGAAGACCACCAGCGGTGATCCCGCTACCGGCTACGTTCAGCGCTGTCACACGACTCGACATTTTGTTGACCGCGAAACCGTCACTCATACCCTTTCCCAGGTGTTTCATTTCCTTGAGGTCTGACGCCACAGAAGCATCCGAGAGGGACAACGACTTGAACCCTCCCTTGATGACGCTCCCATTTCCGCGGTCCCGAAGCACTTGTGCCGATTCGCGGTAGCCACCCTTGAAAGCGTCCGACCAAGTGGACCCCTTGAAGACCTCAGTGACCGGCTCCCGGATGGAATTCGAGATGTCACCCTTCTGAAGACCTGCGACGTGGGCGACATCTCGGTTGAACTTCTGGCGGTTTCGCTTGCCCTGCCGCGGGGTCTGCCTGCCGCCCTTGGCAGCCCTCATACGCTTCAACACCCCCTCCGCATACCGACCACTGACCTTGGACATCGCCTTGCCCGCCCCCATCATCAGCAGGCCCACCGCCGCCGTGGCGAGCTTGGTCCAGGACGCGTCGCCCATGGCCACCTGAATCGCCGTGCAGGCGATATTGACCAGCGTGGCCACCATGGAAATGCCGCCCAGTAGCCCTGCGAGGCCTTGGCCGACGACGGGGATCCAGCCGACGGCCAGAGCGGCGAGGCCCGCGTACTTGGAGATGTCTTCGCTCCAGCTCGAAGCCCCCTCCACGAAGTCCGCGAAGTCGTCCCAGAAGCCGTCCTTGAGGGCGTCACCCGAAATGACTTCGTCGATCGCCTCACGGGCCCGGCGGGCGGCCGCGTCGCGGATTTCCTGAGCCTTCCGCAATTTCCCCCGGGCCGCCTCCAAGGACTTTCCGGCGGCCTGCGCCTTGTTCTCCAGGTCCTCTCTGCCCCCTTTCCCGGCCCCCTTCTCCTTCCCGGACAGGACATCCAGCCCTTTCCGGGCAGCACTCTTCTCGGCCTCGGCGTCCCGCGCCTCCTGTCGGGCGATCTCCGCCATCCGCTGGGCCCGGTGGAGTTCGGTGGCGTAGTTCCCGGGCGGGGCCGTCGCGTTGGATTCGTAGTCCGAGCCGTGGTCCACGAGGCGGTCGCCGACCGCGTCGGCCACCGTCTCGTACCGCTTGTGCGCGGCCTCCAGGCGGCCCCGGCACTTCTTCGCCTTCTCGCGGAACTCTTTGCCGGCGTCGCTGTCCCAGGAGTCGGCCTCGGACGCCGCTTTCAGGTGACGGACCTGGCGTTTCAACTCGTCGGCGGTCCCGCGTAGTTTGCGGCCGAGCTGCTCCAGGCGGTCGGGATCGCCGGGGACCGGGTCCTGGTCCGCCAGCGGCTGCCAGTCTTTGGGGCGCGCGCCGGCCATCAGGACTTCTTCTTGACGGTCTTGTCGGCCTCGCGGAGTGCTCCGGCCAGTTCGCCGTCGACGCTCTCGTACGTCTTCGCCGCCGCCTTCGCGATCTCGCCCAGCCGCTCGATCTCGTCCCCGAGTTCCTCTCGGTGGCTCTCCCAGTTTTCGACGAAGTCCCCGAACTGCCAGGACAGGTCGTGCTCACCGAAGTCGTCCTCGTACTGCCCCTTCAGTTTCCCGAGGCCGTCGAACGCGTCCTTGATCCGGCCGAGGCCGACGCCCATCTCCCGGATGACGTCCAAGTCGTCGATCTTCGCGTACTCGCCCATCGGTCCCGTCCTCCCCCACTGCCGTGTCGCGGCCTCCCGCCGCCACCAGGGGCAACGAGAACGGGGGGATCGGCGATACGCCCGGTCCCCCGCCCCGTTTCCGCCAGTCGGAGCCTCCACCGACCGGGCCCGGCGTCACGACCAGGTGACAGTCCCCTCGCATCAGGTGACTTGTCCCGCTATTGAGCCTGGCGGAATCAACAACCGCGTGGATAGCGTCTGCCCGTCGGAGACAACTACGCCCCACCGGGAGTCGACTGTGAACCGCCGCACCATGCCCGTCACCGCCGCGCTCGCCGCGACCGCAGCCTTGCTGCTGACAGCCTGCGGTGGTGGGGACGACGAGATGTCCAAGGGCGACGACAAGATCGCCGGAGCGGACCAGGGCTCTGAGAAGCCGAAGAAGTCGGCCGACCCGGCCGCGGCGTCGGACGAGGAGAAGCCGGACGGTGTGGACCTGTCCCTGCCCAAGGACATGAAGCTGGTCTTCGACTGGGACAGGCCCAAGGACAAGGACGAGGCGGCGGCCATGGATGACGCCGCCAATTACGTTCGCGCCATCTACCGGGGTGTCGACAAGCGCACCTCGAAGGAGGCGGCGGTGGCTGCGTACTCCACCGGTGACGGCCTGCATTACGCGAAGGTCCAGATCGACGACAGGGTCAAGGGCGGCTGGACGGCCACCGGCACCCGGCGCCACTACCGGGCCACCACGCGCTCCGCCCCCAACGGCAAAGCGGTGGAGGTCGCGTTCTGCGTGGATTCGAGCAAGTTCTACGGCAAAAAGATCAAGTCCGGGAAGGTCCTGAAGAGCAAGCCCAGCATCGAGGACTTCGACTACTTCAAGATCGTGATGTCCAAGTTCCCCACGGGTCAGGGCCTGTGGCAGACCTCCAAGGTGTTCGTCGAGACGAAGGCGGAGAAGTGCCGGTGAACAGACCACGCCTCACACCCCTCGCAGCCGGCGCGGCGGTCCTGACTCTCGCCGTCACAACCGTCGGCCTCGCAGCACCGGCCTATGCCGCGGAACCCTCCAGCAACGGCAACGGAAGGAGCGCTGAACAACAAGGCGGAAGCGACGCCACCGGCATCTACGCCGCCGCGAAGGTCCAGTACTCCGGAGCCGTGGCCAAGGGCCGCAGCAGGGGAAACGTCTCCTCGACCGACGTCAACTGGGCGCCCCCACCCTGCTGGTACGCCCCGATGTACGGCGCCAAGCAGTTCAAGGAGAAGATGTCCAAGGAGCTCAAGGAGGCCGCGAACTCGCCCGGCATGGGCGGGCACGCGGGCGCGGCCATCAATCAGCTGCAGCGCCACTACGAGGACGACTACGGCTGGAGCGACACCCCCGGCTACAAGGACTACAACGTCGACAAGGACGGCGAGGGGATGTTCTGGGCCGCCGTCGAGAACCCCGACGAGCCGGACTACCTCAAGCGGACCTCGTGCAGCGACATCCCCTTCTGGGTCGACAAGGGGGAGGCCCCGCCGCCCCGGTACGAGCAAGCCATCAAGCCGGAAATGCTCGCCGCCCTCGCCTACCAGCGCATGGAGCTGCCGAAGACCAAGGTCAGCCTCGCACCCGACGGCACCACGAAGGTGAACCTGCCCACCTGGGCCTGGCTCGACAAGGCGGACTTCGGTGACGTGAAGGCCACGGCGGAGATCAACGTCCCCGGCTTCCACATCGAGGCGACTACGACCGCCAAGCCCAAGTCGCTCACGCTCGACCCCGGCACCGAGGACGCCACCATGCTCCCCGCCTCCGGGGAGTGCCCCATCGTCGGCGACAGGATCGGTGAGCCGTACGCGAAGGGAAAGGCGAAGGAGACTCCTCCCTGCGGCATCGTCTACCACCGCTCGAGCGGAGGCCGGGCTCTCCCGCTCAAGGCCGCCCTCACCTGGGAGATCAGCTGGACGGGGACGGGCCAGGCCGATCCGGTCGGCATGCCGGACGGCACGATCGAGGTGACGCAGGACATCACGGTCGAAGAGGTGCAGTCGATCAACCGTTGACCGATGGCAGGCGGACGCCTGGCGCCCGGCGCCCGGTACTCAGTACTCGGCGCCCGGCACCCAGCCCCAATTCCGTGCCCCCGGTCACGGACGATTGGCATCTCCATGCGTCCACGCGTCCATGCGTCACGCGTCCACGCGTCCACGCGTCCTGGCTGGCAAGGCACACGATTCGGCCCCGTCGTCGATAACGGTCCCGCACGACTCGTGGAGTTCGCGTAACAGCGCGGCCACCTTCCGTCCGGATCATGCCGCTTGACCCGTTTTCGGAACTGGTGGCGGCTTCAACCATGCGGTTATCGTCGACCTGCCGGAGCACCTACCAGTGCACCTGCCAGAGCACACTCGTACGCCGGGAAGACACTGACGTCGTCCCTTCACTGGGCACGAGCGTCGTTCCGCGGCCAACCGAATCACTTGCACGGGGGAGACAGATGAGTGGGAGAACACGCGCCGATCTGGACGTGATCAGGGAATGCTCGGAATCGTTGTTCAGGATCCACCGGGAGTTCAAGAACAACAGCAATCCCGCGGACGGATTCGACGACGCACTCGGCAGTGACAAGCTCCGTAACGTCTTCGACGATTTCTCGGAAACCTGGAAGAAGACGCGCAAGAAATTGATGAAGGACATCGAGCAGCTGGCCAAGTTCACGGACACGGCGGCCGACACGTACGAGAAGGTGGACCACGAACTCGCCGAGGCCCTCCGCAAGGCCCGCAAGGACGCGAAGAAGGGGAAGAAGTGACTGCGCGCCCGAGCGACTGGGAACCCCTGTGCAGCGAGGACCCCGTACCCGGTGATCCGTACGAGGTCGCGCGGCTGGGCAAGAAGCTGCGGAACATGGCCGACGAGATCGACAAGCAGGCCAGGAACATCGAGGCCCTGGCGTCCGTGGAGAGCTGGGACAGCGAGGCGGGGCGCGCGTTCCACGAGATCGCCGACGGGACCTCCGGACGTCTGAAGCGGTCGTTCGAGCGCTATGACGAGGCGGCCAAGGCGCTCGGCACCAAGGTCGTCGACGGCGGCGAGTCCAAGGAGTACGCCAGCGAACTCCACCGCGCCCAGAAGATCGCGGACAAGGCGCTGAAGGACTTTCGCGAGGTGGAGGGCGACCTCGGGGACACGAATACGCCGCTCAAGCCGGCCGGGACGAAACCGCCGTCGGACATGTCCGACACCGAGCGTGAGCGGCAGGCGAAGAAGCGGTCGGCGGCGCTGAGCAAGTTGGGCGAATGCCGGGGCGAGATCGATCGCGCCAAAGAGATCCGTGACGACGCCGCCAAGGCCGCGGCGAAACACATCAAGAACATCATTCATCACGACGGCGTCCGGGATCCCGGCGGATTCATGAACTGGCTGGCCGACTGGGCCGACCGGTTCTCCAATCTGTCGGCCATCTTCTCCATCCTGGCCGTCATATGTGCCTTCGTGCCGCCACTCCAGGTGCTGTTGCCCGTCTTCACCGCCCTCGCCGTCATCACCAGTGCCGCCGCGCTGGCCGGGCACGCCTACGACATGACCGCGCGGGGCGGGAAACTCAACCTGTTGAAGCTGGGTCTCGACGCCCTGGGAGTCATGCCCGGACTCGGGGCGCTCAAGGGATTCGGTGCGTTGAAGGGCCTCAAGGGCCTGTCCAAGCTGCGCGGGCTGCGGTTCAGCGGCTCGGGCGCCGCGGCCGGCGTCACGGACAAGTTCTTCAACGGAATCGCGGTGAAAGGGGTCAACGCCCTCCTCAAGAAGGCGGGCAAGCCCGCCCTGGACGGCGAGCGGATCACCGCGGGCATCAAGACCGGAAGTCTCGGCAGCGCGCTGTACAAGATCTTCACCGGCAAGGACGGTGCGGCCACCGGGGACCCGGGCGATCCGGCGCCGAAGCCGCAGGGCACCGTACCGCCCACACCGCGCCCCTCGCCCCAGCCGTCACCCACACCGTCACCCAAGCCATCACCCAAGCCGTTCCACGCCGCGCTCGCCCACTGAGCCGTCAGTACTCGCCCACTGAGCCGTCAGTAAAGGAGCACGATTCACATGCCGGATGAGGAAGACAGCAATCGCGAACCCGGGCCGTGGGAGTACCGGGCGCGGGAAGGCATCATCAGGAAGATGATTCCCGGCGATGTCTTCGCCGCGGTGCCGGCCGCCCGGGAAGCCGCCGAGGCCGAGGGGCGCAGGCTGCACTTCGACTTCTTCGACGACGAAGCGGTCCTGAAGATGCTGCGCCTCCGCCACATCGACGAGGCCCAACTGAACAGCGCCGGGAAGAAGTTGGCGTGGTCCGCAGTGCCGATCCTCTTCGGCCTCTTCGCCTACTGGGGCGCGTACGTCCAGTACTGGGAATCCGCTCGCAACCAGAAGCTCTTCTACGTGGCGGCCGGAGTCATCCTCGCCGGGCTCGTGCTGTATTTCGTCACGACGCTGATCCGCCAGTGGGGAAACCGCCCCCGGCAGAAGGTCCGGGCCAGGGCGGCGGCCTATCGCAAGGTCGCGCACATCGCCGCCGAGAACGGCGGTGACGTCCCTGCCTTCTACCCCCACTACGGGCCGTATCCCTTCGCCGCCAATTTCCACGCGGACGCCGACGAGCTGGAACTGCCGGACAGGAACAGGTTCTGATGAGCGTGGTGATATCGGACGGCGGGCCGTCCTCGTCCTCCCGGGCCGCGTCGGTCGCCGCCGCCGAGGGGGAAGTGATCAACGTCCGCTGGGTCATGCCGGAAGGGTTCTTCGAACTCCCCACCGAGGCCGACTCCATCGACGACCTCGCCGACCGGCTCATCCGGCTGGCCGAGGAGATCATGCCCAAGGGCACCCCGGACATGCAGTACCGGTGGGCCGCCATGTGCGTCGCCTCCTACGACGAGCTGGTCGAAGCAGGCGTGCAGTACGCGGGGTTCGTCATCACCGAGGTCGACGGCGTGCGCTGCACCGCGAACGTGAACCTCTCGCTCGTCGACCTGGCCGAGGAGACCCGGGTCAGTCCGGTCCACAACACCGCGCTTGCCCTGCGCGGTCTCGGCCAGGGCGAGGTGGCCGAGATCGAGCTGCCCTGCGGCCCGGCCGTCTCCTGGGTCGGCACGCGCAAAGCGGTCATCGAGGCGGCCATCGCCCCCTCCGGGCAGGACGAGCCGTTCTGGACGTCCTTCATCAACGTCCAGGTGCCGCTCTCCAACGGCACCGCGGTCGTCCTGGAGATGACCACCCCGACCCAGGAGGGCTGGGACGTCTTCTCCTCCATGTTCGCCGGCATCGCGAAGAGCCTGACGCTGTTCGACACCGAGGGCCGTCCCATGGACACCCGCGGCAGGCTGCTGGAGATCGACGGGTGACCACCGAGACCGCCCCGCCGCCCCCGAGCGACGAACCTCCCGAGGACTACCGGCTTCTGGTCCCCCGCGACTGGTTCCGCGTCGATCTCACGCTCGACCGCTGGCGGCCGCAACTGAAGACGTTCGTCGACCAGCAGGCCGCCGGGCGGCACATGTCCGCGGAGGCACGGCAGGGACTCTGGACCACCCTGCGCAACACCGCAGAGAGCGGGGTCTCGCAAGGGTCCCTGGAGCTGTTCCTCAGAACGGAGTCAGCCACGTCAGCCACTGCGGCCGCGACGCCGGCGACCTTGCTGGTGTCACTGCTCGCGATGCCGGGCGACCTGTACGCCACTCCGGACGACTGGGCGCGCTCCCTCTCCGACCGCAGAGGCAGCGGCACCGAGGTGACCGTCATCGACCTCCCCGCCGGCCAAACCGTCCGCGCCGCCACGGCGACGGCCCTGGACCTCTTCGTCCACATGCCGGGCAAGGCGGGCTACCTGCTGCTCGCGTTCACCGTGCCACTGAGCGGCATCAACAGCCCCATGGGCAGACTGTGCGAGGCGATGGCTCGGTCGCTGCGGTGGGTGTGAGGGGGGCGGGCGGCTCGGCCACGGGCCGTCTTCGGTGAAGTAGAAGTACAGCTCGGTGATTCCCGGTACGCCTCGAGGACCGGTGACCTTTCGCCCCCCGAGGCCGCCGGCCTCCCCGTGTCTTTGCGGCACAACACGGTGACATTCCGCCGAGCCATGACGGCTTTATCCGATACCTCCCCTGAAGAACCACCAGCCCCGTGGGTAACGTCGCACCGTTGGAGACCGGTCACCGTGCGACCGGGTGCCGACAACCAGGTCGTGAACCTGCCCACACACGTCAGGTTCGACGCGCCGCTTGATCGGTTCTGGGTGACGGCCCGCTTCAACCACCTCGGCGTGAATCTGGCCGCCACGACGGTCGCGACCCCTGTCGCCCTTCGCGTCGACGCGGGCACGGAGTTCGCGGATCCCAAGTCCTGCGAATACGACCTCACCAAGACAAGTCGGGTTATCGCGTGGACACTTCCAAGGCGCATTGCAACATCGCCTTCAAGAAATCCTCGGGCGACGGTTCCTACCCGCTGCGGGCCCAGGTCATCTGGAAGGTGACCTGGACCGACTCGGCGGACCCCGACGGCGCTCCCCAGAAGCCGACTCTGCCCGGCCTGCCCACTTTCGAACAGGGCGTCAAGGTCAAGGAAGTGCAGTCCGTCAACCGCTGACCCGCGTCAGGCCACCATCTGACCGTGAACCGAGGTAGGGGCGGCGGATGCATCCGCCGCCCCGGACCGCTCATGCCGAGTCCGCTACTTGCGCGCAGCCTTCCCCAGCTCGTCGTCGATCTGCTCGTACTTGTCCGCGGCGTTGGTCAGGTAGTCGCCCATGCCGTCCAGACCGTCGATGGTCTTCTTCGCGCCCTCGACGAACTCGTCGAAGTTCTCGTCGAACGCCTTCGAGGCGCTCTTGGTGACGAAGCCCGTCTCGACGAGGTGCTTGATGTACTTCTTCAGACCGTCGAGCTTCTCGTGGAGCTTGTCCTTCTCCTTGACCACGTGCTTGGCCGCGTCTCGCATGTCCTGATATGTGACATCAAGGTCCTTGGCCATGAGGCTCTCTCCTAATCAACTCGCCGCAGGGCCAACCCCCGTGGCTCCCATTACGCGGATGGTGCGATTTTCCGCTCTTGCGCCAGCAGCTTACGGGTGGGGCAGATGGGATCACAGCCCGGTTCAGTCACAGCTCTGCTATGAGCGACTGCGAAGCGGGGCGTGGGGTTTGAGGGGAGGACGGGCGGAGGGCGGGCGCCGTTTCGGGGAGTACCGCACACCGGTGCGCGAGGAGTCCGCGTGCAGGCCGTTGCCCGTGGGAAGGGGGGAGCGGATATCGTCAGGCGCATTGTTCAGCTCCGGGGAGGACGATCGTGCGCCTGACTCTGACCGTCGTCGATCCGTTCGGCGGGGGCGCCGCCGACGTGGTTCTCGACGCCGATCCCGAGTCCACCGTGCAGGACATCGCGGTGGAACTGGCCCGCCAGGTCGGCCACAGCGGGGCTCAGGTCATCCCGATCGGGCAGGGGCGGCACGTGCCGGGCGGCGGTGCCCCGGTGATCTACGTCGACGGGTACGCCGTCGACCCCGGCGCCACCGTCAGCACCTCGCCGCTGCGCGAAGGCGCCGTCGTCAGTCTCGACGACCCCGCCGGGTGCCTGCCGGGCGAGCCCTCGGGCCTGGTCGAGCTGCGCGTCGTGAGCGGGCCCGCGGCCGGTTCCGTGCACCGGCTCGGCATCGGGCGGTACGACATCGGCAGCGGGCCCGCCTCGTACATCCGTATCGACGATCCGGAGTTGCCCGCCCGCGCCCTGACGTTGTCAGTTGCAACCGACGGCACCTGCCAGGCCACCCTCCACGGGGACGCGAAGGACAAGGAGGGCGTCACCCTCGACGGCGATCCCTTCGGTGAGGAGAAGGAGGAGCCCGAGTACTTCGCGCCCGCCCCGCCCGAAGGCGAGTCCAAGAAGGAGAGGAAGGCGCGGGAGAAGAGGGAGAAGCAGGAGCGGAGGGAGCGGAAGGAGCAGCGGGAGGCGCGGGCCAAGGCCCGGGGCAAGGGGCGGCTCGACACCGTCGTCTGGCCCCTCGGCGCGCAGATCGCCCTCGGCAACACCCTCCTCGAACTCGTCAGGTACACGCCCCCGGACGCCGCCCTCAAGTGGTCCGAGGACGGCGCGGGGCTCGACTACAACCGGCCCCCGCGGCTGCGCCCGCCCGAGCGGCAGACCGCCTTCCGGCTGCCCACCCCGCCCCGGGAGTACGAGGCCCGGCCGCTGCCCTGGCTGATGGCGCTGTTCCCGCTGGTCGGCGCCGTCATCGCGGCGATGATCTTCAACCGCTGGTACTACCTGATCATGGCGGGGCTGAGCCCCATCATGCTGTTCGGCAACTACTTCATGGACAAGAAGCACGGGCGCAAGTCCCATGCGAAGCAGGTCAAGGAGTACAAGGAGACCAAGGCGCGGATCGAGAAGGACGCGCAGGACGCGCTGATCGCCGAGCGGCTCGACCGGCGGCACGCCGTCCCCGACCCCGCGACCGTGCTCGCGATGGGCACCGGGCCCCGCACCCGGCTCTGGGAGCGGCGGCGGACCGACGCCGACCATCTGCTGCTCCGCTTCGGTACGGGGCAGCTGCCCTCCGAGGTCGTGCTCGACGACCCGGAGAAGGACGACCACCGGCGGCAGGTGACGTGGAAGATAGAGGACGCGCCCGTCGCGCTGCCGCTGAAGGGGCTCGGGGTCATCGGGATAGCCGGACCCGACGATTCCGCCACGGCGCTCGGCCGCTGGGCCGTGGCGCAGACCGCGACCCTGCACAGCCCGATGGACGTACAGTTCTACGTGCTGACCGAGAACACCTCCCGGGACAGCTGGGACTGGGTGCGGTGGCTGCCGCACGCCCGCCCCTCCGGCGGCCAGGACGTCAACGTCCTCATCGGCACCGACGCGGAGACCGTCGGCGCCCGCATCGGTGAGCTGACCCAGATCCTCGACGCGCGCGTGAAGGCCGTGGAGGAGAACAAGAGCCAGGGCGCCAACTTCTCCGACCCCGACATCGTCGTGGTGTGGGACGGATCGCGCCGGCTGCGCTCCCTGCCGGGCGTGGTGCGGCTGCTGCGCGAGGGCCCCGCGGTCAACATGTACGCGCTCTGCCTCGACACCGAGGAACGGTTCCTGCCCGGCGAGTGCCTGGCCTTCGTGGTCGCCGAACCGAAGCCGGACCCCCACGCGTACGCGGGCGGAGCGGCTTCCCACGGAATGCCGGCCTCCCACGGGGGGCCGATGTCCCACGGGATGCCGGTCCCCCACGGGGCACCGACCCCGCCCGCGCACCCGGGGCACGCCCCCGGCGGCTTCCCCTCCTTCCAGGCCTGGCACACCACCGCGCCCGACCCCCACCGGGCCGGCGCCCCGCGCGAGCTGCGGCTCCGCGTCGAGATGAGCGGCGCCGAGCGGATCACTGACGTACGGCCCGACTTCGTGACCTCCGCCTGGTGCCTGCGCCTCGCGCGGGCCGTCTCCCCGCTGCGCGACATCAGCGGGGAGACCGAGGACTCCGCGCTGCCCGGGTCGAGCCGGCTGCTCGACGTGCTGCAGCTGGAGCCGCCGACGTCCGGCGCGATCACCGCCAGGTGGCAGGCGGGCGGCCAGTCGACGATGGCCGTCATCGGTGAGTCGTACGACGGTCCGTTCGGCATCGACATGCGCAAGGACGGCCCGCACGGTCTGATCGCGGGTACGACCGGTTCCGGCAAGTCGGAGCTGCTGCAGACCATCGTGGCCGCGCTCGCCGTCGCCAATACGCCCGAGAACATGACCTTTGTACTCGTGGACTACAAGGGTGGGTCGGCCTTCAAGGACTGTGTGAAGCTGCCGCACACCGTCGGCATGGTCACCGACCTCGACGCGCACCTCGTCGAGCGCGCCCTGGAGTCGCTCGGCGCCGAGCTGAAGCGGCGCGAGCACATCCTCGCCGACGCCGACGCCAAGGACATCGAGGACTACCAGGACCTGGTGCGGCGCGACCCCTCGCACCCACCGGTGCCCCGACTCCTCATCGTCATCGACGAGTTCGCCTCCATGGTCCGCGACCTGCCCGACTTCGTGACGGGCCTCGTCAACATCGCCCAGCGGGGCCGTTCGCTCGGCATCCACCTGCTGCTCGCCACCCAGCGGCCCTCCGGCGTCGTCTCCCCCGAGATCCGCGCCAACACCAACCTCCGCATCGCGCTGCGCGTCACCGACGGCGGCGAGTCCAGCGACGTCATCGACTCCCCCGAGGCCGGGCACATCTCCAAGAACACCCCGGGACGCGCCTACGTGCGGCTCGGGCACGCCTCCCTCGTACCGTTCCAGTCCGGACGCGTCGGTGGCCGTCGCCCCGGCGCCGCCGACCCGGCCGTGCTCGCGCCCTGGGCCGACGCCCTGGACTGGTCCACGCTCGGCCGCGCCTCGCTGGCGAAGCCGAAGGCCGAGGCCCGCGAGGAGGAGGAGATCACCGACCTGAAGGTCCTGGTCGACGAGATCATCGAGGCCAACCGGACGCTGGGCATCCCCGCCCAGCACAGCCCGTGGCTGCCCGCGCTCGGCGAGACCGTGCTGCTCGACGAGATCCCGGTGCCCGCGCCCCGCACCGCGCCCGGCGCGCTCGCGCCCGCCGCGTACGGCGTCGAGGACCTCCCCGCCGACCAGGCACGCCGCCCGGTCGTCGTGGACTTCGCGAGCTTCGGCCACCTGATGATCGGCGGCGCGCCGCGCTCCGGCCGCTCGCAGGTCCTGCGGACCATCGCGGGCTCGCTGGCGCGCACGCACTCCTGCGCCGACGTCCACATGTACGGCATCGACTGCGGCAACGGCGCACTCAACGCGCTGACCCGGCTGCCGCACTGCGGCGCCGTCGTCGGCCGCAACCAGACCGAGCGCGTGGTGCGCCTCATCAACCGCCTCAAGGGCGAACTCACGCGCCGCCAGGACCTTCTTGCCGACAAGGGGTACGCGGACATCGGCGAGCAGCGGGCCGACGCCGCCGAGGACGAGCGCCTCCCGCACCTCGTCGTCCTGCTCGACCGCTGGGAGGGCTGGCTGCCCACGCTCGGCGAGATCGACCACGGCTCGCTGACCGACGAGATCACCACGATCATGCGGGAGGGCGCGAGCGTCGGCATCCACATGATCATGACGGGTGACCGGCAACTCCTGGTGGGCCGCATCTCCTCCCTCACCGAGGACAAGTACGGGCTGCGCCTCGCCGACCGCTCCGACTTCTCGATGCTCGGCATCCCGGCCCGCAAGGTCCCCGAGGAGATCGCGCCGGGCCGCGCCTTCAAGAACGAGAGCGGCACGGAGACGCAGTTCGCGCTGCTCTCGGAGGACTCCACGGGTCAGGGGCAGGCCGCCGCCATCGCCGCGATCGGCGAGCGTGCCGCGGTCCGCGACGCCGACGTGCCGCGCCGGCGCCGCCCGTTCCGCGTCGACACGCTGCCGAGCCGCATCTCCTTCGAGGAGGCGTGGGAGCTGCGCGACCCGGACGCCTCGCGCTCCAAGCTGTGGGCGCTCGTGGGCATCGGCGGCGACGAGGTCATGGGGCACGGCCCCGACCTGGCGCAGGGCGTGCCCGCCTTCGTCATCGCGGGCCCGGCCAAGTCGGGGCGCTCGACGGTCCTGATGAACATGGCGCGCTCCTTCCGCGCGCAGGGTGTACGTCTCGTCGTCGCCGCCCCGCGCCAGTCCCCGCTGCGTGACCTCGAAGGCACCGAGGGCGTGCTGAAGGTGTTCACCGGGGACGACATCGACGAGGACGAGTTCGAGGAGCTCATCGACGAGGCGGACGCGTCGCCGGAGGACCCGGTCGTCGTACTGATCGACGACGCGGAGACGCTGGAGGACGCGGACGCGGCGAGCCAGTTCAAGCGGATCATCCAGCGCGGCAACGAGCAGGGGCTCGCGCTGGTCCTCGCCGGTGACGAGGAGGACGTCTGCAGCGGCTTCTCGGGCTGGCAGGTCGACGCGAAGAAGGGCCGCCGCGGCATCCTGCTCTCCCCGCAGGACAGTTCGAGCGGCGATCTGATCGGGCTCAGGATCTCGCGCAGCGTGGTCGGCGGGCCGGTCACCCCCGGCAAGGGCATGCTGCACCTGGGCACGGGCGAACTGGCCACGCTCACCACTCCGTTGTAGTCGCCGGGCGGGAATGCGGGAGCCGGGCGCCGCGCGCGCCTCACTCCACCGGTGCCAGCCGCGCCTTCGGGTCCCCCGCCCCGGGATCGTCCGAGGTGTAGGTGAGGTTCTTGCCGTCCGGCCGCAGGTAGACCGTGTGGGACGACTGCGAGCACTGGCCGCCGTTGCCCTCCGCGCCCTTGCCCGTCGCCACGAGCTCGCTCTTCGTGGCCGACTTCAGGGTCAGGACGTCCGTGCAGGTGTTGCCGATCGGGTCCTTCTGCACGACCGTGCCGAGGCGTTGCCCCGGCTTCGCCTGCCGCAGGGTGACCGTGAACGTGCCGAGGGGCACCGTGCCTGCGTTCGCGTCGGCCTTGCCGCGCCAGGTGCCGAGGTACGCGCCGGGGACCCGGCCGCTGCCCGCGGTGTCACCCGGAGTGCTGGGCGCGGTCGCCGCCGGGGGCTGCCCGTCCTGGTCCTGTGACGCGTCGTCGTGGCTGCTGTCCGGCAGCATCCCGAAGACGAAGACCGAGCCGACGGTGACGGCGGCCATCGCACCCGCCACGGCGAGCGCCACCGTGCAACTCACCTTGCGCCCCCGGCCGCTCGCGCCGTCCGGCACGGAGGTCGCGGCGACGGAGACGGAGAACCTGCCGGGCGGCCGGGTTTCCGCCGGGGTGTCGGTCCGGGGGCCCGGCACGGAGGGCGCGTGCGGGGGCGCGGTCGGCGGTACGGGGGGTGCCTGATCGGCGTACCTCCCGGGCGAGGGGTCGTACGGCGGATGGAACGTCGGGGGGTACGACGGGTCCGGCGGCCCGAACGAGCCCTGCACGGCCGGGGTGTCGAACGCCACGGGCCCGGAGGGAGCGTTCACCGAAGCCTGCCTCGATCCGGAGACCGGCCCTGTTCCGGAGACCGGTCCTGTTCCGGAGACCGGCCCAGAGCCCGAAGCCGCCCCCGTGCCCGAAGCCGCCCCCGTGCCCGGACCCGGCCCCGCCCCCGTATCCAGATCCAGCAACCGCACCGCGCTCCGGCTCACCCGTTCCACCACCTGCCCCGGCAGCCACCCGGCCGCCACGAGCCGGGCCGCGCCTTCGGGCGCGAGACGGCGGGCGATCTCCTCCGGAGCGGGCCGCGCCGCCGCGTCCTTGGCGAGGCAGGCCGCCGCGAGTTCCCTCAAGTCGCCGGTCAGCGAACCAAGTTCCGGCTGCTCGTGGACGACCTTGTAGAGCAGGGCCGCCGACGAGTCACCGGGGAAGGGCGACTCCCCCGTTGCCCCGTACACCAGGACCGCGCCCAGCGAGAAGACGTCCGCGGCGCCCGTGACGCCCGTGCCGAGGATCTGCTCGGGCGCCATGTAGCCGGGCGAGCCGATGGACGCGCCGGTGGAGGTGAGCGACGCCGTGCCGTCCGTGGCCCGCGCGATGCCGAAGTCGATGAGGCGCGGCCCGTCCAGGGTGAGCAGGACGTTCGAGGGCTTCACGTCGCGGTGGACGAGCCCGAGGCCGTGCACGTGCGCCAGCGCCTCGGCGAGGCCCGCGCCCAGGACCCGTACGGAGTGCTCGGGCAGCGGTGCGCCTTCCCGTACCGCGTCCGTCAGCGAGGGCCCGGCCGCGTACCCGGTGGCGACCCACGGCACGGGCGCGTCCGGGTCCGCGTCCAGGACGGGCGCCGTCCAGTCGCCGCCGACCCGGCGCGCCGCGTCGACCTCGCGGCGGAAGCGGGCGCGGAACTCCTCGTCGAGCGCGAAGTGCGGGTGGACGATTTTGACGGCGACGGTACGGCCGCCCTCGCTGCGGCCGAGGTAGACCCGGCCCATGCCGCCCGAGCCGAGCCGGCCGAGCAGCCGGTAGGGCCCGATCACGGTGGGCTCGTCGGCTTGAAGCGGATGCATGACCTTGGCCTCCCCCAGGCGTGCCGCCGGACACCTCTCGTTCCTCAGAGCCTCTCTTTGAACCCCCGTCTGCGCCTCGACGCCCGGCACGCGCCCTCGGCGCACGGAGCCCCAGGACAGGTGGCTCCGCCACATGACCTGGAACTCCGCACTCCGATCGCACGCACCGAACACCGCTGCGCCCGCGCTTCGCGCGGACGACGGGGGTTCAAAGACAGGCTCTGAGCACCGCGATCAGCGTAGTGCGGAAGTGAGCGGGAGAGGGGGTGAGGGAGCGGGTGAGGGGCGCACCCGCCCGGTTCACAGATTTCGCAGATCGCGCAGATCCATACCTTGCCGGTGAATCCGGACTTCTTTCCCCCTCCCGCTATCCGGCCATTCGTTCACCGTGGTGATGCCCGAGTGTCGGCTGTGCTCAATCCGGACGCAATGAACTATTACGACGGCAGTGATATCCCGGGGCGGCCGTGAAAGGGCATGTGGATGCCGGGCGGCGCCCCCGATATCGCCAGGCGAATTGCCGGACCGGTCACGGCCGCAGGAGCGACACTTCCACGTCCGCGGGGAAGCCCGCCGTCGGGCCGACCCGGCGGGCGAACTCGGTGACGCCCGCCAGCTGCTCGCCGCCGAAGCGGAAGTCGAGCGTCGTGAAGTACCGCTCCAGGACTCCTGCGTCGAAGGACTCCCAGCGCGCGGCCTGCTCGGCCACCTTCATGACCTCCTCCAGGGAGAGGTCGCGGGAGTGGAGGAACGCCTTGTGCACCTCGCGCACGACCTCCGGTTCCCGCGCCGCGTAGTCGCGTCGCGCCGCCCAGACGGCGAAGACGAACGGCAGGCCCGTCCAGTCCTTCCACATCTGGCCGAGGTCGTACACGTCCAGGCCGAGCCGCGGCCCGTCGATGAGGTTCGCGCGGAGCGCCGCGTCGCCGATGAGTACGGCGGCGTCCGCCTCCCGCATCATCAGCCCCAGGTCCGGCGGGCACGTGTAGTAGTCGGGCTGTACGCCGTACCGCTCGGCGAGGAGCAGCTGCGCCAGCTGTACGGAGGTGCGCGAGGTCGAGCCGAGCGCGACCCTGGCGCCGTCCAGCCGGTCCAGCGGCACCTGCGAGACGATCACGCAGGACATGACGGGGCCGTCGCAGCCGACCGCGAGGTCGGGGAAGGCGACGAGGTCGTCGGCGTTCTTCAGGAACTCGACGAGCGTGACGGGCGCGATGTCGAGTTCGCCCCTGACCAGCTGCTCGCTGAGCTTCTCGGGGGTGTCCTTGGTCAGCTCGAAGTCGAGGAGCGTCCCGGTCCGCGCGAGCCCCCAGTACAGGGGCAGGCAGTTCAGGAACTGGATGTGACCGACGCGCGGCCGGGGGGTGCGGCGGGAGCCGTGTCGCTGTTCGGCGCCTGCCCCCGCGGAGGCGTCCAGGGGAGAATTGTCCACATCGGGGAGGCTAGCCCCCGGACGGTGCGGCGCGCGGGCCGGGGCGCCGACGCGCCTGCCGCCGACCCCGCCGGGAACCGCGTCGTCAACCCCGTCGGAGGCCTGATCAAACCTGCGGGTGACGTGATCTTGCCCCCTATTGCATTCCCCTGCCTGCGTGCTAAGCTCGCCGCAAGTTGCAGTTTGGTTTCCCTTGCAGTACAGAGCCTGCGGAGCATGTAACTCCGTAGGCTCTCGTCGTTTTCAGACTTATGCAGTTGTTTAAACAATCGCTGGTTCTGGAGCAGGGCAACCCTTTGGCCCAAGGAGGGCTTATGGCTACCGGAACCGTGAAGTGGTTCAACGCTGAAAAGGGCTTTGGATTCATTGCCCAGGAAGGCGGCGGCCCGGACGTCTTCGTCCACTACTCCGCGATCAACGCGAACGGCTTCCGCTCCCTTGAGGAGAACCAGGCCGTTTCCTTCGACGTGACGCAGGGTCCGAAGGGCCCGCAGGCGGAGAACGTCACCCCGATGTAATCGGGCGCCCCACGCGAGTGGGGCGTGTGGTTGCTCCGGTGACCAGATCCGGAGATTGACAGCAGTACCCAAGGAGCCCTGCTCCTCCGCGGTTGCGGAGGCTGCGGGGCTCCTGCCTTTTGCCGGCCGCGCGGTTCCCCGCGCCCCTGGCCCACTAGACGTGCTGCATGATCATGACGAACGTCGTGTGCGGTTCCAGGGCCTCGTACGAGTGGGGGACGTCGCCCCGGTACGACATGTAGTCGCCGGGGGCCAGCTCCACCGTCTCGCCCTGCGGGCCCGCCAGGAGGCCGCCCGTGCTGATGATCAGGTGCTCCACCGAGCCGGGAATGTGGGGCTCGGACTCGCGGGGTGCGCCCGGCTCCAGGGCGCCGTGGTAGATGTCGCGCCGTACGCCGGTCGGGCCCGCCGAGAGCAGTGTGCCCGCGTACGAGGAGTTCTCGGCGAGCATGGTCGGGCCCTCGCCCGCGCGGATCACCGTCACCGCGGGCGCGGGCGACTCCACGAGGACGCTGAACGGCACGCCGAGCGCGACAGCCAGCGCCCAGAGCGTCTCGATGCCGGGGTTGCCGGACGCGGCCTCCAGCTGGGACAGCGTGGACTTCGCGACACCGGCGCGTTTGGCCAGCTCGGAGAGGGAGAGTCCGGCCTTGGTGCGCTCGCGGCGCAGCGCCGCGGCCACCCATTCGCGCGGCATGCGGGACCCGTCGGTCATCAGTTCTCTCCCAGCCCTCTCCCCGTTGCGTTCGGTATAGCGGGCCGATCGTTCGGGTTGACGAACGCGACCCACTCCGCCCATCCTACGACCCATGCGTTCGTCACACCGAACAGATGACCCGTCCTACCGAACGGACGACCAGAGGCCCGGGGGCCTCGTCCGCTTCTCCGACCTGCCACCCGGCGTCCTGCGTGACATCGCGCTCGTCTGGCTCGCCGACGCTGTCGTCGGCGTCTCCTTCGGCGCCATCGCCGTCGCGGGCGGGCTGCCCGTGTGGGTGCCGGTGCTCATGTCGCTGCTCGTGTACGCGGGCTCCGCCCAGTTCAGTGCCGTCGGCATCCTTACCGCGGGCGGCGGGCCGGTGGCCGCCGCCGCGACCGGGCTGCTGCTCAACACCCGTACGGCCGCCTTCAGCCTGGCCCTCGCCGACGACCTCGGCCGGTCCTGGCCCGCCCGGCTGATCGGCGCGCACCTCGTCACGGACGAGACCGCCGCGTTCGTCCTCGCCCAGCGGGGCGCCGCCCGGCGCAAGGCCGCCTTCTGGATATCCGGTGTCGGCCTGTTCGCCGCGTGGAACCTCAGCGTGCTCGCGGGCGCGCTCGCCGGGTCCGCCCTCGGCGACACCGACCGGTTCGGGCTCGACGCCGCGTTCCCCGCGGTGCTGCTCGCGCTGGTGCTGCCCGCGCTGCGCGGTGACAGCGCGGCCCGGCGCGCCTCGGCCGTCGGCGCCGTCGTCGCGGTCGCCGCCGCGCCGCTGCTGCCCGCCGGAGTGCCGGTCCTGCTCGCCCTCCTCGGCCTGCTGGCGGCGCGCCGCGGACCCCACCGCCCCCGCCCCCGTCCCGGCCCCACCTCGTCGAGGAGCGCCTCATGAACGCCACGCTCGCCTGCGTCCTGGCCCTCGCCGCGGGAACGTACGCCTTCCGTCTCGCCGGACCCGTCCTGCACGGCCGCGTCGAACTCCCGGCCCGAGTGCAGGAGTTGCTGACCGTCGGCGCCACGGTGCTGCTCGTCGCGCTGCTGGCCACCGGCGCGCTCACCGAAGGGCACGACTTCGCGGGATGGGCCAGGCCCGCCGGGGTCCTCGCGGGCGGGGTGCTGGCCTGGCGCAAGGCACCGTTCGCCGTGGTCGTGGTGGGCGCGGCCGCGACTACGGCGCTGCTGCGTCTGGCGGGGCTGAGCTAGACAGAGGTGAGGCCGGCTGGGCTGTGGCAGCCCCGCCCGCCGGCCCCGGCGCCCCCTCCCCGCCCCCCGCGTACAGCTCCTCCACCACCCCCGCGTACAGCTCCTCCACCACCCCCGCGTACCGCTCCGTCACCGCCTTCCTGCGCACCTTCAGGCTCGGCGTGAGCAGGCCGTCCGCCACCGTGAAGTCCTCCTCGACGACGGCGAACGCGCGGATGCGGGCGGGGCGCGAGACCGTGGCGTTGGCGGCGTCCACGGCCTCCTGGACCAGCGCCCGGACGCGGGGGTCGCGGGCGAGCGGTCCGTCCGGCGTCAGCCCTTCCCGCGCCGCCCACCCGGCCACCTCCTCCGTGTCGAGCGTGACGAGTGCGACCGGGTAGGGGCGGCGGTCGCCGACCATCACGGCGTGGGAGACGAACCGCGAGGCCTCAATGGCCAGTTCGCTCAGGGAGGGGGTGAGGTTCTTGCCGCCGGACGTGATGATGAGGTCCTTCTTGCGGCCCGTGATCGTGAGGAAGCCGTCCTCGTCGAGCTCGCCCAGGTCGCCCGTGTGCAGCCAGCCCTCCTCGTCGAGCGCGGCCCGGGTGGCCCGTGGGTCGTTGTGGTACCCGGCGAAGATCATGGCGCCCCTGGCGAGGATCTCGCCGTCGTCGGCGATGCGCAGCTCGACGCCGTCCACGGCCCGGCCGACGGTCCCGTACCGCACGGCGCCCGGGTGGTTGAGGGTGAGGACGCCCGCCGACTCCGTCATCCCGTACCCCTCGTAGAACGCGATGCCGCAGGCCCGCAGGAAGTCGACGGTGTCGGGCGCGATGGGGGCGCCGCCGGTCAGCGCCCACCGGACGCGCCCGCCGAGCGCCTGCCGGACCAGGCTGTAGAGGGTCTTGTCGGCGGCCTCGTACGCGTCCCTGAGCTCGTCGGGCAGCGCTCCGTCGGCGGCGAGGACGCCGATGCGGATGGCTTCCTCGAACCGTTCGCGTCCGCCCTCCCGCGCCTCGGCGAGGGACAGCACCACCGACCGCACCTTCTCGAAGAGCCGGGGCACGGACGGCAGATGTGTGGGGGACGCCTCGGCCAGTTCGCCGACGATGTCCTCCACGCGCCCGCCGAAGAAGGTGAGCGTGGCGCCGCCGATGAGCGCCCCGAACTCGATGAGCTGGGCGAGGAGATGGGCGAGCGGGAGGTAGAGGTACGTCGAGTCGCCGGGGCCGCCGTCGACCAGCCGCACGGTGGCGGCCTGCACGGCCAGCAGGTTGCCGTGCGTGAGCAGGCAGCCCTTGGGCGGTCCTGTCGTGCCCGAGGTGTAGATGATGGTGGCCGGATCACTGCCGCGCCGGGCCTCGGCGCGCTCCAAAAGGGCTTCCAGCGAGCCGAGTTCCCGCGGCTCGCCCGTCATCAGGATCACGTGCCGCACGCCCGGCAGCCGCCCCCGCAGCCGCTCGATCTTCGCCGCCTGCGCCTCGTCCTCGCAGATCACCACCGACGCGCCCGAGTCCCCCACCACCCAGGCGACCTCCGCATCGCCCGCCGTCGGATAGACCGGCACCACCACCGCCCCCGCCGCGAGGACGCCGAAGTGCGTGCGGGTCCACTCCGGCCGGGTCTCGGCGAGGACCGCCACCCGGTCGCCGGGACGGACACCCAGCGCGAGCAGGGTGCGGCCCACCCGGCGTACGGCGTCCCTGAGCCCGTCGTACGACAGCTCGGCCCACGCCCCGTCGCGCCGGAAGCGCAGGGCGGGCAGCTCACCGTGGCGCCGCGCCGCCCACTCGGTCAGCAGGGCGAGGGTGGGAGGCAATTCGGCAGGGGCGGGCCGGCCGGCAGGGGCGGGCACACGGGCCGTCGGCGGTTCTTTCCGCGTCTGCTGCATACGTACGACGCTAAGGAGCACGTCCGGCCGCCGGGATGACGGAAAACGTCAGCACCGCTGACCCCGTCGCTCACGCGGTGTTCTGGACCGGCCCCACCGGCGCTAACGTCGTGACATGGCCAGGCGGACGATCACCGTGCACCATGTGCGGGCCGTGCTGCGCGGCGCCGAGCGGCGCGGCGTGGACACCGTGCCGCTGCTGCGGGGGGCGCAGATCCCGCCGCTGCTCCTCGGCGACGACCGGGCCCGGGTCACCGCGCCCCAGTTCGCGCGTCTCTTCAGGGAGTTGTACCGGGTCACGCAGGACGAGTTCCTCGGTCTCGGCTCCGCCGTCAGCAGGCCGGGCACGTTCGCGATGATGTGCCAGGCCTCCCTGGGCTGCCGCGACCTCGGCGCCGCCGTCGAGCGGGGCACCACCTTCTACGGCCTCTTCCCCGGCGGCCCCGACCTCACCCTGGAACGGCGCGGCGGCGAGGCGGTGTTCGGCGTCCGCAACGACCTCGACCAGGACTATTTCCTCGCCGAGTGCCTCGTCATCATCTGGCACCGGCTGTGCAGCTGGCTGATCGGCCGCCGCATCCCGCTGCGCTGGGCCGAGTTCGGGCATCCGCCGCCGCCGCACAAGGACGAGTACGAGCTGCTCTTCGGCTGCGCCGTGCGGTTCGGCGCCGAGCGCACCGGCGCGGGGTTCGACGCGCACTGGCTGGACGCGCCGCTGATCAGGGACGAGGACGCGCTGGACGAGATGCTGCGCAAGGCGCCCTTCGAGCTGCTCACCCGGCGCGAGTA
Organism: Streptomyces sp. NPDC058284; assembly: GCF_042881135.1. Classification (NCBI taxonomy): domain Bacteria; kingdom Bacillati; phylum Actinomycetota; class Actinomycetes; order Kitasatosporales; family Streptomycetaceae; genus Streptomyces; species Streptomyces sp. NPDC058284. Next base: position 167,419 of record NZ_JBHVYE010000010.1, read on the forward strand.
CGGCACGACCGTCGCCGAGCAGGTGCGCCGCGTCCTCGCCCGCGCGCTGCGCACCTCGCCGCGGCTGCCCTCACTCGGCGAGATCGCGGCGCGGCTCGCGGTGAGCCCGGCGACGCTGCGCCGCCGTCTCGCCCAGGAGTCGACGTCGTACCAGCGGCTGAAGGACGCGGTGCGGCGGGACGCGGCGATCGCGGGGCTCGCGGAGGGCCGTGAGCCGATCGCGGAGCTCGCCGCGCGGCTCGGCTTCTCCGAGGACACGGCCTTCCACCGGGCGTTCCGGCGGTGGACGGGGACGACGCCGGGCGCGTACCGGACGGGGACGGGAGCGCCCCCGTCCACCTCCTACGATTCCACCTCCTACGATTCCTCACCGTCCGCCGCGCCGTCGGAGGCCGTACCGTCGGAGGCCGGTGACGCGCCGGAATCGGGCGAGGCATCGGCATCGGCATCGGGCGAAACGTCGGCATCGAGTGACGCGCCAGGGCCGGATGCCGCTCCGGAGCCGGATGGCACGCCGGACGCCTCCTCGCCGAACGGCTGAACCCCCGCATCCTCGAACACCTTCCCGTTGAGCACCGCGCCGTCGCCCGGCACCGCCGCCTCGCCCTCCCGCTTGCCGAGGCGCCTGCTGGTGCGGCCCAGCGCGATCAGCACCGTGATCAGCGAGGTGGAGTTGCCCTCGATGCGCCGCGTGTACCGCACGGCCTCCTCGTAGGCGACGTGCGCCTGCGTCAGCATCTCCTGTGCGTCGTAGGCGTCGCCCATGTCCTTGAGGACGGAGGCGTACCAACCGGGGTCGCTCTCCCCGTCGACGAGCGCGAGCACGGCCTGGCAGGCGGCCACACCGTGCGCGAAGGCACCCTCGACCCCCAGGTGGCCGAGCTCCTCGTAGGTGAGCGCCATGTTGTGCAGGACCGCGGCTCGCCGCTCGGTGTCCACGATCTTGGGGGCCTCGGCGGCGAGCCGTTCGAGGACGTCCCGCGCCTCGGCCCGCTCGCCCATCGAGACGAGGGTGTTCGCGAGGGCGGTCATCGTGGTGGCGAGGTCGCCCGGGTTGTCGGCCCGCTGCTTGTACGTGACGGCCTGGCGGAAGTGCTCGGCGGCCTCCTTGTACTCGTGGGCGTCGCGGTAGGTGTCGGCGATGTCGTGCAGGATGATGCCGTAGACGCCCGGCGACTCCTCGGGGTCCGTCAGTTCGCGGGCCTCGTGGAAGCAGGCGAGCGCCTGCGCGAGGCGGGCGGGCTGCGGCCGGCTGATCTCTTCCGGCATGGCGGTCCTCCATTCGGAGTCGGGTGGCGGAGTCCCGCTCGCGTCCGCTCGTGTCGTGCCGGAGCCCGCGGCTCCCCCTCTGTGAACGTAGCGCCGGGGCGCCGCCCTGAACACCTGCGAGCCGGGGTCAACGAAGGTGAGCGTCCCGGTCAGCCGGAACTTACTCGCAGGTCAGTACGGTCGTTGCCGGACACCCCCGTCCCTCAAGGACAGTTGGGAGAGCCGCATGCACACACGTACCGGCGTCAGAGCGTGGGCCGCGGTGGCCGCGCTCGGCCTGTCGGCCGTCATCCCGCTCACCGCGGCGCACGCGGACGACCGCGAAAGCGCCGCTCCCTCAGTCTCCGGTTCCGCCGCATCCCCCGGAGACGTCGTGAGCGCCGAGCCGAGCAGCTTCCACCCCCTGCCGGGCCAGCCCACCAACACCAGAGCCTGGAAGATCCACTACCGCTCGACCACGGCCAAGGGCGAGCCGAACACCGTCTCCGGCACGGTCATCGTGCCGCAGGACGGCAGGAAGGGCCCGCGCCCCCTGATCACGTACGCCGTCGGGACCGTCGGCGTCGCCGACCGCTGCGCGCCCAGCGCCGGCTTCCCGCTGGGCACCACCGTGGAGGCCAACCTCATCCAGCAACTCACCCTGCGCGGCTGGGCGGTGGCCGTCACCGACTACGAGGGCCTCGGCACCCCCGGCGACCACACCTACACGGTGGGCCGCGCCGAGGGCCAGGCCGTGCTCGACGCCGCACGGGCCGCGATCCGGCTGCCCGACGCGGGCCTGGACGAGGACACGCCGGTCGGCATCATGGGCTACTCACAGGGCGGCCAGGCCTCGTCGTGGGCGGCCGAACTGCACGGCTCGTACGCGCCCGACCTCCACGTCAAGGGCACGGCGACCGGCGGCATCCCGGGCGACCTGCTGAAGGTCGCGAAGTTCAACGACGGCTCGTACGGCTCGGGCCTGATCTTCATGGCGGCGATCGGCCAGAACGCGGCCTTCCCCGAGCTGGACCTCGACTCCTACCTCAACCCGCTGGGCAGGGGCCTCGTCGGCGCGATGAAGAACAGCTGCGTCGCGGACGGCTCGGTGCTCGGCTCCTTCAAGACCATAGCGTCGATGACGACGAGGAACCCCCTGGACCAGCCCGACTGGCAGCGGCGCCTGAACGAGTCGCGGGTCGGCACGGTCAAGCCGGACGCGCCCGTGTACCAGTACCACGCGCTCGCGGACGAGCTCATTCCGTACGGCGTGGGCAGGCAGGTCCGCGAGGACTGGTGCGCGAGGGGCGCGAACGTGGAGTGGCACACGGTGCCGGCCGCCGAGCACGTCGGCGGTGTGATCACGCAGTCGCCGTTCGCGGCGCAGTGGCTGGCGGACCGGTTCGCGGGGAAGCGGGCGCGGGGCAACTGCTGAGCCCGGGACCCCGGCGGGGTCGGGAAATGAGTGGGCAGCGTCGATTCATCCCCCTAGGATCTTGAGGTTCGCAGGGATTCCTGAGCCCGCCCTGCGGTGCTTCGAGAACCGGGGGGATGTCTCATCATGCCGACCACGCCCATACTCACACCCCCGCCGGGCGACCCCTCGCTCGCCGACCCCGCGCCCGGCCCCGACTTCGTCACCCCCGTGGACAACGTCTTCGTCCGTGCCCATCTGGGCCTGCCGAAGATCGACCCGGCCGCGTGGACGCTGACGGTGGAAGGCCTGGTAGAGCGCCCCCTGCGTCTGGATCTCGCCGCACTCCTCGCGCTCCCCGCCTCTCAACTGACCGCCGTGCACGAGTGCTTCGGCAGCCCGCTGCGACCCGACACCCCGACGCGCGCGGTGACGAACATCGAGTGGACGGGTCTCCCCCTGGCCACGCTCCTGGACCGCGCGGCCCCCCTGCCCGCCGCCCGGCACGTGGTCTTCGAGGGCGCGGACGCGGGCTCCTACGGGGGCGAGGACGATCTCACGTACGTGAAGGATCTCCCCCTGGAGACCGCGCACCGCGACGTGCTCCTCGCCCACGGCATGAACGGCGAGCCGCTGCGCCCCCGGCACGGGTTTCCGCTGCGGGCCGTCGTCCCTCGCATGTTCGGCACGAACTCGGTGAAGTGGCTGACCCGGATCGTGCTGACCGACGAACGTCCGCGGCACATGTTCACCACGACGCTCTACACGCGGACCCCGCGGGGCGGCGGCGAGGCGCGGCCGGTGCGCGAGGTGGACGTCAACAGCAAGATCCTCTCCCCGGCGGACGGTACGGAGCTGCGGCACGGCTCGCTGACGATCAGGGGCCGCACCTGGTCCACGACCGAGGTCGTCCGTCTCGACCTCTCCGTCGACGGCGGCCCCTGGGAACCGGCCACGCTCGACGCCCTGGGCGCCGAGCCGGCCTGGCAGGGCTTCTCACTGCGCCGTACGTTCCCGTCGGGCCCGCACACGGTCCGCTCCCGCGCGACGGACGCGGCGGGCCGCGTGCAGCCACCCCCCGGCGCCCGCAACTCCGTCCACGAGGTGGCCTTCACGGTGGCCGGGCCCCGCTGAGAGAGGTCAGGTGCGGTCCCCCCAGGCCCACAGCGCGAGCCCGAGGCAGCTGAACGCGGCGCCAAGCGCGCATACGGCGCCCCAGCCGAACAGCGTGTAGAGGGAGGTCGCGGCGAGGGCGCCGGTGGCGCTGCCGATCGAGTAGAAGACCATGTATCCGCCGATCAGCCGGCTGCCCGCGGCCGGGTGCCGGGCGTAGATCAGGGTCTGGTTGGTGACATGGACCGCCTGGACGGCGAGGTCGAGCAGGATCACGCCGACGACCAGGGCCCAGAGCGAGTCGCGGGTGAGGGACAGGGGCAGCCACGAGGCGGCGAGCAGCGCCAGGGCGATGCCGGTGGTCCGCCGGGAGAGTCCGCGGTCGTTGAGGCGGCCTGCCACCGTCGCGGCGAGGGCGCCGGCGGCACCGATCAGCCCCAGTGCCCCGATCGCGCTGTGGGACATGGAGTACGGGGCCTCGCTGAGGGGTAGCGCGATGCTGCTCCACAGGGTGCTGAAGGCGGCGAAGATCAGCAGACCGAACAGGGCCCGGAGCCTCAGCAGTCGGTCCCGTGCGAACAGGGTGATCGTGGAGCGGAGCAGCCGGCCGTAGCGCAGGGCGGTCCGCTCGGCCTCCCCGTGGCGCGGCAGCGTCCGGTACAGGACCAGGGCGAGCAGGGCGGTGAGCGACGCCGAGGCGAGGTAGACGGAGCGCCAGCCCGCGAGGTCGGCGAGGAGGCCGGACGCGGTGCGGGCGAGCAGGATTCCGGTGACCACGCCGCTGGTGACAAGGCCGACGACGCGTCCGCGCTCGGCGGCTGGAGCCAGTGACGCGGCGAAGGCCACCAGGGTCTGCGTGACGACCGCGAGCAGTCCCACCGCGGCCATGCCCGCGAGCAGGGCCACTGCCGCGTGAGCGGTGGCCACCACGGCCAGGGCCACCACGAGCAGCAGCAGTTGGGCCACGACGAGCCGTCTGCGGTCCGCCACGTCGCCCAGCGGCACGAGGAAGAAGAGTCCCACCCCGTATCCGACCTGTGTGAGCGTGACCACGCTGCCGACGAGCCCCGGGCTCATGGCGAGGTCATGGCCCATGGTCACCAGGAGCGGCTGGGAGAAGTAGACGTTGGCCACCGCGGCCCCGCAGGCGACGGCGAACAGTACGACGACACCACGGGACAGGACGAACGCGGGACCCTCCCCGCTCCGGGCCTCGGTCGGCCGTGTCACAGCATCGCCTTCGCCCGGCATCAGCACTCCCCCGCACACCTGGTTTCATCTTGCTACCGACATGACGGTAACTACTTTTGGTAGCATGTTGCAACCGTTATGGGAGAGGAACGCCATGGTGACCAGAACGCGCTTCGACGACAGCGAGTGTCCCGTCGCCCGCTCGGTGGACGCGATCGGCGACTGGTGGTCGCTGCTGATCGTGCGGGACGCCTTCGACGGAAGCCGGCGCTTCGGGGAGTTCCAGCGCAGCCTCGGCGTGGCGAAGAACATCCTCGCCACGCGGCTGCGCACGCTGGTCGACGGCGGTGTCCTCGCATCCGTCCCCGCCTCGGACGGCAGCGCCTACCGCGAGTACGTACTGACTCCGAAAGGCAAGGCGCTCTTCCCCGTCATCGTGGCCCTGCGGCAGTGGGGCGAACAGCACTTCTTCGCCCCCGACGAACCCCACTCACAGTTGGTCGACCGCCGCCGGGAACAGCGCCTGCGCCCGCTGGAAGTGCTGTCCGCGGACGGTCGGCGGCTGAACCCCGACGACACCACCGTCCACAAGGTTTCCACCCGGTGACCTGAGCGCGCGGGGTGAATCCGTGGCACGCGGGAGACCGGGTGGTGTCCGGTCACGGCAGGATCTCGACGTACCCGTCGACCCCGTGCACGCGGATCCGCTGCCCGTCCTGGATGCGGCGGGTGGCCCCCTCCACGCCCACGACGGCCGGCAAGCCGTACTCCCGGGCGATGACCGCGCCATGGGTCATCAGGCCGCCCACCTCCGTCACCAGGCCCGCGATGCCGACGAACAGCGGCGACCAGCTGGGGTCGGTGAAGGTCGTGACCAGGATGTCGCCCGCTTCGAGGTCGGCCTCGGCCATGTCGAGGATGACGCGGGCCCTGCCCTCGACGATCCCGGCGGAGACCGGCAGACCGACCAGGGCACCGTCCGGCGCGTCGTCACGCCGGTACGCGCCGCTGATGGCCTCGCCGTCCGAGGTGAGCACCCGGGGCGGCGTGAGCGCCAGGTAGGACCGGAACGCGTCCTTGCGCCGCTGGATGAGCCCGGCGTCCACCCGCTTCGACCGTACGGCGTCGTGGAGTTCCTGGAACGTGAGGTGGAAGGCATCCTCCGCCTCGGCGAGCACGCCGTCCCGCACGAGGCGCTCGGCCTCCGCGAGCAGGGCCCGCTTGTAGACGAAGAGGCGGCAGATGATGGCGTACTTCGGGTACTCCCGGTAGCCGATGAAGGTGCGGACCCGGTCGATCATCGCCTTGGTCTCGTCGGCCTTCCGCTCCCCGTCCGGCAGGGCGCGCAGGCGTGCCAGTACGTCCCGCTCCTTCTCCTGCGCCTTCTGCCGCCCCTCCTCGAAGCGGCGCGCGGCGGCGCCCGGCTCGAAGAGCCTGACGTTGTCGAGGAGTACGGGCACGAGCGTGTCGGGACGCTCGCTCCAGCGGGGTCGCGTGAGGTCGATCTCGGCGACGCAGCGCATGCCGTACCGGTCGAGGTAGGCCTCGATGGCGTCGCGCGCTTCGGCTCCGCCCGGGAGTTTCGCCAGGTCGTCCAGGAAGTCCGCGCCCCGGACATCTTGCAGGAACGCCACTGCCTCAGGATGCGGACGGATCACATCCGCGACGTCGAGCAGCGCGAGACCCATCTCCGACGTGATGTTGTCGGGGGCGGACAGGGTGAGCGTGTCGGCCGCGTTCTTCTCGCCCAGCCACTCCCCCAGCTTGTCGTTGAGCCACCACGTGGCCTCCATTCCCGCCATGATCGCCTGCATGCTCAGCGGATCGCTCAGCACGCGCTTGTGCTCCGCGAACGCCTCCGGCAGGAAGTCGAACAGCTCCGGCCCCGCCTTCGCGCGGATGTCACGCTCCAGTGCGGCGAGGGACGCCTCGCTGCGGCGGATCAGTTCGGTGACGAGGGCGGGGTCCGTCGGGATGGGTTCCGGGGCTGGGGCGCCGCCGGGCACCGGGGAGGGCGGCGCTGACGTCACTGACGGCTCCGTGGGTACGAAGTCGTCGCGGTCGAGGACGGTTTCCAGCGCGTCCCTGGTCAGCGGATCACCTCTGCCCACCATGTCGAGGAAGGGGGCGCGGGTCGCGGGTGAGGTGAGCCGCGCGGTGGCGTCGACGAACAGCCGCCCGCCGGCGTCGATCATCGGCGCCATGGCCGTCAGCTGCCACACGGAGAGCCCCAGGGGCTTCATGGCGTCGGTCATCATCTGCTGGTGCCCGACGGAGAGGTAGACGCGGTTTCCCTCGCCCTCGCTGTCAGCGGCGGGCGCGGGAATGGGAAACAGCGTCGTGATCGGCCTGCTCTGCACGATCCGGAAGTCGTCGCCGTCCAGGCACCATTCGATGTCCTGCGGGCCGCCGAAGTCCGCCTCGATCCGCCGCCCGAGCTCCACGAGCCGCACGACCTGCTCATCCGTGAGCGTCGGCTGCCGCTGCCGCTCCGGGGCGATCTCCACTTCCCGCGTACCGCCGCCCGGCAGGGCCTGTACGGCACGCTGCTTGGCGGCGATCGTCCTCTCGACGACCCGGCCGTCCCGCACCTTGAAGACGTCCGGGTTCACCAGGCCGGAGACCAGGGCCTCGCCGAGGCCGAAGCCCGCGTCCACGGTGGCGACCTTGCGGTTGCCGGTGACGGGGTCGGCCGTGAACAGGATGCCGGACGCGTCCGGGAAGACCATGCGCTGCACGACCACGGCCATCTGGACCGTACGGTGATCGATGCCGTTCCGGCGGCGGTAGACCACGGCCCGCTCGGTGAACAGCGAGGCCCAGCACCGGCTGACGTGCCGGAGGACCGCCGCCCGCCCCACGACGTTCAGGTACGTGTCCTGCTGCCCGGCGAAGGAGGCCGTCGGCAGGTCCTCCGCCGTCGCGCTGGACCGGACGGCGCAGGGGGACTGCTCGCCGAGCCGGTCGAGTTCATGGGTGATCGCCGCCGCGAGGTCGGCCGGAAGGGCGGTGCCCTCGATGACCTCGCGGATCCCGGCGGCGAGCGTGCGGAGCGCCTCGCGGTCGTCCGGGTCGACCCGCGACAACTCCTCAAGGAGAGCGTCGAGCGACGGCGCCTCCGCGACGATCCGCCGGAACGCGTCCGTCGTCACGCAGAATCCGGCCGGCACGTCGACGCCGTCGATCCGTGACAGCGCGCCCAGGTGGGCACCCTTGCCGCCGACGGCCGCGAGCTGCGTCTCATCGACCTCTCGAAGATCCCGCACGTACTGCTCGTTCATCGCGATGCCTCCGGGGCGGTCGTCTGCCGTTGTGAGCTAGGCCGACGATTTTGCGCCACCCCGGGGGTCTTGCCGCAAGCCCCCCAGTGCGCTATACGTTGTAAGTGGCAGGGAGAGTTCTCCCTGCCTCTTGTTTTACCCGGGCCCTCTGCCTGCTGATGGTCGGGTTCTGGTGCGCCCGGGTGTCAGTTCCCCGCGCCGCCCATGTTCTGCTTGCTGGCGTTCGCCCCGCCCAGCCCCTGCGCGAGCCCCTGCCCGGCCGCGCCACGCTCCAGCGCGCCGCGCTCCCCTGAGCCGCCTCGGCGCCGCAGCACGAGCAGGCAGGCGCCGATCACCACGGCGGCCACGACCAGTACGGAAACGATGAGCATGCGTCCCTCTTCCCCCGGTGGGTCCGGCGGGCCCACGATGTGGCCCGCCCATTGATCCGCATTGTCGCCCGCGCCCTGATCACGGGGCCAGTCTGGTTCCCGCCGGAATTTCCCTTGACCGGTAAGGAAGTTCGGCCCAGACCGTCTTGCCGGGGGTCCGGTCCTCGACGCATGGAGATCCACACGTACCCGCGGTTGATCACCGCTCCGGAAGAAGTCCGTGTACTGGCCGTTCGCTATCGGATCCTGCAAGCAGAGGCGCTCACGTCTCGTGATTCGCCGGCTCTGATCGAGAAGATGCTGGGAGACCAATGAGCACCGAGCAACTGAACTGGTTCAAGTCCAGCTACAGCAGCGGCGGAGGCGGCGAGTGCCTCGAAGTCGCTTACCACTGGCGGAAGTCGAGCTACAGCACAGGCGAGGGCGGCGAATGCGTAGAGCTCGCCACCTGCCCCCACTCCATCCACCTACGCGACTCCAAGAACCCCGAGGGGCCGACCTTCTCCGTCAGCCCCACCCCCTGGTCCCACTTCCTCACGTACGCCACATCCTGACTCGTCCTGACACGTCCCGACACGTCACTCAGTCCCGGGGAAGCAGCCACGCCGCCAACGCCGTGGTGACGCACAGAACCGCGCCCACGGCCACGAGCCCCGTACGCATCCCCGCGACGGAGAAGCCGGAGTCACCGCCACCGGCGAGCAAGGCGCCGAAGAGGGCCACGGACATCGCGCCACCCGTCTGGCGAAGGGAGTTGAGGAGCCCCGAAGCCGTACCGGCGCGCTCACCGGGGACACTGTCCATCAGCTGCGCCGTCAACGCGGGTACGCAGAACGCGCCGCCGAGCCCCGTCGGAACGACCAGGAGAAGGACGAGCCACAACGGCGTATCCGCGTTCAGCGGTACGAGGACGAACATGGCCAGGGCAAGAATCGCCTGGCCGAGCACGATGACCCGGCGCCGCCCGAACCGCTCGGCGGCACGGGGCGAGACGAGGTTGGTCCCCGTGATGAACGCGGCGAGCGGCACGAACATCAGGCCCGCCGCGACGCCCGACATGCCGCGCAGCTGCTGGTAGTAGAGGCCGAGGAGGAAGGTCACGCCGTAGAACCCGGCGTTGACCGCGAAGCCGACCGCGAGGGCGACACCGACCTGGCGCTGCCGCAGCAGGCCGAGCGGGACCATGGGCGCGGCGTGCCGCTTCTCGGCGATGCAGAAGGCGAATCCGGAGCCGAGGGCCACGGCGAAGGCGGCGAGTACGGGCACGCTCGTCCACCCCAGGTGCCCGCCCTCGATGACCGCGAACGCGAGCCCGGCGAGGGTGAGGACGGCGGTCGCCTGCCCGGCGAGGTCGAGGGGCGCGGGACGGCGGGGGGAGCGGGCGGTACGGGCGAGGAGTACGAGGATCAGCGCGCCGACCGGCAGGTTGAGGAGGAAGACGGAACGCCACCCGGCGCTCTCCGTGAGCACCCCGCCGAGGACCGGGCCCACCGCGACGGCCGCGGAACCGCCCACCGTCCACAGCGCGATGGCGCGGGCGCGGCGACGGGCGTCGTCGTAGGCCTGCCGGATCAGCGCGAGCGAGGCGGGCATCACGATGGCCGCGCCCGCGCCCTGGGCGACGCGGGCCGCGATCAGCGCACCGATGCCGGGCGCCAGGGCGCAGGCCAGCGAGGCGGCGGTGAAGAGCGCCACGCCCCAGACGTACGCGCGCCGCGCCCCCGCCCGGTCGGCGAGCGCACCCGCGGACAGCATCAGGGCGGCGAACATGAGGGTGTACGCGTCCACGGTCCACTGCAGCCCCGCCATGCCGCCGTGCAGGTCGGCGCGGATGTCGGGCAGCGCGATGTTCACGGCGGTGACGTCGATGGTGATGACGGTGAAGCCGAGGAGCGCGGCGAGGAGGGCGAGGGCGGGGGAAGAGGAGGTGCGGGGGCGCGGGGCGCCGGGAGCTGGGGGGCGGGGGGCCCGGACGGAGGGGGCGGAGAGAACGCCGGCGGACATGGAACTCCTACGGTGACGGGGCTCACGAGTCGCGGAGCAACGGGTGGGCGGGTGGGAAGCCGCCGCGGAGCGGCGAAGCACAGCCGTCGCGGAGCGACGAGGAAGGACGGCACGAACGGCCGGCCGCAACAAACGGCAGACGGCGGACGGCGACAAACGGCGGACGGCAACGAACGGCGGACGGCACCGGCCACCGCACCGCGGCCCGGTGACATCGCACCCCCTGGGTCACGGTGGCCGGGCCACCCGCACAACCCCCACTCTCCAGGGCGGCAGCCCCCCGTGGCAGGCCGCACCTCACCAGGGTCCCGCGTTCCTGGCCCTGACACGGCCCCCCACGCCGGAGACCCACCAGGGACAATGGCCGGATGACGGAAAGCACAGCGAGCCCGGCGGCCCCGACGGCCGCACCCGCACCGGCATCGGCACCCACGCCCGCGGCCGCCACCGGTACCGAGCTGGGCCGGTACCTCCGCGCCCGCCGCGCCAGGGTGACCCCGGCCGAGGCGGGCCTCCCTGCGGGCACGGGTCTGCGCCGCACGCCGGGCCTGCGCCGCGAGGAGCTGGCCACGCTGGCCGGTGTGAGCGTGGACTACTACACGCGTCTGGAGCGGGGCCGCGAGGCGAACCCCTCGCCCGCCGTCATCGACGCCCTCGCACGCGCCCTGCGCCTGACGGGCGACGCCCACGACCGGCTGCGCGACCTGGCCGAACTGGCCTCGGGCCGCCTCACGGAACCGCATCCCACGGCAGACCACACGGTCCGCGAGTCAGTGCTCCGCATGCTGGACGGGCTCGCCCCGCTGCCCGCGTACGTGGTGAGCAGGCACAGCTACATGCTGGCCGCCAACGCCCCCGGCAAGGCCCTGCTGCCCGGCCTGTGGGACTGGCCCGACGAGCAGCGCAACGTCGTGCGCTACCTCTTCCTGCACCCCATGGGCCGCGTCCTGTACCGGCCCTGGGAGGACACGGTCTCCAGGTCGGTCTCCCACCTGCGCGCGATCGGCGGCACCGACACCGACTCCCCGCAGCTGACGAGCCTGGTCGGCGAACTCCTCCTGAAGTCACCCGATTTCGCCCGCATCTGGGAGCAGTACGACGTCTGCGAGCGCGGCGGCGGCACCAAGACGTTCGAACACCCCAAGGTCGGCCCGATGACCCTCACGTACGAGGTGATGAAGCTGGCGCGCTCGGGCGACCAGCGCCTGGTGGTCTACCAGGCCACGCCGGACACCCCCGACGAGGCGGCGATGCTCCGCCTGGCCCCGCCCCGCTAGGGCCTGTCGTTCGGATCTGTCCGGGGTCGCGGGGCCTGGCACGCACATCTGCGGCGTTGTCGTCGGTTGCCAACGCTCCGCGTTGCCGCCCTCCTCCGCCTTGCAGATGCACGCACCAGACCCCGCTCGAGCCCCACCCAAGGCAAGGCCACCCAAGTCCGGCCTGATCCGAAACACAGACCCTAGGGCCCGGCCCGCCCCAGCCCAGTATCCGGCCCCTCACTCCGCCGCGCAGGAACTCCCGGTCCTGGGCGTCTCCCCGTACAGCAGGAACCCGTCCACCTTGTCCCGCACGCACTGGGACCCGAGGTAGCCGGTGTGCCCGTCGCCCTTGTTGTCCAGGACGACGGCCTGCGGTCCGAGCCGCCGCGCCGTCTCCTCCGTCCACCGGTACGGCGTGGCCGGGTCGCCCCGCGTGCCGACGAGCAGCAACTCGGGCGACTTCACGTCCCGTACCTCCTTGCGGATGTAGTCCGTCCCCGCGGGCCGCCCGAAGCACAGCAGCACCGGCATCAGCATCGACTTGCCGAAGACCGGCGAGGCCTCCTCGAACTCCTTCTGGAGCCTGCCGACCTCCTTCTCTATGTGCGCGGCGTCGGGCCGGTCGGGATCGTCGGCGCAGTTCACGGCCATGAGGGCGGCGGACGCGTTGTCCATGGGCACGTCCGGCCCGCCATGGCCGGGCACCACAGGCCGCGGTACCACCACCGGCCCCGGTTTCACCCCCGGTCCCGGCACCTGCCCCGGCTCCACCCCGCCCGGCAGCCCGCTGCTCATCCGCATCAGCGCCCGCGGGTCCCCGTCGGCGAGCAGCGCCCCGAGCGCCTGCGAGAGCGCGGGCCAGGCCTGCCTGCTGTACAGCGCCTGGGTGAGGACGCCGACGACGTTCTGGCCGGTGAACCGCTGGCCCTCCATGGACTGGAGCGGCATCCTGTCCAGGTCCTTGATGATCTTCACGATGCTGTCCCGTGCCGCACGGGAGTCGGTGCCGAAGACACAGCCGGCGTTCCCGGTGCACCAGGTGAGGAAGTGGTCGAGGGCGGTCTGGCGCCCTTCGGCGGTCGCGAGGGACTGTGCGGCGACGGGCTCGGTCAGCGTGTCCACGCCGTCGAGCGTCATCCGCCCGACCTTCCCGGGGAACTGCGCGGCGTAGACGGCGCCGATCCGCGTCCCGTAGGAGAACCCCAGGTAGTTCAGCTTCTTGTCGCCGAGGGCCTGCCGCATGACGTCCAGGTCACGGGAGACGTTGACGGTCCCCATGTGCGGAAGGACCGGCCCGGACCGCTCCTCGCACTCCTTGGCGACCTTGCGCAGCTTGCGCAGCACGGCGGCCGCGTCGCCCGCCCCCTCCGTGGTCGGATCGGGATTCCCCCCGGCGTCGCCACAGCTGACCGGATCGCTCAGGCCGACGCCGCGCGGGTCGAAGGAGACGATGTCATAGTCCTTGCTCAGGAAGCCGAACTCCTTCTGCGCACCGGCGAGCGCGGAGACACCGGGTCCGCCGGGCCCGCCGAAGTTCAGCACCAGGGACCCGCGGGGCTTGCCGCTCGTGCTGGACTTCAGCCGGATCATCGCGATGTCGACGGTTCCGGCGGCGGGCTTGGCGTAGTCGACCGGGACGGTCATGTGCCCGCACCGCAGGTCCTTGGTTCCGCCCGCGGCCTCCGCCATGGTCTCGGTGTCGCCCTTGCACGCGGACCACTTGATCTTCTGCGTGTAGTAGCGCGACAGATCCGGCCGCCCACCACCGTCAGCGGCGGCGGCCCAGGCCACGCCCGGCACGCCCGGCACGCCCGGCACGCCCGCGCCCGCTCCCGCTCCCGCTCCCGCTCCCGCGACGACCAGCACGGTGACACCGGCGATTGCACAAGCTCCACGCACGGCAACCTCCCAGCCTGTTGCCCCTCGCTCACCCTAAGCGGGCCCGCCGGGCCTCGCCCGTTCAGCGCAGGGCACCCGTAAGTACACGCCCACTACGCTGCGTAACACCTGCAACCTCGGGGCGGGCGCCTACCTCTCCAGAATCGCGGTGACCCCTTGCCCGCCCGCCGCACAGATGGAGATGAGACCCCGCCCCGGGCGTCCCCGCTCGGCGAGGAGCTTGGCGAGGGTGGCGACGATCCGCGCCCCGGTGGCCGCGAACGGGTGACCGGTGGCGAGCGACGATCCCGCGACGTTCAGCCGCGCCCGGTCCACGGCGCCGAGCCCACGCTTCTCCCAGGCGGCGAGCGTGGCGAGGACCTGCGAGGCGAACGCCTCGTGCACCTCCACGAAATCGAAGTCGCCGAGCCCGAGACCGGCCCGCTCCAGCATCCGGGGCACGGCGTACGCGGGCGCCATCAGCAGCCCGTCGTCGCCCCCGGCGACATCCCCGTGGACGAAGTCGACCGCCGCGCTCTCGCAGGCGGCGAGGTACGCGAGCGGTTCGAGCCCCCGGCTCCGGGCCCACTCCTCACTGCCGAGCAGAGCGACGGCGGCGCCGTCCGTCAGCGGAGTGGAATTGCCCGCGGTCATGGTCGCGCCGGGCACCCCGGTCCCGAACACGGGCCGCAGCCGGGCGAGCTTCTCCACGGTCGACCCGGGCCGCAGGTTCTGGTCCCGCGCGAGCCCGCGGAACGGCACGACGAGATCGTCCAGGAACCCCCGCTCGTACGCGGCCGCCAGCCGCTGGTGACTGAGCGCCGCCAGCTCGTCCTGCGCCTCACGCGTGATGCCCCACTTCCGCGCGGTCACCGCCGCGTGCTCGCCCATGGAGAGGCCGGTACGCGGCTCCGCGTTGCGCGGGATGTCCGGTACGAGGTGCCGGGGCCGCATCCGCCCCAGCGTGCGCAGCCGCCCGCCCACGGACGTGGCCCGCCGCGCCGCGAGCAGGGCCCGCCGCAGCTCGTCGTTGACCCCGAGAGGGGCGTCGCTCGCGGTGTCGGACCCTCCGGCGATCCCCGACTCGATCTGCCCGAGCATCACCTTGTTGGCGACGGCGACGACGGCCTGGAGCCCGGTGCCGCACGCCTGCTGGAGGTCGTAGGCGGGCGTACGGGAATCGAGGGCGGACCCGAGCACGACCTCACGGGCCAGGTTGAAGTCCCGGCTGTGCTTGAGCACGGCACCGGCGGCGAACTCCCCCACCACTCCCTGCCCTTGGAGGCCGTACCGCTGAACCAGCCCGTCGAGGGCGGCGGTCAGCATGTCCTGATTCGAGGAGGTCGCGTACGGCCCGTCGGACCGGGCGAATGGAATGCGGGTGCCGCCGAGTACGGCGACGCGGCGCACAGCGGGAAGACTCATGTCTCGACCAGCTCCTGACCCTTGAGTAACCTTACTCGGAAGTAAATTTACGACCGAGCTGGGAGTTGGACAATGGCCGACCGCTACCTGACCTTCACCGCCACCGCGCCCGGCCGCTTCCTGACCCGTCGCCTCGGCCTGCCCCAGCCGGCCCGGCTGCGCCGCTGGTCGCCGGAACGCCCGTCCCTGGGCGGCGAGTTGCTCCTGCTCACCGCGGGCGAGTCCTCGTACACGGCCGACCTGCCCACCCTCCTCACCTCGGCGGGCCACACCATCGCCCCAACGCCCGTGCGTCCCACTGCAGTTGTCCTCGACGCCACGGCAGTGGCCGACATCCGGACCCTCTGCGAGGTGCACGCGGCCCTGCACCCCGTGGTGCGCACGGTGGCGGACAACGGCCGCGTCGTGATCATCGGCTCCCCGCCGGACCCGGCCGACCACCACCAGGCCGCGGCCCAGCAGGCGTTGGAAGGGTTCGTACGTTCCCTCGCCAAGGAGCTCAACCGGGGCCGCACCGCCAACCTCGTCCGCGTCACGGGCCCGATCGCCACCGCCGAGCCGACCCTGCGCTTCCTGCTCTCCCCCAAGTCCGCCTACGTCACCGGCCAGGTCATCGAGACAGGCCCCACCGAGACGCTGGCCGCCCCCGCCGACTGGGAGCGCCCCCTCGCGGGCCGCACCGCCCTGGTGACGGGCGCGGCACGCGGCATCGGCGCGGCGGTCGCGGAGGTCCTGACGCGCGACGGCGCCGAGGTCGTACTCCTCGACGTTCCCTCGTCCCGGCAGGACCTGGCCCGCGCCGCTGACCGCCTGGGCGGCTCGGCGCTCCCGCTCGACATCACGGCGCCGGACGCGGGCGAGCGCATAGCCGCGGCGCTGCCGGACGGCCGCCTCGACATCCTCGTCCACAACGCGGGCATCACCCGCGACCGCAAGCTGGCCAACATGGCGCGGGACCGCTGGACCCCGGTCCTCGACGTCAACCTCGGCGCCGTCCTGACGACCACGGACGCGCTCCTCAAGGCGGGCGTCTTCGCCCCCGGCGGCCGGATCGTCGCCACGGCCTCGATCGCGGGAATCGCGGGCAACGCGGGCCAGACGAACTACGCCGCGAGCAAGGCGGGCATCGTCGGCCTGGTCCACTCCCTCGGGCCGCGGGCGCTCGCGGAGCACGGGGTGACGGTGAACGCGGTGGCGCCCGGCTTCATCGAGACGAAGATGACGGCGGCGGTCCCTCTCCTCATCCGCGAGGCGGGCCGCCGCATGAACTCCCTCGCACAGGGCGGACTCCCCGTGGACGTGGCGGAAACGACGTCATGGCTGGCGCAGGGCGGCGTGAACGCGCAGGTGGTCCGAGTCTGCGGCCAGAGCCTCCTCGGCGCGTAGACGGGTCCGAGTGGGTGGGTATCTCCCCCCGCCTTCCGTCTGCGGGCACGAACAGGCCCACCGCTTCGCGGCGGAGTGAGTGGGGACCTCCCCCGCCTCCCGTCCGCGGGTACGAACGGGCCCGCCGCTTCGCGGCGGATGTATCCCACCCACCCACCCGTTTGCCCCGCAACGCACGGCGGAGGTAGGGGCGGGAGCAGGGGCAGGGGCGTTTGCCCCGCAACGCACGGCGGAGGTAGGGGCGGGAGCAGGGGCAGGGGCGTTTGCCCCGCAACGTACGGCAGGACGGGGCCAGCCCCCACCGGGCCGCAGCCGCGTAACCGGCCGGAGGGGACGTGGGGGTATGTGCGAACGGAGCACCGAGCATCCTGTAGCCCCATTGTCCGGGCAGCGTGACGCAGGGATAGCGAGTACGCACATACCCCCGCGGCCCCGCCCCACAGACGCACCTCGCCCCAGCGAACCCGCACGAAACCCCACCCCAGCGCAGCCGCCAACAAACCCACGTCCCCGACCACGACCTCACGAAGGAAGACCATGCGAGCCCGAACTCCGCTCCCCCTCCCCCTTCTCCTGCTCCGCGCCGCCGCCCTCTCACCCCTCAAGCACCCCGGCGCCCACCCTCACGCTCCCCGAACCCGTCTCACCGCCACCCGCACCCCCGACCCCCGCCACCTCACCGCGTACAACACGGTCTGCGGCTTCGGCTTCCCCACCAACACCGGCACCAGCCCCGAAGAACTGCCCCTCACCTACCCCCACG
Source organism: Streptomyces sp. NPDC058284 (assembly GCF_042881135.1). Lineage (NCBI taxonomy): Bacteria > Bacillati > Actinomycetota > Actinomycetes > Kitasatosporales > Streptomycetaceae > Streptomyces > Streptomyces sp. NPDC058284. The sequence goes on from NZ_JBHVYE010000010.1 coordinate 184,752, forward strand.
TCCTCGCGTTCCCCCTGGCCATGCGCCTGATGACCGCCCGCGACTTCCCGCTCCCCCTCCTCGGCCTCGTGCACACCTCCATAGAGATCACCCAGTACCGCCCCCCGCACCCCTCAGAGAAGCTGGAACTCACAGTAGGAACGAGGCAGTTGACCCCCCACCGACGCGGCACAGAAGCGACCCTCACCACCCAGGTCACCTCCACCCGCGGCGAACTCCTCTGGCAGTCCGACAGCACCTACCTGGCCCGCCACAAGACACCACCCCAAGCCCCGAGCCCCACCCCAAGCCCCACCCCAACCCCAACCCCAGCCCCAGCCCCCACCCCCGCAGCCGGAACGCAATGGCACCTCGCCCCCGACCTCGGCCGCCGCTACGCCGCCGTAAGCGGCGACCGCAACCCCATCCACCTGCACCCGCTCACCGCCCGCCCCTTCGGCTTCCCGCGCCCCATCGCCCACGGCATGTGGACCTTCGCCCGCTGCCTGGCGGAGAACGGAGCGCAGGGTGCCGTCCGCGTCAGGGCGGAGTTCAAGGCCCCCGTCCTGCTCCCGTCCACGGTCACGTACACCGCCCGGGACCACACCTTCGAACTCCACGACCCCCGCACCGGAAAACCACACCTCACCGGCGAAACCAGCGAACCGCCGAGCCCCGCCTAACGCCCCCACAGCGCCCTCACGCGGGAGCCCAGCGCCGCCCCTCCATCAGGCCACCCAGCCCCGACCACGCGAAGTTCATGAGCGTCGCCGCCGCCTCCTTCGCCGAGACGGACCCCTCCGTGTTGGCCCACCCGGCCAGCGACTCCGCAGCGCCCACCAGCGCCTGCGCGAGCCCCGCGACCTCGCGCTCCGGCAGTGACGGGTCACCGTGCGCCGACCGCGCCGCCTCTGCGATCAGGGAGGTCACGAAGGCGACGATCTCCTCGCGCATGGCGGCGACCTCGGCCGCGAACGGTTCGCCCTGCGTCCGCGCCTGGCTGTGCAGCACGGCCCACCCTTCGGGCTGCTCGGCGGTGTGCGTGAAGAACGCCCGCAGCCCGTCCCACAGTTGGCGGTCGGCGCTTTCGCCGGAACCGGCGGCCCCGCTCGCGCCCTCCCGCACCGCGGCGACGAGCGCCGCGGCCTCCCGCCGGATGCACGCGCTGAAGAGCTCTTCCTTGGAGTTCAGATACAGGTACACGAGCGGCTTGGAAACACCGGCGAGCTCCGCGATCTCGTCCATGGACGCGGCCCGGTACCCCCGCTGCCCGAACGTCCGTACCGCCGCGTCCAGCATCTGCTGCTCCCGCACGGCCCGCGGCATCCGTTTCTGCCGCCGCTTCTCGCCCACCCCGGCCCCCGCCTCTCCACACTGTCCGTCCACACGTCAGCGTACGGTCAACGAGCCCGGAGGCGGGAACGACCGAAGCCCCGCCCCGGAATCGCTCCGGGACGGGGCTTCGACGTGACGACGCGACTCAGACCGCGGCAGGCACCTTCTCCGCCGAAGAGGAGGGCGACACCGAGGAAGCCGGGATCGACCGCGTCCCCTCGGCCTCGTCGTCCAGCTCATCCAGCTCATCCAGCGGCGACGCCGACGCGTTCTCGTACGCCTCCCGGTCGAGGATGTTCTCGCGGGCCGCGACGATCACGGGGACCAGCGCCTGGCCCGCGACGTTCGTCGCGGTGCGCATCATGTCGAGGACCGGGTCGATGGCGAGGAGCAGGCCGACGCCCTCCATCGGCAGGCCGAGGGTGGACAGGGTCAGGGTCAGCATGACCGTGGCGCCCGTCAGGCCCGCCGTCGCGGCCGAACCGACGACCGAGACGAAGGCGATGAGCAGGTACTCCTTGATGCCCATGTGCACGTCGAAGATCTGCGCGACGAAGATCGCGGCGATGGCCGGGTAGATGGCGGCGCAGCCGTCCATCTTCGTCGTGGCGCCGAACGGCACGGCGAAGGACGTGTACTCCTTCGGGACGCCGAGGCGCTCGGTGACCTTCTGGGTGATCGGCATGGTGCCGACCGAGGAGCGGGAGACGAACGCCAGCTGGATGGCGGGCCAGGCGCCCTTGAAGAACTGGAGCGGGTTGACCTTGGCGACGGTGGCGAGCAGCAGCGGGTAGACGCCGAAGAGGACCAGGGCGCAGCCGATGTAGATGTCGGCGGTGAACGTCGCGTACTTGCTGATGAGGTCCCAGCCGTAGTCCGCGATGGCGAAGCCGATGAGGCCGATGGTGCCGATCGGGGAGAGCTTGATGACCCACCACAGGGCCTTCTGGAGGAGGGCGAGAACCGACTCGCTCAGCTCCAGGATCGGCTGCGCCTTGTCGCCGATCTTCAGTACGGCGACGCCGGCGACGGCGGCCATGAAGACGATCTGGAGGACGTTGAGCTCAGTGAAGGGCGTGACGACGTCCGTCGGGATGATCCCGGTCAGGAAGTCGATCCAGGAGCCCGCGTGATCGGGGGCCTTGCCGTCCTTCGGGGTGAGGCCGGTGCCGGAGCCGGGGTTGGTGATCAGGCCGATGGTGAGGCCGATGGCGACCGCGATCAGCGACGTGATCATGAACCAGAGCAGCGTGCGGGTGGCCAGCCGGGCGGCGTTGTTGACCTTCCGCAGGTTGGTGATCGACACCAGGATCGCGAAGAAGACGAGCGGCGCGACCGCCAGCTTCAGGAGCCCGATGAAGGTGTCGCCGACCTTGGAGAGGGTGGTGACGAGCCAGTCGACGTCCTGGTTGCGGGCGATCCAGCCGAGCAGGACGCCCAGGACCAGGCCGCCGAGGATCTGCGCCCAGAAGGGGATCTTGAGGAACCCGGGTATTCGGGATCCGGACCTGGGCGTCCCGGGCGGCCCGGGAGTCTCGGGAACCTCGGAGTTCTGGGGATTCTGGTGCTCGCCTGCCTGGTCGGCGGGCGTCGCGGAATTCGCGGACACGGACACACTCCGGTGAGGAAAGTCAGGGGGAGGGGGACGTACGGGAGCGGCGACCGCGAAGGGTCAGCGGGCCGCTGCATCGGGGGTCACGTTCAGATGTGACAGGCCGCGGACATGCAGCGGCAGAGATCGACATGCAGGCGCGCCACGAGCGGGACGCTCATGGCGTTGTGGTGCGCTGCTGCTGTCTTCATGTCGAACACGTTAACACTTGAGCTTTGAGAACATCAAAGGACTTGTTTGAGGTAGCGCCATGACAGCGACCCCAAGCAGCACGAGGCAACACAAAGAACCCCGGTTCCGGAGCGATGCGCTCCGGAACCGGGGTTCCCAGAAGTGTGCGACGTGTGCGACGTGCCCTGCGAGGCAGGCCCGCGACGCCCGCGAGCCGTCCGCGCCCGCGTCCGCCTACGAGCCCTGCGCCTGCGCGCGACCCTTCGAGCCGTTGGAGCCCTTCGCCTGCGAGCGTGCCGCGTCGTCCGCCTCGTCCTCCTGGGTGCGGTTCGCCTCCAGGTTGGCCTTGGCGCGGTCCACGCGGGCGACGACCTCGACCGAGGCGCGGTCGCGCTCCTTGCGCAGCGCCACGAAGCTGATGGGCGCGGAGACGACCAGCGAGAGCAGCAGCACCCAGAGCAGGTTCGAGTCGCCGAGGCCGCGCGGCAGGATCTCGGAGTAGACGAGGCCCCAGACGACCAAGAAGCAACCCACGAAGATCCCGAGGCGCATCAGCGTGTAGCGGAGCATGTCAATCCACTCTTCCGTTCCGAAATGAGCCCGAGCTGGACGAGCCTCTCCAGTGAAGCATGAGAGGGCTCGTCCCCGGCAAGGGGGTTCAGCCCCGCAGCCGCCTGCGGTTCAGACCCGCATCCGCCTGCGGTTCAGACCCGCATCCGCCTGCGGTTCAGACCCGCATAGCCTGCGGCGTCTCGCGCAGCAGCGGGTCGGGACCCTCGTACTCGCGGATCGCCTCGTAGCGCGTGTTCCGCTCGACCGGGCGGAAGCCCGCCTCGCGGATCAGGTCGAGCAGGTCCTCGCGGGTCAGCTTGTTCGGGGTGCCGAAGTTGTCCGCGTCGTGCGTGATCTTGTACTCGACGACCGAGCCGTCCATGTCGTCGGCGCCGTGCTGGAGGGCAAGCTGCGTGGTCTGGAGGCCGTGCATGACCCAGAAGACCTTGACGTGCGGAACGTTGTCGAACAGCAGGCGCGACACCGCGAAGGTCTTCAGAGCCTCGGCGCCGGACGCCATCGTGGTCCGCGCCTGGAGGCGGTTCCTGACCTTGCCGTCCTGCATGTCGACGAAGTCGTGCTGGTAGCGCAGCGGGATGAAGACCTGGAAGCCGCCGGTCTCGTCCTGGAGCTCACGCAGGCGCAGGACGTGGTCGACGCGGTGGCGGCGCTCCTCGATGTGGCCGTACAGCATCGTGCACGGGGTCTTGAGACCCTTCTCGTGCGCGAGGCGGTGGATGCGCGACCAGTCCTCCCAATGGGTGCGGTGGTCGACGATGTGCTGACGGACCTCCCAGTCGAAGATCTCCGCGCCGCCGCCGGTGAGGGACTCAAGACCGGCCTCGATCAGCTCGTCGAGGATGTCGGACGCCGACATCCCCGAGATCGTCTCGAAGTGGTGGATCTCGGTGGCGGTGAAGGCCTTCAGGGAGACGTCCGGGAGCGCCTTCTTGAGCTCGCTCAGCGAACGCGGGTAGTAGCGCCACGGCAGGTTCGGGTGCAGGCCGTTGACGATGTGCAGCTCGGTGAGGTTCTCGCCCTCCATCGCCTTGGCGAGGCGGACGGCCTCCTCGATGCGCATCGTGTACGCGTCCTTCTCGCCCGGCTTGCGCTGGAACGAGCAGTACGCGCAGGACGCGGTGCACACGTTCGTCATGTTGAGGTGACGGTTGACGTTGAAGTGGACGACGTCGCCGTTCTTGCGCGTACGCACCTCGTGGGCGAGGCCGCCGAGCCAGGCCAGGTCGTCCGACTCGTAGAGCGCGATGCCGTCCTCGCGGGACAGCCGCTCGCCGTCCCGGACCTTCTGCTCCAGCTCGCGCTTGAGACCTGCGTCCATGACCTCGCCCTTACCTCTCCCAGCGACCTACGATCCGCGACCCGCCGACGGCGACCTGCGACAAACTCCCGCCAACCGTACGCCTAGGACTCTTCCGGCAGCTCCCCGACCCGGTTCTCCCACTTGGTCGAGAGCACGATCGTCGTCCGCGTGCGGGAGACGCCGCGCGTGCCGCTGAGCCGGCGGATCGTCTTCTCCAGGCCGTCCACGTCCGTGGCCCTGACCTTGAGCATGTACGAGTCGTCGCCCGCGATGAACCAGCAGTCCTCGATCTCGTGCAGGTCCTTCAGGCGCCGTGCCACGTCCTCGTGGTCGGCGGCGTCGGAGAGCGAGATGCCGATGAGGGCGATGACGCCGAGTCCGAGCGAGGCGGAGTCGACGGTGGCGCGGTAACCCGTGATGACACCGGCCGCTTCGAGGCGGTTGATCCGGTCCGTGACGCTGGGCCCGGAGAGGCCGACGAGCCGCCCGAGTTCGGCGTACGAGGCGCGGCCGTTCTCCCGCAGGGCCTGGATGAGCTGCCTGTCCACGGCGTCCATAGGTGCGATGCCTTTCATTATTCAGCGATACCGCGAGTCTATGTGTAGAATCTAAGGCGCAACAGGGTTTGCACCCCGCAAATCTTTCTCGAACTCAGCCGATCAGCGATGATCCTTCAGACGATCACTCAGGAGTGAGTCACCCGTGTACTCGATCGAGATGGCCTACGCCCGGATGCGCGAGCTTCAGGACCTGGCCAACCGCTCGCGTGCCCACAAGCCCACCTCCGCGCCGAAGGGCGGCCTGCTCAGGAAGCGCGCCGCCAAGAAGCGCTAATCCCCCCGGGAGCCAGAGCCACCTCCGGATCCGGAACCGAGCTCTCCCTCCCACCGGCGGTACAGGCTGTGCGGCACCCGTGCCGCGTCGAGCACCCGCCCGGCGACGAAGTCCACCAGATCCTGGATGTGCGTCGCCCCCGCGTAGAACGCCGGAGAGGCGGGCAGCACGATCGCGCCCGCCTCGTCCAGGCTCACCAAGTGCTTCAGCGTCTGCCCGTTCAGCGGCGTCTCGCGTACGCAGACCACGAGCCGTCGGCCTTCCTTCAGCGTCACGCTCGCCGACCGCTGCAGCAGGTCCTTCGAGAGCCCGAGCGCCACCCCGGCCACGCACGCCGTGGACGCCGGCACGATCAGCATCCCCTTCGTCGCGTATGAGCCCGAGGACGGCCCCGCCGCCAGGTCACCGGCGGCCCAGTACCGCACGTCGGACACGTCCGCGTCGAACACCCCCGGCTTGCCGTCCGCGCCGCGCCCCAGCCACTGCCGCAGATCGTCCCGCCAGTGCGCGTCCCGGAACGCGATACCCGTCTCATCCAGCAGCGTCAGTCGCGACGCCCGGGACACGACGAGGTCCACGCTCTCCCCCGCCGCGAGCAGCGCACGCAGCACAGCGGCGGCGTACGGAGTGCCCGAGGCACCCGACACCCCCACGATCCAAGGCCTACGCGGCGTATCTCCTGGGTTCACGCTCTGCAGCCTATCCGTCGGTGTTTCAGACGCTGAGTCCGCGTACGAGCAGATCGAGCAGCGCGCAGGCGAACAGGGCTATCCCGATGAAACCGTTCACCTGGAAGAAGGCGCGGTTGAGGCGGGACAGGTCGTGCGGCTTCACGATCGAGTGCTCGTAGACGAAGGCACCGGCGACGACCGCGAGGCCGAGCCAGAAGAACGCGCCGGCGTCGGTGGCCGCCGCGTACCAGACGAGGAGCGCCGTCGTCACGAAGTGGCAGGCGCGGGCGCCGCGGATCGCCGCCGGGATGCCGAAGCGCGCGGGCACCGACAGCACGCCGACCTCGCGGTCCGTCTCCACGTCCTGACAGGCGTATATCAGGTCGAAGCCGCCGATCCAGATGCCGACCGCGAGGCCGAGGATCACGGCCTGCCAGGACCACTCGCCGGTGACGGCGAGCCAGGCGCCGATCGGGCCGATCGCCTGGGCGAGGCCGAGGATGGCCTGCGGGAAGTTCGTGAACCGCTTGCCGTACGGATAGACCACCATCGGGATCACCGCGACGGGGGCGAGCGCCAGGCAGAGCGGGTTGAGCAGGGCCGCGGAGCCGAGGAAGACGACGAGCGCGATCAGCGCGCCGGTCCACGCGGACTTCACCGTCACCGCGCCCGTGACGAGTTCGCGGTGGGCGGTGCGGGGGTTGCGGGCGTCGATCTCGCGGTCGATGATCCGGTTCGCGGCCATGGCGAAGGTCCGCAGGCCCACCATGCAGACGGTGACCAGGAGCAGCCGCCCCCAGTGGATGTTCTCGTCGAGGCGGAACATCGCGGTCAGCGCGGCGATGTAGGCGAAGGGCAGCGCGAACACCGAGTGCTCGATCATGACGAGGCGCAGGAAGGCCTTGGTGCGTCCCGGCTGCGGGAGCGCGGCTGATGCTGAACTCACGAGAGTCCGTACTCCTTCCAGCGACGGTCGACCTTCGCCGCCGTGTCCGGGTCGGACTCGACCATGTCCGGCCAGCCCCCGTCCCGGGTGTAGCCCTCCTCGGGCAGCTTCTTCGTGGCGTCGATGCCCGCCTTGCCGCCCCAGAACTGCTGGTAGGAGGCGTGGTCGAGGTGGTCGACCGGGCCTTCGACGACGGTCAGGTCACGGGCGTAGTCGGTGTTGCCGAGCGCGCGCCAGGAGACCTCGTGCAGGTCATGGACGTCGCAGTCCTTGTCGACGACGACGATCAGCTTGGTCAGCGACATCATGTGGGCGCCCCAGATGGCGTGCATGACCTTCTGGGCGTGCTTGGGGTACTTCTTGTCGATCGAGACGATCGCGCAGTTGTGGAAGCCGCCCGACTCCGGCAGGTGGTAGTCGACGATGTCCGGGACGATCACCTTGAGGAGGGGCAGGAAGAAGCGCTCCGTGGCACGGCCCAGCGGGCCGTCCTCGGTCGGCGGGCGGCCGACCACGATGGACTGGAGCAGCGGCCGCTTCCGCATCGTCACGCAGTCGATCTTCAGCGCGGGGAACGGTTCCTGCGGCGTGTAGAAGCCCGTGTGGTCGCCGAAGGGGCCCTCGGGCAGCATCTCGCCCGGCTCCAGCCAGCCCTCGATGACGACCTCGGCGTGCGCGGGCACCTGGAGCGGGACCGTCTTGCAGTCGACCATCTCCACGCGCTTGCCCTGGATGAACCCGGCCAGCATGTACTCGTCCATGTCACCGGGGAGCGGCGCCGTGGACGCGTACGTCACGGCGGGCGGGCAGCCGAACGCGATGGCGACGGGGAGCTTCTCGCCCCTGCGGGCGGCCACCTGATAGTGGTTGCGGCTGTCCTTGTGGATCTGCCAGTGCATGCCGATGGTGCGCTTGTCGTGACGCTGCAGCCGGTACAGGCCGAGGTTGCGGACGCCCGTGTCGGGGTCCTTGGTGTGCGTCAGACCCAGGTTGAAGAAGGAGCCGCCATCCTCGGGCCAGGTGAAGAGCGCGGGCAGCTGCTCCAGGTCCACGTCGTCACCGGTGAGGACCACCTCCTGCACGGGGGCGCTCTCCGACTTGACCTTCTTCGGCGGTACGTGCGTCATCGCGCCGAGCTTGCCGAACGCCTCGCGCACGCCGACGAACCCGTGCGGCAGCTCCGGCTTGAGCAGACCGCCGATCTTGTCGCTGATCTCGCCGTACGACTTCAGGCCGAGCGCCTTGAGCAGGCGGCGGTCCGTCCCGTACACGTTCATGGCGAGGGGCATCGCCGAGCCCTTGACGTTCTCGAAGAGGAGCGCGGGGCCGCCGGCCTTCTGGACCCGGTCGGTGATCTCGCCGACCTCCAGATACGGGTCGACCTCGGCCTTGATGCGCTTGAGATCGCCCTCGCGGTCCAGTGCCCGGAGCAGGGAGCGAAGATCGTCGTAAGCCATGCGTTCCAGTATCCGGCACCGGCTACCCTGGCCCCGTCACCGGGGGGCACGCACAGCTCCCGCCGCCACCGCTTGGGGGATCGCGCCACCATGCTCAGGTATCTGCCGTTCCTGCTGGTCCTGGCGGTGTGGATCTATGCCTTCATCGATGTCCTGAACACCCCCGAGAAGGAAGTCAGACACCTGCCCAAGGTGGTGTGGGTCATCATCGTGCTGCTCTTCGGCGAAGTGCTGCTCGGCCCCATCGCCTGGCTCGTCACGGGCAAGGTGCGGCATGCGCCCGGCGCGGGCGGCGGCATCGCGGGACGGGGCCGCGGGGGCAGCACGCGGTGGGTGGCGCCCGACGACAATCCCGAGTTCCTGAAGTCCCTGCGGGACGAGGACCCGGACAAGAAGCGGCGGGACCAGGGCGACGAGGGCTGACCGCGGGCTCGCACGGGCACGATGACAGGCATGAGCAGCGCATCCCGCATTCCGACGGTCGATCTGCGGCCGTGGCTTTCCGGCGCCCCCGAGGCCCGCGCGCGGACGGCACGGACCGTCGACGAGGCCCTGCGCACGGCCGGGTTCCTCCTGGTCACCGGGCACGGCGTCGACCCGGACCTGCGCGCGGCGATCCGCTCGTCGGCCCGTGCCTTCTTCCACCTGCCCGAGCGGGCGAAGCGGCCCTACGCGGTGTAGGTCGGCGGGCCCGCACACCGACTTCGGTACGGTGACGGTCCTCGACCGGGAGGCGGGGCGGGGCGGGCTCCAGGTCTTCACGGACGAGGACGGCTGGCAGGACGCGCCGTTCGACCCGGCGGCCCTCACGGTCAACATCGGCGACCTGATGGCACGCTGGACCGGCAACCGCTGGCAGTCGGGCCGCCACCGCGTCCTGCCCCCACCGGCCGCCCTGCCCGCGGAGGAGCTGATGTCGCTCGTCTACTTCTACGAGTGCGACCCGGGCACGGACGTCCGGGGCATCGACTCCCACGCGTACCTGCGGGGCCGGCTGGACGCGATCACGGTGGAGCAGTAACCGCGTACGCGCGGTCAGACTCCGGCGTACGAGTGCTTGCCGGTGACGAAGATGTTCACTCCGTAGTAGTTGAACAGCCAGCAGCCGAAGGCGATCAGGGCCAGGTAGGCGGCCTTGCGGCCCTTCCAGCCTGCCGTCGCGCGGGCGTGCAGGTAGCAGGCGTAGGCGACCCAGGTGATGAAGGACCAGACCTCCTTGGGGTCCCAGCCCCAGTAGCGGCCCCACGCGTCGCCCGCCCAGATCGCGCCCGCGATGATCGTGAACGTCCACAGCGGGAAGATCGCCGCGTTCAGGCGGTACGAGAACTTGTCGAGCGTGGCCGCCGAGGGCAGCCGCTCCAGGACGGAGGTGGCGAACTTGCCGGGCTGCCCGCCGTTCACCAGCTTCGTCTCGTAGCTGTCCCGGAAGAGGTAGAGCAGCGTGCCGACGCCGCCGACGTAGAAGACGGCGCCGCAGAAGATCGCGGTGGAGACGTGGATCCACAGCCAGTACGAGTGCAGGGCGGGGACCAGCTGGTCGCTGGAGGTGTACAGGACGGTGACGGCGAGACCGAGGTCGAGCAGGACCGTCGTGACCAGCGGAAGGCCGAGCCAGGCGATGTTCTTCTTCAGCGCGAGCAGCACCAGGTACACGGCGACGGCGACCGTGGAGAAGGTGATGCTGAACTCGTACATGTTGCCCCACGGCGCCCGCTGCACCGACAGGGCGCGGGTGAGCACACCGCCGAACTCCAGGAGGAAGGCGAGGACGGTGAGCGACACGGCGATGCGGCCGTAGAGGTCGCCCTTCTCGTCGCCCGCCGATGCGCCGGGGCCGTCCGGCACGTCGCGCGTGCCGCTCACGGACCGGGTGACGACCTGGGGCCGCTCCAGCGTCGCGGTGCCGCCCTCCTTCGCCTTGACGGTGACGGCGGGCGCGGCGGCCTGTACGGCCTTGCTCGGCGTGAGCGCCGCCGCGGTGCGGGCGACCTTGCTGCGGCTGCCGAAGAGCCACTCCGCCATGTGCGCGAAGAAGGCCAGGAGGTAGACGGCCATCGCGGAGTAGATCAGCACGTTGCTGATGTGCGCGAGGTTCTCGTTGGGCTCGGCGGCCAGGGTGGCGGCGAGATTCACTTCTCAGCCCCTTCGGCAGGAACAACATCGGGGTCGGCGTCGGAAACGGCTTCCGCGTCCGGGTCTGGCTCGGGCGCCGTCGGCGCCTTGTCGTGCAGCTGGGCGGCGAGCTGGGCGAGCTCCTCGGGCACCTTGGCGGACTCGCTGCGGCCGAGGCCCGCCATCTCGACGACGGTGACGCCGTCGGCGCCCCTGACCGCCCGCACCCACACACGGCGGCGCTGGATGAACAGCGACCCCGCGAGTCCGGCGACGGCGGCGATCGCGCCGCCGAGCGCCCAGCCGGTGCCGGGCTGCTGGGAGATCTGGAAGGTCGCCCACTCCTTGAGGTTCTTCTCGAAGGTGATGGACCCGGCGCCGTTCGGCAGCTTCATGGTCTCGCCGGGGCGCAGCCGCTGCTTGAGCAACTCGCCGTCGGCGTCCTTGAACTTCGTCATCTTGCGGGTGTCCAGCTGGTACACGTTCTGCGGGACACCGGCGTCGACACCGAGGCTGCCGTGGTACGCGGAGAGCGCGAGCACGGGGTACTCGGCGGCGGGGAACTGCGAGAACATCTGCCCCTTGCCCACACCCGCGAAGGTCGGCACGAAGAAGGCGTTGAAGCCGAGCTGGTCCGGCCTGCCGTTCTTGTCGCGGTAGCCGTCCATGACCTTGATGGCGCCGGTGGCCGTGCCGTTCTGGTCGATGGGCAGCACCGGCACGGACGCCTGGTAGACGACCTTGCCCTTGCCGTCGCGGACGGTGACGGCGGGGGCGAAGCCGTGGCCGATGAGGTAGACCTTCGAGCCGTCGACCTCCAGCGGCTTGTTGACCTCGATCGACTTCTTCTTCTCGGCGCCGTCGGGGCCCTCGGAGTAGGTGACGTCCGCCCGGTAGGTGCGGGCCGTGCCGCGGTTGGGGCCGGACTTCTCGTACGTACCGACGAACTTGTCGAGCTTGAAGCTGAACGGCGCCAGGTCCTCGGTGTCGAAGAGGCTGCCGGACTTGAAGTCGTCGTACTGGCTGAGGGTGTTGGCGAACCCGTCGCCCTCCATGACCAGCTTGCCGCCCTCGGACTTGAGGAGCTGTCCGGCGGCGAAGGCGATCAGCATCACGATCAGCGCGATGTGGAACATGAGGTTGCCTGCCTCGCGCAGGTACCCCTTCTCGGCGGCGACCGAGGTGCCCGCGCCGGAGCCCGCCGTGTGCGCGCGGAAGCGGCGCTGCTTGAGCATCGCGAGCGCCGCCTCGTGCACCTGCTCGGGCTCGGCGTCGGTGCGCCACGTCGTGTACGCGGGCAGCCGCGTCAGCTTCCTGGGGGCACCCGGCGGGCGCCCGCGCAGCTGGCCGACGAACTGCCAGCTGCGGGGCACGATGCAGCCGATGAGGGAGACGAAGAGCAGGATGTAGATCGCGGAGAACCACACCGAGCTGTAGACGTCGAAGAGCTGCAGCTTGTCGTAGACCGGGCCGAGCGTGGTGTGCCGGTCCATGAAGTCCTGGACCTTGAGCTCGTCGACGTTGTTCTGCGGGATCAGCGAGCCGGGGATCGCGCCGAGCGAGAGCAGCAGGAGCAGGATGAGGGCGACCCGCATCGAGGTCAGCTGCCGCCAGAACCAGCGGATCCAGCCGATGACGCCGAGCCGGGGCAGGTTGGGGGCGGTGTCCTCCCGGTCCCGGTCCCGCGGGGCGGTGGACATACTGGCACCGGCGGCACCGAAATCACCCTGCTCGTCAGGGGTTTCGGTCTTGCCTTCAGGAGCTTCGGTCTTACTCATGGATCAGATCCCCACCGAGTAGCTGCTGGTCCAGACCTGCATGTCCTGCACGATGCTGTCCCACACACCGGTGACGAGGAGCAGGCCGGTCGCGATCATCATGATGCCGCCGACGCGCATCACCCAGGCGTAGTGCCGCTTCACCCAGCCGAAGGCGCCGAGCGCCTTGCGGAAGGCGACGGCCGCGAGGATGAACGGAATACCGAGCCCCAGAGAGTACGCGACACCGAGGATCGCGCCGCGCTGCGGGTTGGCCCCGTCGAGGGAGAGGGCCATGACCGAGGCGAGGGTCGGGCCGATGCACGGCGTCCAGCCGACGGCGAAGAGAGCGCCCACGACCGGCGCGCCGGCCAGGCCCACGGCCGGCCGCTTGTGGAAGCGGAACTCGCGCTGCGTGAGCCAGGGCATGAGCCCCATGAAGAAGAGCCCGAGCACGATCATCACCACGCCGAGCGTCGTGTTGATGGTGCTCTGGTGCTCCTTGAGCGTTCGCCCGAAGGCACCGAAGAAGACGGTCGCGGAGACGAAGACGACGGTGAAGCCGGCCACGAAGAGACCGGCCCCGGCGGCCATCCGGCCGCGCCGCGCCTCCCCGAGGTCCTGCCCGCCGACCCCGGTGACGTACGACAGATAGCCGGGCACCAGCGGCAGGACACACGGCGAGAAGAAGGACACCAGCCCGCCGAGCAGGGCGACCGGGATCGCGAGGAGCAGGGCCCCGCTCATGACGGTCTGGTTCGTACCGCTGACGGCCGCGAGCGTCGACATCACTTCTCCGCGAGCACGGGGTCGATCATCTTCCGCAGCTTCTCCTCGTTCAGCGGCTGCTGCGCGCGGGCCGCGATCTTCCCGTCCCGGTCGACGACGAGCGTGGAGGGGATGGCGTTCGGGTTGAGCGAGCCCTTGGGGAAGCGCAGCATCAGCTTGCCCATCGGGTCGTGCAGACTCGGGTAGGGAATCCCGTGCTGCTTCTCGAACTGGATCGCCGGGCCGCGCCCGGGGTCACGCGTGTTGATGCCGACGAACTCGACGCCCTTGGACTTCGTCTCCTCGGCGACCTTCACGAAGTTCGGTGCCTCGGCCCGGCACGGCGCGCACCAGGATCCCCAGACGTTGATGACGACGACCTTGCCCTTGTAGTCCTCGGCGATGTCGAGCTTCTTGCCGTCGAGGGTCTCACCTTCGAGCGACGGGTTCGCCTTGCGGTCCGCCTTCTTGACCGTAGCGATGCCGTCGGACCCGGCGACGAAGTTGGTGTTGCCCGAACCCCCCGACGTGCCGCCGGAGCCGCAAGCGGACAGTGTCAGCGCGGCGACGACGGCACCTGCGGCGAGCAGGGCGGCGCGGCTGCGGCGGTGGTTGCTGCTATCGGTGCGGTGTGGGGCGCGGCAGGCGACACTCATGTGAAAAGTTTCGCATGTCCATTTCGTGGATCTTCCGCACCCCCTCCACCGAACGAAGTCCCCTCTTCAGAGCGGACCGGGGGCCCCTCTCAGAGGCTCTTCCAGCCGCCGGCCGGCTGCTGGCCGACCTCAAGGCCCTGGAGCTTGGCGAGCACCTTCGGGTCCTGCACGTCGAGCCAGTCGACGAACTGGCGGAAGGAGACCAGACGGACGTCCTTCTTGCCCGCGATGTGCTTCAGCGCCTCCTCGACGGCATCCATGTAGATGCCGCCGTTCCACTCCTCGAAGTGGTTGCCGATGAAGAACGGCGCGCGGTTGGACTCGTAGGCGCGCTTGAAGCCGGCTATGTAGGCCTCGGTGGCCTGCTTGCGCCAGCCCGGGTAGTTGGCCGGCGGCGCCTTCGTGGAGTTCTTCGACTGGTTGGCGAGGATGTTGTAGTCCATCGACAGGACCTCGAAGGAGTGCCCGGGGAAGGGGATGCCCTGCAGCGGCAGGTCCCAGATGCCCATCTTCTTCTGCGGCCACTTCTGGCGGCCGCCGGGCGAGGACGCGTCGTAGCGCCAGCCGAGCTTCTTCGCGGTCGGCAGCAGGTTCTCCTGGCCGAGCAGACAGGGCGTGCGGCCGCCGACGAGTTCCTTGTCGTAGTCGAAGGGCAACGACGGCAGATCGGTCCAGCCGGTGTTCGTACGCCACTTCTTCACAAAGGACTTGGCCTGGTCGATCTCGTCCTGCCATTGCGCGGACGTCCAGTTGGCGACCGTTCCCGTGCCGGCGCAGAAGTGCCCGTTGAAGTGCGTGCCGATTTCATGGCCCTCGAGCCAGGCCTGGCGTACGTACTTCAGTGTGTCCTTGATGTGACCGTCGGTGAGATAACCGATGTCGGAGGCGCCCACCTTGTTGTTCGGCGGCCGATACAGGCGCTTCTTCGATTCCGGCAGCAGATAAAGCCCGGAGAGGAAGAACGTCATGTGCGCGTCGTGGTCCTCGGCGAGCTTCAGGAAACGCGGGAACAGTCCGTTCCCGACCTCGCCCGCACCGTCCCAGGAGAAGATCACGAACTGCGGGGGCGTCTCGCCGGGCTGCAGCGGTACGGGCTTGGCAGGCTGGCGGGGCTGCTTACCGGTATAGGCGGTCGAGCCGTCACCGATCGGCTTGGCCGGCCGCTTCTCGGCGCCGTCCCGGCCCTCACCGGCTTTCCCCGCGGACCCGGAGGAATCGCCTCCACCGCCCGAGCCGCACGCCGCGAGCCCGAAAGCGGCGGCCGTGCCGGCTCCGATCCCGAGCATTCCCCTGCGGCTGATGTCGCGCATTCCATCCCCATTCGTCGCGCCCTTGGGTCCGATCCTGCTGTATCTGCCATGCAAGAGGACAACCAGTTAGAGGGCGCGACGAACACCATGGTTCCGGCCAAGCCGCATTTATTTATGGCGATTTACCGAGAAGGACATACAGTTGCCGCGCGATTACACGCGGTTGATCGAGGGGCCGTTTTATCAGGCCCCGAATGCCTTGCCGTTGCCCTTATTCTTGCCCTTCCCCGGCTTGGCGCCGGCGAGAAGATGTGCGGGCACGAGATCCCGGGCCGGTTCGCTGTAACCCACCGAAACGATCTTGTCGCCGCGATAAGTGAACGTCGTCAGCGACGCCAGCGTGCACTGCCGCTTGCGCGGGTCGTGCCACAGCCGCCGCTTCTCCACGAAGCTGCGCACGATCCAGATCGGCAGCTGGTGGCTCACGCACACCGCCTCGTGGCCGCGGGCCGCGTCCTTGGCCGCCTCAAGGGCGCCCATCATCCGTACGACCTGCTCGATGTACGGCTCACCCCAGGACGGCTTGAAGGGGTTGACGAGGTGCTTCCAGTTCTCGGGGTTCTTCAGCGCGCCGTCGCCCACCCCGAAGGTCTTGCCCTGGAAGACGTTGTCCGCCTCGATGAGCCGCTCGTCGGTGTTCAGGTCCAGGCCGTGCGCCTTGGCGATCGGCGTGGCCGTCTCCTGGGCGCGGTCGAGCGGCGAGGCCACGACATGCGTGACGTCGCGCCGGGAGAGGTGCTCGGCGACGCGGTCGGCCATCTGCCGGCCGAGCTCGGAGAGGTGGTAGTCGGGCAGCCGCCCGTACAGGATCCCGTCGGGGTTGTGCACCTCGCCGTGGCGCATCAAGTGGACGACCGTCAGCTCGTCGCCCGCTGCCGTGCCGCTCATGCGGTGGCCTCCGTCGCTTCCGCGGCCGCACGCGCGGCACCCGGCAGGGCGGCGGCGATGCGCTCGACGGCCTGCTCGTCGTGGGCGGTGGACACGAACCAGGACTCGAACGCCGACGGCGGCAGGTAGACGCCCTGCGCCAGCATCGAGTGGAAGAAGGCGGTGAAGCGGAACGACTCCTGCGCCTTCGCGTCCTCGTAGTTGCGCACCTCGCGGTCGGTGAAGAACACGGAGAACATGTTCGACGCGTTCTGCACCCGGTGGGCGACGCCCTCCTTGGTGAGCGCGTCGGAGACCAGGGCGCGCAGCTGCCCCGACACGACGTCGATCTTGTCGTACGCCGCGTCGTCGAGGAGCCGCAGCTGGGCGATGCCCGCGGCCGTCGCGACCGGGTTGCCGGAGAGCGTGCCCGCCTGGTAGACGGGGCCCGCCGGGGCGAGGTGCGCCATGACGTCGGCACGGCCGCCGAACGCCGCCGCGGGGAAGCCGCCGCCCATGACCTTGCCGAAGGTCATCAGGTCGGGCGTCACGCCGTCGACGCCGTACCAGCCGGCCTTCGACGTACGGAAGCCGGTCATCACCTCGTCGGAGATGTAGAGCGCGCCGTTCTTGGCGCAGGCGTTCTTGAGCCCCTCGTTGAAGCCGGGGCGCGGCGGCACGATGCCCATGTTGCCGGGCGACGCCTCGGTGATCACGCAGGCGATCTCACCGGGGTACGTGTGGAAGGCCTCGTGGACCGCTTCGAGGTCGTTGTACGGCACGACGATGGTGTCGCCCGCCTGGGCGCCGGTGACGCCGGGCGTGTCGGGAAGCCCGAACGTCGCCACGCCGGAGCCCGCCGACGCGAGCAGCGCGTCCACGTGGCCGTGGTAGCACCCGGCGAACTTGATCACCTTGGCGCGGCCGGTGAAGCCGCGCGCCAGACGGATGGCGGACATGGTCGCCTCGGTGCCGCTGGAGACGAGCCGCACCTGCTCGACGGGGTCGATGCGGTCGACGATCTCCTCGGCGAGCGCGACCTCGCCCTCACCCGGCGTACCGAAGGAGGTGCCGCGGGCGACGGCCTCCTGCACGGCGGCGATCACCTCGGGGTGGGAGTGCCCGAGGATCATCGGACCCCAAGAGCACACGAGGTCTACGTACTCGCGGCCGTCGGCGTCAGTCAGGTACGGACCGGTACCGGACACCATGAAACGGGGCGTACCACCCACAGCGCGGAACGCGCGCACGGGAGAGTTCACACCGCCGGGCGTCACGGCCGCCGCACGGTCGAAAAGAGTCTGCGAAACTGGGGCGCTATACGGGAAGCTCACACGAGCCATGGTGTCAGAGGGTCCGGACATCCTGCGGACAGGTGTTTCACTCCACGTTTTAGCGGGTGAACGTGGGGGAGGTCACTGACACGATGATCGGGTTGCGTGGCGGGGGCCGCGAGGCCTAGAAAAGACAGGGCCGTGCCGCCCTGGCAAAGCAGTCGGGTGGAGATATGCATCGCGGTGGCGGACTGGGCGAGGGGACCGACGGCCTGGGCCCGCGGCGTGCCCGGCGGGGCAAGCACCGACGCGAGGCGGAAGCGGAACCGGCACAAGCGCCCGACCAGGCGCTCGGCGGCTCCGGCGGGTTCCGGCGGGACCGGGTGAGCAGCAGGAGTGGCGGGGTGGGGGTGACCTACAAATACTTCGGCGCCCCGGACGGCGCGACCGCCGCCCGAGTGCCCATCTCCATGCGGCCCGAGGAACTCGGCGGCGACGAGCTCGGCATGGGCGGCATGTTCACGAAGATCAAGCCGGAGACGATGGCCGCGATGGTCCTCACCGGCATCGAGGGCATACCCCTGCACAAGGTCCCCCCGCTGGAACTGGTCGTCCTCCACCCCGACTACGCCGTGGTGAAGCTCCCCATGACCGTCGTCGACCCGCTGCGCGGCGTCGGCGAGGAGTCGGTGGGCGCCGCGGCGTTCATATGGTCCACGGTCCCGGACCGCGGCGGCCCGCGCGACGCGTTCAACGTCTACCAACTCCTGCACGAGTGGCAGGACTTCTCGCATCGGCTGCACGATGCGGGGCACCAGGCGTACTGCTTGGTGTGGCCCTGACAGCCTCTCTCCGTCTTCGGCTGGCTCCCCCTTCCCTCTCCCCTCCCCCCATTCCCTTCCTCCGCTCCCCTTCTCCTCAGTCGCGGCCCCAGCGTGGGTCGCGTCCCGTCTCGGCGAGCAACAACTCGAAGTCACGGGCCTGGCCGGGCACCGCCTCCGGCACCGTCACCGGCTCACCGAAGACGCCCATCTTGCGTGCGGTGGGACCGAGCCCGGCGACCGCCTCCCGCAGCCGCGCGACGAGCGCGCCGCTCCCGGCGTCCGGCCGGTACTCCTGCCCCGTGGCCCGGGCCAGGTCCCACGCGTGCACGGTCAGATCGAGCAGGACCATGCAGCCGACGGTCCCGGCCGGCATGTCCATCGCTCCCGTGGTCCCCTCTTCGGCGCCGGGCTCGCCCCAGGCGCGGACGAGCTTCTCCGCCTCGGCGAGAAGGCGCTCGCGCCAGTCACCGCCTGCGGCACCCTCACCGCCCTCGCCGCCCTCGCCGATGTAGTCGGGGGACTCCGAGAAGTCCGCGTTCCGCTTGGCGGCCAGCTCCTGGAACTGGACCACGACGTGGAAGAGGTGGTTGACCAGCGCGCGCACGTCGTAGTCGGCGCACGGGGTGGGATCGCCGAGGCGATCGTCCGGAACGGCGCGGACGACGGGTGCGGCGCGCTCGACGGCCAGAGCGAGCAGCTCACTGATCCCGATGTCCGAGGTGCGTGAAGTGTCCATGGGGCGACCGTACGAGGACGGGTGGGCCCGCGGCTTGAAGAAACGCGACACTCCGCGGGCACCCACGGGCAGGCGCGCCACGACCGCGCACCCCGGATACGCACCCCGGGACCTACGATCCAGCCATGTCAGACGCCTCCGCTCCGCGCCGTGACACCCGGGGCATCGTGGACGCGGCCGGACTCTTCGCCAAGGTCCGCTTCCGCCGCCACGCGCCCGCCGAGGCGCTGCGCCCCTACCTGGAGCACTACTGGCTGATCGACTGGGACCAGCCCGAGCCCTACGCCACCCACGTGGTGCCGCACCCGTCGGTGAACGTGGTCTTCCAGTCGTACGCGGCGCACCGCTTCGGAGAGGTCGCGGGCGTCGGACTCGACCTCTTCAGCAAGAAGCTGGAGGGTCGCGGGCGGGTGTGCGGGGTGCAGTTCCGGCCTGGCGCCTTCCGCCCGTTCGCGCCGGACCGCCCGGTGTCGGCCTGGACGGGCCGCGGGCTCCCGCTGGAACAGGTCTTCCCGCGCACCCCCGAAGACGCGGCGCACACCGCGGCGGCAATCCTCGCCCCCGACGACGAGCACGCGCGCGTGGCGGCACTCGACACCTTCCTGCTGAGCCTCGGCCCCGCGCCGGACCCGCACGCCGACCTCGCGACGGGCCTCGTCGAGCGGATCCGCCGGGACCGCTCGATCCGGCGCGTGGACGCGTTCGCGCGCGCGGAGGGCATGTCGGTGCGGGCACTGCAACGGCTCTTCGCCGCGTACGTGGGCGTGGGCCCGAAGTGGATCATCCTGCGGTACCGCATCCACGAGGCCCTGGAGCGGGCCGAGTCGCGGGACGACGTGGACTGGGCCGGTCTGGCGGCCACCCTCGGCTACGCCGACCAGGCCCATCTCGTACGGGACTTCACGGCGACGGTGGGTGTGCCGCCGACGGCGTACGGGCCGCGTTGATGGCTCGGTGACCGGGCCGTTGTCAGACCCTCCCTCTACCGTGCGTTCATGGAGCGATCACAGCCACCGCGACCGTCTCAGCCCTCTCGATCAACAACCAAGCCACCACAGCCACCTCAGCCATCGGCGATGCGGCTCGAACCATGGCCGGAGGACGAGGGCCGCGCGCTGCTCCTGCGCCTCAACGCCCCCGAGATGACGGATCACTTGGGCGGCCCCGAGACGGAGGGGAAGCTCGCGGACCGCCACCGCCGCTATCTCGCCCTCGACGGCCGCGACGGCAAGGGCCAGATGTTCCGCATCACGCTGGACGGCCGGACGGCGGGCTCGATCGGGTACTGGGAGACGACCTGGCAGGGCGGGACGGTCTGGGAGACGGGCTGGGGCGTGCTGCCCGAGTTCCAGGGCCGGGGCGTCGCGGCGGGCGCGGCACGCCTGGTGATCGAGGCGGCGAGGGCGACGGGCCGCCACGCCTACCTCCACGCCTTCCCTGCGACGGACCACCCCGCGTCGAACGGCGTCTGCCGCAGGGCCGGTTTCACGCTGCGGGGCGAGGCGTCCATCGAGTACCCGAAGGGTAATTGGCACCCGTGCAATGACTGGCGGGTCGCCTTGGGCGGGGAGTGAGGGGCCCACGAGCCGCGCCGTCGTGCCGCCCCGCATGCCACCCCGCACCCCGCATGCCACCCTGTCGACCATGCTCATCGCCCGCTCCGCCGCCCTCTTCGTACTCGCCGCGCTCTTCGAGATCGGCGGCGCCTGGCTCGTCTGGCAAGGCGTGCGCGAGCACCGGGGCTGGGCCTGGATCGGCGCGGGTGTCATCGCGCTCGGCGTCTACGGCTTCGTGGCGACGCTCCAGCCCGACGCCGAGTTCGGCCGCATCCTCGCCGCGTACGGCGGCGTCTTCGTCGCGGGCTCCCTCGCCTGGGGCGTGGTCGCGGACGGTTACCGCCCCGACCGGTGGGACGTGGCCGGCGCCCTGGTCTGCCTCGCCGGTATGGCCGTGATCATGTACGCCCCGCGGGGCGACTGACCCGCACGCATATCCTGACGTGAGACCGGACGGAGCCCGGCGGCCCGGCCGCCCCGGCTCCACCCGCCGCACCCACGCCCGACCCGAGGAGTGCCCATGACCGCCGCCGCCCACCGCATCGCGATCGTCACCGGCGCGAGCAGCGGTATCGGTGCCGCCACCGCCCGCGGGCTCGCCGCCGCCGGTTACCGCGTCGTCCTCACCGCGCGCCGCAAGGACCGCATCGAGACGCTCGCCGCCGAGCTCACCGACGCCGGGCACGACGCGGTCGCGTACGCGCTCGACGTCACCGACCGCGCGGCCGTGGACGAGTTCGCCACCGCCTTCCGCGAGATCGCGGTCCTGGTGAACAACGCGGGCGGCGCGCTCGGCGCGGACCCCGTCGCGACCAGCGAACCGGCCGACTGGCGCCAGATGTACGAGACGAACGTCATCGGCACGCTCAACGTCACGCAGGCGCTGCTGCCCGCGCTCACCGCGAGCGGCGACGGCACGATCGTGGTGCTCTCCTCCACGGCGGGCCACGGAACGTACGAGGGAGGCGGCGGTTACGTCGCCGCCAAGCACGCCGAGCACGTCCTCGCCGAGACCCTCCGCCTGGAGATCGTCGGCACCCCGGTCCGCGTCATCGAGGTCGCCCCCGGCATGGTCAAGACGGACGAGTTCGCGCTGACCCGCTTCGGCGGCGACGCCGACAAGGCCGCGAAGGTCTACGCGGGCGTCGCCGAACCGCTCACCGCGGACGACGTGGCGGACACGATCACCTGGGCGATCACCCGCCCGCCGCACGTCAACATCGACCTCCTGGTGGTCCGCCCGCGCGCCCAGGCCTCCAACACGAAGGTCCACAGGGAGTCGTGACGATGACGCTCCCCGGCGACGACCCGGGCGGACCCGCCTACTCCGCGGACTCCCCCGACCCGCTCGAACGCCTCACCCACGAGCACGAGACCCGCCGCCTCGCCGAGGAGCAGAAGAACGAACGCCTGGTGTGGTGGTACCTCGCGTACTTCCTCTTCGGCATCCACATCGTCGCGTTCATCATGATCTACGCGGTCACCCACGCGAAGTAGCGCGTCAGCCCTTCACGCAGACGACCTGCTTCAGCTTCGCGACGACCTGGACGAGGTCCCGCTGCTGGTCGATGACCTGCTCGATCGGCTTGTACGCGCCCGGGATCTCGTCCACGACGCCCGAGTCCTTGCGGCACTCGACGCCCCGCGTCTGCTCCTCCAGGTCCTTCGTCGAGAAGCGGCGCTTGGCCGCGCCCCGGCTCATCCGCCGGCCCGCGCCGTGCGAGGCCGAGTTGAAGGACGCCTCGTTGCCGAGACCCTTCACGATGTACGAGCCGGTGCCCATGGAGCCCGGGATGATGCCGTAGTCCCCGCTGCCGGCACGGATCGCGCCCTTCCGGGTGACCAGCAGCTCCACGCCGTCGTAGCGTTCCTCGCTGACGTAGTTGTGGTGGCAGGAGATCTCCTGCTCGAACGTCGGCTTGGCCTTCTTGAACTCCTTGCGGATCACGTCCTTGAAGAGGGCCATCATGATCGCGCGGTTGTACTTCGCGTACTCCTGGGCCCAGAACAGGTCATTGCGGTACGCCGCCATCTGCGGAGTGTCCGCGATGAAGACCGCGAGGTCGCGATCGACCAGGCCCTGGTTGTGCGAGAGCTTCTGCGCTACGCCCATGTGGTGGTCGGCGAGTTCCTTGCCGATGTTGCGGGAGCCGGAGTGGAGCATGAGCCAGACCGAATCGGATACATCCACGCAAAGCTCAACAAAGTGGTTGCCGGCTCCAAGCGTTCCCATCTGCTTGACCGCCCGCTCCTCGCGGAACTTCACCGCCTCCGCGATCCCCTCGAACCGCCCCCAAAAATCGTCCCACCCGGCCGTCGCCATCCCATGGAAGCGCCCCGGCCCGACGGGGTCATCGTGCATGCCCCGCCCCACCGGAATCGCCTGCTCGATCTTCGACCGCAGGCGGGAAAGGTCACCCGGAAGATCGTTCGCGGTCAGCGACGTCCTGACCGCCGACATGCCGCAGCCGATATCGACGCCGACCGCCGCCGGGCACACCGCACCCTGCATGGCGATCACCGAGCCGACCGTCGCGCCCTTGCCGTAGTGGACGTCCGGCATGACGGCCAGGCCCTTGATCCACGGCAGCGTCGCCACGTTCTGCAGCTGCTGCATCGCCGAGTCCTCGACCGACCGCGGATCCGTCCACATCCGGATCGGTACCTTCGCGCCCGGAACCTCTACGTACGACATTTCGTCCTCTTTCCCCCGTGATCGCCTACAAGCCAAGAAGCGCAAATACCGGAGCCAAGGTCAACGAAAGGGGTGACGGACCGGCATCCACGGCAGCGCGTGCGATACACATTGTCTCCACCGGCCGCCCACCAGCGGCAACCCAATATCCAGGCAGAGCCAGGTGAGAGGAGCCATCACGGTGCAGCGGAACGGCAGGGCCCGTGTCCCGGGAATCGTCCCGGGAGTCGCCGCACTGCTCGCGGTGATCCTGACCGGCTGCACCGGCGGGTCCGGCGACGACGGGGGCGACGACGCCAAACCGGGCGACAACGGCAGCTCCGCAGCCCCGGCGCAGCCCGGCAAGTACCGCACGCTCCCCGAGCCCTGCGGCGCGGTCGGCCACGGCGCCCTCGACGCGATGCTGCCCGGCATCGTGGAGATCGAGGACGCCGACCAGCGCGAGAAGGCGTACGAGGGCACGCCCGCGGCGACGTACGACACCGACCGGCGCGTGGGCTGCAACTGGAAGATCGAGTCCTCCGGCGCCTCCCACCACCTCCTCGTCGACTTCGAGCGGGTCGTCTCGTTCGACGGCACGGTCAGCGACGACGCCCGCGCCGCGGAGGTCTACGCGACGAAGCTGCGGGAGGCGGGGCTGTCCCGGCCCGCCGGGACCTCGACCCCGGGCGACGGCGAAGGGCCGGACGCCGAGTCCACGGACGAGCCCGGCGACAAGGCCCAGGGCGGCAAGAAGGGCACGAGCGACGACGACAAGGGCAAAGGCAAGGGCAAGGGCAAGGACGCCGGGAGCGGCGAGGAGAAGGACGAGGGCGCGCAGGACGCCTCCGGCTCGCACCCCGCCACCCCGCCCCCCGGCCTGGAGCCCCGCTCCCTCACCGACCTCGGCGACGAGGCCTTCCTCGACGACGCCCTCGCCAGCGCGGGATCCGCCTCCCGTCACCGCACCGTGACTGTGGTGTTCCGCACGTCGAACGTCATCGTCACCATCGAGTACGACGAGCAGCCGGGCCGCCGCACAGACGTCCCCGACAGCAAGGAAATGCAGGACAAAGCGCAGGAACTGGCCGACAGCCTGGCCGGCGAGTTCGACGAGTAGCGGCCGTCCCGAGCGGGTACGGACGGCCGGCCGGCTCCCCGAAGCGGAGTCGCCCGCCACCCCGTACGCGTACCGTGGCCCCTCGGACCCGACGACGTCACGAGACGATCTGGACGTCACGAGACGAACAGAGTGAAGGAACCATGCACCGACCTGCACAGCGAAAGCGACAGCTCCGCAGCCGCCTCCTCGTCTGCGCGGCCGCCGTACCGGTGATCCTCGTCGCCGGCTGCTCCTCCGACTCCGACTCCGGCTCCGGTTCCGACGGGGCCAAGAAGGACTCGGGCGCGAAGGCCTCGGCGCCGGCCAAGGGCGACGACAAGAAGGCGAGCGTGGAGAAGGCGGCGTACGCCAAGCTCCCCGAGCCCTGCGACGTCGTGACGGAGAAGACGCTCGGCGAGCTGGTGCCGAAGGCGAAGGACAAGTCGGGCAAGGCCGGCACGTCCAGCGACACGGCGCTGCGCGGCAGCTGCTCCTGGGACAGCCTCGACAACAACGGCGTGAACGGTTCCCAGTTCCGCTGGCTGCGCGTCTCGCTGCTGCGGTTCGAGTCGGACGCCTCCCTCGGCAGCGGTGCGAAGCGCGCGCAGGACAGCTTCGCCAAGCAGGTCGAGGACGCCAAGGCGACCAAGGACGCCAAGGGCGTCAAGACGGAGCCGGTGCAGGGCGTCGGCGAGCAGGCGACGCTCGTGCGGTACGACCTGAAGAAGGACAAGGACACCTTCAAGCAGCAGACGTTCGTGACGCGCACGGAGAACGCCGTCATCACCGTCGACTACAACGGCGCGGGCCTCGCGGGCGACAAGGCCCCCGACGCCGGCAAGCTGTCGAAGGACGCTCAGAAGGCGGCGAAGGAGGCCGTGGACGCGGTCATCGCGGCCAACAAGGGCGGCGGCAAGGCGTCCGGCGCGGGCGAGCCGTCGAAGAGCGACGCGCCCAAGTCCGGTGACAGCAAGGGCGCCAAGGACGACAAGAGCAGCAAGGACGGCAAGGACGCCAAGGGCAGCGCGCCGAAGGGCGACGACAAGTCGAAGGACGGCGCCGGCAAGTCCTGACGGCACACGCCGCGTCCGGCGCCAACAGGCGCCCCCGGCGGGCAAGTTGACGGAGCCCGGCCCGCGAGGGGCCGGGCTCCCGGCGTACCGGCCCACGGCTCCTCGCACGCGTGTGCCAGGCTGTCGCTCGCAACAAGCCGACACAGGCCTTGAACAGGGAGGGGATCGCGGGTGGCCGCGATGCAGCTGACACGCACGCACCGGATACTCATCGGCGTGGTCGTCGCCGGAGCGGTCGTCATCGCCGGAATCGGTTTCGCGGGATCGTACGCGGCCGTCCGCGAACTCGCCGAGAAGAAGGGCTTCGGCAGCTTCTCGGCGGTCTTCCCCATCGGCGTCGACGCGGGCATCTGCGTCCTGCTCGCCCTCGACCTCCTGCTGACCTGGCTGCGCATCCCCTTCCCGCTGCTGCGTCAGACGGCGTGGCTGCTCACGGCGGGCACGATCCTCTTCAACGCGGCGTCCAGCTGGGGCGATCCGCTCGGCGTCGCCATGCACGCGGTGATCCCGGTCCTCTTCGTGGTCGCGGTCGAGGCCGCCCGGCACGCGGTGGGCCGGATCGCGGACATCACCGCCGACAAGCACATGGAGGGCGTGCGCCTCACCCGCTGGCTGCTGTCCCCCGTGCCCACGTTCAAGCTGTGGCGCCGCATGAAGCTGTGGGAGCTGCGCAGTTACGAGCAGGTCATCAAGCTCGAACAGGAGCGCCTGGTCTACCAGGCCCGTCTGCAGGCCCGGTTCGGCCGCGCCTGGCGCCGCAAGGCCCCGGTCGAGTCGCTGATGCCGCTGCGTCTCGCCCGCTTCGGCGTCCCGCTCGCGGAGACCGCCCCCGCCGGTCTCGCCGCGGCGGGCATCGAGCCGGTGCTCCTTCCGCCGGCCCCGGCGCTCCCGACGACGAACCCCACGTCCTCGGGCGGCCCGAAGAACCCCCATGAGGCCAACCAGCCCCACCAGCCCCAGCTGACGGCCGCACCGCCCACCGCCGCCGAACCCGAGCCCGCCCCCGACCCCGAGCCCGAGTTCGTCGAGGACCCGGCCTCGGCCCCGGTCCCGCCGCCCCAGGCGGAAACCCTCCCCGTGGCGAACCACGCGAGCCCCTGGTTCGCGGCGCACAACGCCTCGTACGAGCCCGTGGCCCCGTACGACGAGTGGTACGCGGAACAGGAGCAGCGGAACCAGGCAGGTCCCCAGAACCAGCAGTTCCAGGAGGACCTCCAGCCCCAGCCCCAGCCCGAGCCCGAGCCCCGGCCCGAGCACGGCCCCGCGCCCGCCCCCGGCCCCTCCGAGGACGACCTGTACCAGGTGTTCCGTCACTCGATAGAGGGTGAGGGCATGCCCACTCCGGGCGCCTTCGCGGCCAACGTCGAGGCGGCCTACGGCCTGCGTCTCCAGGCGCGCGAGGTGAACCACTACATGGACGAGTTCATCGCCCGCCTGGAGAACGAGCTGATGGAAGACCACATCGCGTAGCGGCGGCCCGGCCGCCCTGGACCGGTCAGGCCCGCGTCCAGCCCACGATGGCGATGATTTCTCTCATACGTTCATGCTCGGCGCCCCGCGACGGGCCCGCGTCCTGCCTCCGGTCGAATTCCCGGTAGTCCGAAGGATGCACCCGGGAACGCACCGGGGCCCCGTTCCCATCGGAACGGGGCCCCGGCCGCGTACACCTACAGGTACATCACAGGTACACCTGCGCGTACCGCCGAGAACGCTACGAACCCAGCAGCTTGCGCACCCGGTCCGCGCCCACGGCCAGCAGCAGCGTGGGCAGGCGCGGGCCGGTCTCCCGGGTGACGAGGAGGCGGTACAGGAGCGCGAAGAACGAGCGCTGCGCTCCCTTGATCTCCGCAGGCAGCTCCTTGGCCGTGGCGTCCGGGGAGAAGCCCGCCTGGACCTTGGGCACGCCGTACACGAGGTGGGTCAGGCCGTCCAGGGACCAGTGCGAGTCGAGGCCGTCCAGGAGCAGGCGCAGCGATTCGCGGCCCGCCTCGTCGAGCGAGGACAGGAGCTCCTCGTCCGGTTCGGCGCGGACGATGGTGCGGGCCTCGGCCGGGACCTGGGTGGTGATCCAGTTCTCGGCGCGGTCGAGGCGCGGCCGGGTCTCGTCCAGGGACGTGATCGGGTCGGCCGGGTCGAGGTCGCGCAGGATGCGGAGCGTCTGGTCCTCGGCGCCCGCGGTGATGTCGGCGACGGAGGCCAGCGTGCGGTACGGCAGCGGGCGCGGGGTGCGCGGCAGCTCACCGGCCGCGGTGCGCACGGCGCGGGAGTGCGCGGCCACGTCGGCGGGCAGCGCCGATCCCTCGGCGACCTTGGACTCCAGCTTGTCCCACTCGTCGTAGAGCCGCTGGATCTCCTGGTCGAAGGCGATCTTGAAGGACTGGTTGGGCCTGCGGCGCGCGTACAGCCAGCGAAGGAGCGGCGCCTCCATGATCTTCAGGGCGTCGGCCGGGGTCGGCACACCGCCCTTGGAGGACGACATCTTCGCCATACCGGAGATGCCCACGAAGGCGTACATGGGACCGATGGGCTGTACGCCGTCGAAGATCTGCCGCACGATCTGGCCGCCGACGACGAAGGACGAGCCGGGGGACGAGTGGTCGACGCCGGACGGCTCGAAGACGACGCCCTCGTACGCCCAGCGCATCGGCCAGTCGACCTTCCAGACCAGCTTGCCGCGGTTGAACTCGCTGAGCAGGACGCTCTCGCCGAACCCGCACGCCGTGCAGGTGTAGACGAGCTCGGTGGACTCGTCGTCGTAGGAGACGACGGTCGTCAGGTCCTTCTCGCACCGGCCGCAGTACGGCTTGTACGGAAAGTAGCCGCTGGCGCCGCCGCTGCCGTCGTCCTCACTCGCCGCACCGGAGCCCTCGGCGGCCTCCAGCTCGGCCTCGTCGACGGGCTTCTGCTGCTGCTTCTTCGCACCGCCGCCCTTGCCGCCCTTGGAGGAGTCCTTCTTGGTGCGGTACTGGTCGAGGATCGCGTCGATGTCGCCGCGGTGCTTCATCGCGTGCAGGATCTGCTCGCGGTAGACGCCCGACGTGTACTGCTCGGTCTGGCTGATCCCGTCGTACTCCACGCCGAGCTCGGCGAGCGCCTCGGCCATGGCGGCCTTGAAGTGCTCGGCCCAGTTCGGGTACGCGGAGCCGGCCGGGGCCGGGACGGAGGTCAGCGGCTTGCCGATGTGCTCGGCCCAGGACTCGTCGATGCCGGGGACCCCGGCCGGCACCTTGCGGTAGCGGTCGTAGTCGTCCCAGGAGATGAGGTGGCGGACCTCGTACCCGCGGCGGCGGATCTCGTCGGCGACCAGGTGCGGGGTCATGACCTCGCGGAGGTTGCCGAGGTGGATCGGGCCGGAGGGGGAGAGTCCGGACGCGACCACTACGGGTTTGCCCGGGGCACGGCGCTCCGACTCGGCGATGACCTCGTCCGCGTAGCGGGCGACCCAGTCGGCGGTATCGGTGCTCTGAGCAGCCACGATCGGCACGTCCTCTTGTTTCCTCGGGGTTCCTGAAAGCTGGCGTAGGCCATTGTCCCAGACGGAAGGGCCCGGTCCGGGGTCGGCGTTTGATCGGGGGGAAATCAGGGGGAGGTGGTATCCCCGCTCATGGGACACTTGACGCTCACCACGACGCACCTCATTTTCCAGCACTTACGAGAACGGAAGCTCATGGCCCCGGTCACGTCCCTCACCGCCTCCGTCCACCAGCGCCTCGCGGACGCCCTCTCGGCTGCCCTGCCGGACGCCGGCGCCGCGGACCCGCTGCTGCGACGTAGCGAGCGGGCGGACTTCCAGGCCAACGGCATCCTCGCGCTGGCCAAGAAGCTCAAGGGCAACCCCCGGGAGCTGGCGGCGCAGGTCGTGGGCAGGATCGAGAGCGGCGACCTGCTCGCCGACGTCGAGGTCTCGGGCCCCGGCTTCCTGAACGTGACGGTCACCGACAAGGCCATCGTGGACACCCTCGCGGCCCGCGCCGCCGACGGCGACCGGCTCGGCGTGCCGCTGAACCCGGCCGCGGGCACGACGGTCATCGACTACGCCCAGCCGAACGTGGCGAAGGAGATGCACGTCGGCCACCTGCGCTCCGCCGTCATCGGCGACGCGCTGTGCCACATGCTGGACTTCACGGGCGAGAAGACGGTCGGCCGCCACCACATCGGCGACTGGGGCACCCAGTTCGGCATGCTCATCCAGTACCTGATCGAGAACCCCGGCCAGTTGGCCCCGGCCGACGAGGTCGACGGCGAGCAGGCGATGAGCAACCTGAACCGCGTCTACAAGGCGTCGCGGGCGGTCTTCGACACGGATGAGGGGTTCAAGGAGCGGGCCCGCAAGCGGGTCGTCGCCCTGCAGTCCGGCGACAAGGAGACCCTGGAGCTCTGGCAGCGCTTCGTCGACGAGTCGAAGGTCTACTTCTACTCGGTCTTCGAGAAGCTGGACATGGAGGTCCGCGACGAGGAGATCGTCGGCGAGTCCGCGTACAACGACATGATGCCTGAGACGGCCCGCCTCC
This sequence comes from Streptomyces sp. NPDC058284, assembly GCF_042881135.1. Taxonomy (NCBI): domain Bacteria; kingdom Bacillati; phylum Actinomycetota; class Actinomycetes; order Kitasatosporales; family Streptomycetaceae; genus Streptomyces; species Streptomyces sp. NPDC058284. Next base: position 214,850 of record NZ_JBHVYE010000010.1, read on the forward strand.
TGGAGGAGTCTGGCGTCGCCGTCCGCTCCGAGGGCGCGCTCGTGGTCTTCTTCGACGAGATCCGCGGCAAGGACGACCAGCCGGTCCCGCTGATCGTGCAGAAGGCGGACGGCGGCTTCGGTTACGCGGCGTCCGACCTCTCCGCGATCCGTGACCGCGTCCTCGGCCTGCACGCCACGACCCTGCTGTACGTGGTGGACGTGCGCCAGTCGCTGCACTTCAGGATGGTCTTCGAGGCGGCCCGCCGGATGGGCTGGCTGAACGACGAGGTCACGGCCCACAACATGGGCTACGGCACGGTGCTCGGCGCGGACGGCAAGCCGTTCAAGACGCGTGAGGGCGAGACGGTGCGCCTTGAGGACCTGCTCGACGAGGCGGTGCAGCGCGCGGCCGAGGTCGTGCGGGAGAAGGCGCGGGACCTCACCGAGGAGGAGATCCAGGAGCGGGCCTTCCAGGTCGGCATCGGCGCCGTGAAGTACGCGGACCTGTCGACGTCGGCGAACCGCGACTACAAATTCGACCTCGACCAGATGGTGTCCCTGAACGGCGACACGTCGGTCTACCTGCAGTACGCGTACGCCCGGATCCAGTCGATCCTGCGCAAGGCGGGCGAGACGAAGCCGGTCGCGCACCCCGAGCTCGCACTCGCCCCGGCCGAGCGGGCGCTCGGCCTGCACGCGGACGCGTTCGGCGACACGGTCGCGGAGGCCGCCGCGGAGTACGCCCCGCACAAGCTGGCCGCGTACCTGTACCAGCTGGCGTCGCTGTACACCTCGTTCTACGACAAGTGCCCGGTCCTGAAGGCGGACTCCCCGGCGCAGGTCGAGAACCGCCTGTTCCTGTGCGACATCACGGCGCGGACGCTGCACAAGGGCATGGAGCTGCTGGGCATCAGGACGCCCGAGCGCCTCTGACCGCCCGAGCGACGCCTCTGACCGCCCGAGCGCCCCGGAGAGCCTGTCTTTGACCGCCCGAGCGTCTCTTGCGCCCGGGCGGTCCTGACGGGGTACGGGGCGGTCAGGCGTAGTAGTGAATCGTGCCGTTCAGCGCGGCCGTGCCGTCGCTTTCGCAGCGCTGCTTGAACGTCGCGGCGAACGCCTTGAGTTTGCCGGTCTCGTCGAGGGCGAGCTTGGTGACCTTGAACTCCCCCGACGTGGTGTTGCAGCCACGCCCGTCGCCGTAGACGTCGAGTTCCGCGAGGCCGTCGTCGCCGAACCGGTTGGCCTGGTAGGTCTTGCCGACCTCCAGGGTCTGCCCCTTCGGCGCGCCGATGTCGGCCCACCACTCGTCGCGCTTCCCCGAGACCGAGTACCGCACCCCCGAGGCGTCCCCGCTCGCCCTGAAGGTGCTGGTGGAGCCGGTGTAGCCGACGGTCCGGCCGCCGCCGATGTAGTCGCCGGGGTCGCTCTGGAAGCGGTACGAGAGCGGGTAGGCCCGGAACTTGACGGCGCCCTTGAGGGCAGGAGCCGCGGCATCCTCGCAGTTCTGGGTGAACGCCGCGTCCAGGAGGGTGACCTTGCCTTCCGCGTCCGTCTCGATCTGGTTGACCGAGAACTGCCCGTACACCTCGTTGCAGCCCCGGCTGCCGCCGCTGACGTCGAGACCGGGCGAGCGGCCGGTGCGGAACGCGGCACGCTCTGCGCCCCGGTAGACGCCGGGGCGCAGCTTCTCGCCCCGCGGCGCCGCGATGACGATGCTCCACTCCGCGTCGGGCAGCGACACCGTCAGGTACTCCGCGGTCCCGCTGATCCGCACCGGGATCTGCGGATCCTTGTACGTGCCCGACTTGCCCTGACCGATGTAGTCGCCCTCGGCGCTCGTGTACGCGTACGAGCTGACGGCGACCGGGTCACCGGGGGCGGCCTGCGCGGGGGCGGCTGCCTGCGCGGAGGTGGCTGCCTGCGCGGGGGCGGCGACGGCGAGCAGGCCGCCGGCCACCGCGACGCCGGTCAGGGCACGCCGGAATCTCTTGGCGGGCAGGGTTGAACTGCGCATGGGTGATCCCCTCTGTCCGGTGCGTCCGCACTCCCCGGGCGGACGCACGCTCAACAGGGGTCACCCTAGGCTCGGGAGTCGGCAACTTCCTCCGAAATCCCGTGAGTTCGTTCAGTCTTCACCAAGGCCACGGGCGAGACGCCGCAGCCCCTCCGCGATCTCCTTCGGCGACTGCGTCACGAAGCACATGCGCAGGGTCGACCGGTCCGGCTCACCGGCGAAGAACGGCGCACCCGGCACGTAGGCCACGTCGTGCGCGATGACGGTCCGCAGCAGTTCCGACGTGTCGTAGCCATCGGGGAGCTTCGCCCACACGAACATGCCGCCCTCGGGCCGGATCCAGCTGGAGCCCCGCGGCAGCGCATCGCCGAGCCCCGCGAGCATCGCGTCGCGGCGGTCGCGGTAGATCGCCGCGACGCGGGCGACGTGCGCGTCCAGGTCCCGGTCGGTCAGGTAGCGGGCGGCGGCGAGCTGGTTGACGGTCGGGGTGTGCAGGTCGGCGGCCTGCTTGGCGACAGCGCAGGCGCGCAGCAGCGCGGCGGGCGCGCGCAGCCAGCCGATCCGCAGGCCGGGCGCCATGACCTTGGAGAAGCTGCCGAGCAGGACGGTGCGGTCCTCGGCACCGGGGTACGTGGCGATCCACGGCGCGCGCTCACCCTCGAAGCGCAGCTCGCCGTACGGGTCGTCCTCGACGATCCACAGGCCGCGCTCCTCGGCGACCCGGGCGACGGCCGCGCGCCGGTGGGTGGGCAGGGTGCGGCCGGTCGGGTTCTGGAAGGTGGGCACGGTGTAGAGCAGCTTGGGGCGGTGCAGGGCGACGAGTTCATCGAGGGCGGTCGGGTCGATGCCCGACGCGTCGCAGGGCACGGGCACGACGCGCGCGCCCGCGAAGCCGAAGGCCTGAAGTGCCGCCAGATAGCAGGGGTTCTCGACGAGGACGGTGTCGCCGGGCTCGATCAGCGCGGTGGCGAGCAGCGAGAGCGCCTGCTGCGATCCGGTGGTGACGAGTACGTCGTCGGCGCCGGTCGGCAGTCCGCGGGCGGCCGTCCGTGCGGCTATGGCGGTACGCAGCGCGGGTTCGCCCTCGGTCGTCGAGTACTGGAGCGCCCGCTCGGGCGTCTCGGCGAGCACGGCGCGGAAGGCGGCCGCGATGCCGTCGCCGTCGAAGAGGTCGGGGGCGGGCAACCCGCCCGCGAAGTTGATGACTTCGGGCCGCGCGGTGACCGCGAGGATGTCCCGCACCGGGGAACCGCCGACCGCGGCGGCGCGCGTGGCGAACGGCGGCATGGGGGCGGGGGCCGGGGCGGCGGTGGGTGCGGGCTCGGTGACGGTCACGGCGGGGCTCCTCGGACGGCTCGGACGGCTCGGCTTGCCCGCACCCTAAGCACGTGGGTGGCCCCTACACCGGCCATTCCGGGATGCGGACGGGGGATGCGGACGGGGATGCGGACGGGGATGCGGGCGCGGTGGGCAGGGCCGTACCGGAGACACTCACTTCGGCCCACGGCCCGCCGTCCCGCTCCGGAGCCAACCGCCCCGCTCCGGGCCCAGCCGCCCCACTCCGAGGCCAACCGCCCCCTCCCGCCCTCAGCCGTCCTGCAACTGCCTCTCCCACTTCGTGTTGCCGGGGGGCCAGCCGTACGTGGGGCGCCCCGACGCACCGCTGGTGCGGAACGGCTTGCCCTGGTCGTCGATGCGGGCCACGCCGTGCCGTTTGCCGCTGGACCACCGCAGTTCGAGGTACCAGCGGACGTCGTGCGACGCGACGTCGGCGTTGATGTAGAAGACCTCGGGGTCGCTCTCGCTGACCTTGTACGGGAAGTCACGCTGGCCCCGCTTGGTCGTGACGCGCGGCGCCGCGTCGTCGAGGTCGACGTTGAAGGACTTGGTGAACACGTCGCCGCCGCAGCCGGTCGCCATCTGGTAGTTGTTCCAGGTCAGCGGCGCGCTGGTGCTCTGCACACGGACGTCCATGCCTTCCAGGACGACGGTTTCCCTGCTGAGGCCCTGCACGGTGACCTCGATGTACTGGCCGCCGGACGCGACCGCGCCGAGGTCGCCGACCCAGCTGGGGGTGTCCTGCGGCGCGGCCGGCGGCTGCGGCACCTCACCCGGCTTGCGGTTGACCAGGAAGTCCCTGCCGCAGGGCTCGTCGTAGGCGTACGGCTTGGTGCGGGTGGTCACCACGTCGAGGTCACCCTGCGCGCCGCCGGCCGCGGGCCCCTTGTCGCCCCGGGTGGAATCGGGTGCCACGTTGCCCTTGTGGGACGGCGTCGCGGAGGGGGCGCCCTGCTTCTCCTTGCCGCCGTCCTTGCCTTTGCCCTCGCCCTCGCCCTTGCTCTTGTCCTGGGCCTCGCCCTTGCCGCTGACCTCGCCGGGGGATTCGGGCGAGGCCGCGCTCGGGCCCGACGATGCGGCGGGCCCGGCGTTCCGCTTGTGCCCGCCGCCCTCGTCGCCGTTCATGGCGAGGGCGACGGAGCCGACCCCGACGACCGCGGCGACGGCGGCCGCGAGGACGAGGGTCCGGCGTCTGCGCGAGGACCCGGGCGCGTCACCCGGCCCGGACGGCTCCGGCTCCGGGTCCGACGGCTGCTCTGGCTCCGGGTCCGACGGCGGCTCCGGCTCCGGGCCCGACGGCTGCTCTGCCGGAGCACCGGACCCGGTCTCCCGCGCCGCCTTGCGAGCGGTCGGCGGCTCCGTCTTCCGCCCCCGGTCCGCGTCCGCCAGGATCCACCGCCGGTGGACCTCCACCAGCTCTTCCGGCGTCGCCTTGCAGAGGCGGGCGAACCGCTCCACCGGCGCGAACTCGGTGGGCACCGCGTCCCCGTTGCAGTACCGGTGCAACGTCGACGTACTCATGTGAAGCCGCTTGGCCAGCACTCCATAGCTGTGCCCCGACCGCTCCTTGAGCTCCCGCAGCAGCTCCGCGAGCGACGCCATCTCCGTCCTCCCCCATCCCAGTCCATCGTTCCAGGGTGATGTCGTCCGCCCTGGTCAGGGCCGGTACGAACGTTCCAGCGTCCCCAACTCCCCCGCGCTTGTGGCGGCTGGGACGAAGTACCGCACAAGCTTTCGTCATCCAAGCATGCCGTTCACGGCACCCGTCACGAAGGACCAGCCATGTTCCGCACCAGTACCGTTACGAACACCCGGCCCAACCTCGCTCTCCGCGCCTTCGCCGCCGCCGCGATCACCGTTGGAACCCTGTCTCTCGCGGCCTGCGCGGACGGCACCGGCACCCGCGACGAGGGTGCGGCGACGTTCACGGCGCAGACCGCTGCCAACCACAGCACGGCGTCGCAGCCCACCGCCAACCGGCGCACCGCGGAGGCCGCGAATCCGGTCACCTGCTCGGGAGCCACCACCAAGCTGAAGGTGACCGAGGTCGCCCGCCCCGCGAACCATCTCCTGATCACCGCCACCAACACCGGCACCACCCCCTGCTACGCCTACGGCGCCCCCTACCTCCGCTTCGACGACGCCCAGTCCTCCACCGCCGTCAACAGGGACTCCGTCCCGCAGGCCGTGGTCACCCTGGAGCCCGGCGAGTCGGCGTACGCGGGCGTCCTGACCTCGGCGGCCGACGGCAGCGGAAGCGACGGGTACACCGCCCACCGCCTCGGCGTCCTGTTCGCCAACCGGGCGATGGACGGCGGCGTCGGCAGGGAGAAGGCGGTCAAGCTGCCCGCGGCCGGCGTGTACGTGGACAGCACGGCCACGACCACCTACTGGCAGACGTCGCGGGAGCTCGCCCTGAGCTGGTGAGGGCGAAGGGGTGCCGTGCGGCACCGACGACGCACAGGGGCACGTCATGGACGCCCGCCCCTGAACCCCCAAACCGGCCCGGCCGCGGGCAAGGCGCCGAAGCGCCCGCCCGCGGCCGGTAGGGTTCGTCCTGACACAGGCCCCTCAGAGCTGTCGCGCGACCTCGGTCGCCCAGTACGTCAGGATCATGTTGGCGCCCGCGCGCTTGATCCCCGTCAGGGACTCCATGATCGCCTTGTCCCGGTCGATCCAGCCCCGCTCCGCGGCGGCCTCGATCATCGAGTACTCGCCGCTGATCTGGTACGCCGCCACCGGCACGTCCACCTCGTCGGCGACCCTCGCGAGGATGTCGAGGTAGGGGCCCGCCGGCTTCACCATCACCATGTCGGCGCCCTCCTCGAGGTCCAGCGCCAGCTCCCGCATGGACTCCCGGGTGTTGGCGGGGTCCTGCTGGTAGGTCTTGCGGTCGCCCTTGAGGGACGAGCCGACGGCCTCGCGGAAGGGGCCGAAGAAGGCCGAGGAGTACTTCACGGTGTACGCGAGGATGGACACGTCCTCGTGGCCGACCTGGTCCAACGCGTCACGGATGACGCCGATCTGACCGTCCATCATGCCGCTGGGGCCCACCACATGGGCGCCCGCGTCGGCCTGCACCTGCGCCATCTCCGCGTACCGCTCAAGAGTCGCGTCGTTGTCGACGCGGCCCTCGGCGTCCAGGACACCGCAGTGCCCGTGATCGGTCGTCTCGTCGAGGCACAGGTCCGACATGACGATGAGGTCGTCGCCGACCTCGGCCCGCACGTCGCGGAGCGCCACCTGGAGGATGCCGTCCGGGTCGGTGCCCGGCGTGCCCACGGCGTCCTTCTTCGACTCCTCCGGCACGCCGAACAGCATGATCCCGGCGACCCCGGCCTCCAGCGCGTCGACGGCGGCCTTCTTCAGGCTGTCGCGGGTGTGCTGGAAGACGCCGGGCATGGCCCCGATCTCCACCGGAGCACTGATCCCCTCGCGCACGAACGCGGGCAGGATCAGATCGGCCGGGTGCAGCCGCGTCTCGGCGACCATGCGCCGCATGGCGGGGGTGGTCCGCAGCCTGCGGGGCCGTGCCCCGGGGAACGATCCGTACTTGGTCACTGTCTCTCTCACCTCACGAAAGGTTCTGGTCCCGGCTGAAGGTTCTCAGCCGGGACCAGGGGAATTCAGCCCGTCCGGCGTTCGAGGACGGACTCGGCGAAGCCGGTGATCAACGGTGCCGGACCGCTCAGGGCGCCGTACGCCTCCGACGGGACCCCGGCCGACGCTCGCTGGGCCGGGTGACAGGATCGCCCGCCTCCAGCGCGGCGGCACGCCGCGCCGTACCGAACTGCGCCAACGCCTCCGCCAGCTTGTGGACCGAAGGCTCCGGAGCCATCACGTCCACCCGCAGCCCGTGCTCCTCCGCGGTCTTCGCGGTGGCGGGGCCGATACACGCGATCACGGTCACGTTGTGCGGCTTCCCGGCGATCCCGACGAGATTGCGCACGGTCGAGGACGACGTGAAGAGCACCGCGTCAAAGCCGCCGCCCTTGATCGCCTCACGCGTGTCCGCGGGCGGCGGCGACGCCCGCACCGTCCGGTAGGCGGTCACGTCGTCGACCTCCCACCCGAGGTCGATGAGCCCGGCGACCAGCGTCTCCGTGGCGATGTCGGCCCGCGGCAGGAACACCCGGTCGATCGGGTCGAAGACCGGGTCGTACGGCGGCCAGTCCTCCAGGAGCCCGGCGGCCGACTGCTCACCGCTCGGCACCAGGTCCGGCTTCACACCGAAGGCGATCAGCGCGTTGGCGGTCTGCTCACCGACGGCCGCGACCTTGATCCCGGCGAAGGCACGCGCGTCGAGCCCGTACTCCTCGAACTTCTCCCGCACCGCCTTGACGGCGTTGACGGAGGTGAAGGCGATCCACTCGTAACGCCCGGTCACCAGGCCCTTGACCGCGCGCTCCATCTGCTGGGGCGTGCGCGGCGGCTCCACCGCGATGGTCGGGACCTCGTGCGGCACGGCGCCGTAGGAGCGCAGCTGGTCGGAGAGCGAGGCCGCCTGCTCCTTCGTGCGCGGCACGAGCACGCGCCACCCGAAGAGCGGCTTCGACTCGAACCACGACAGCTGGTCGCGCTGCGCGGCGGAGGAACGCTCGCCGACCACGGCTATGACGGGCTGGCCCCCGTCCGGCGAGGGCAGCACCTTCGCCTGCTTGAGGACCTGCGCGATGGTGCCGAGCGTCGCGGTCCAGGTGCGCTGGCGCGTCGTCGTACCGGCCACGGTCAGGGTCATCGGGGTGTCCGGCTTGCGGCCCGCGGCCACCAGCTCACCGGCGGCCGCGGCCACCGAGTCGAGCGCCGTCGAGACGACGACGGTCCCGTCGGACGCGCCGACCTCGCTCCAGCAGCGGTCGGAGGCGGTACGGGCGTCGACGAAGCGGACGTCCGCGCCCTGCGCGTCGCGCAGCGGCACACCGGCGTACGCGGGCACGCCGACGGCCGCCGCGACGCCCGGCACGACCTCGAAGGGGATGCCCTCGGCCGCGCAGGCGAGCATCTCGCCCGCCGCGTACGAGTCGAGGCCCGGGTCGCCGCTCACCGCACGCACGACCCGCCTGCCGCCCTTCGCGGCCTCCATGACAAGATTGGCGGCAGCTCGGAACGGCGTCGCGTCGGCGGTCATTGACGTGTCGTCAGCTGTCGGCCGGGGTGTGTCCACACCTCCCCTGGCATGCACGCGGACGACGTCGAGCACATCGGGCTCGGCGATCAGCACATCCGCTCGGGCCAGCGCCTCGACGGCGCGCAGGGTCAGCAGTCCCGGATCTCCGGGTCCGGCACCGAGAAAGGTGACGTGCCCGTGTGCGGGAAGGCCGGGAAGGTTCGAGGTGGGGCTCAAAGTGCTCGCTCCCCCATCAGACCGGCCGCGCCCTTGGCGAGCATCTCGGCCGCGAGTTCGCGGCCCAGCGCCATGGCTTGGGTCTCCGTCTCAGGCACGGGACCGGTGGTGGACAGCTGCACCAGCGTCGAGCCGTCGGTCGTACCGACGACGCCTCGCAGGCGCATTTCCTTGACAATCTGCCCGTCGGCCAGGACGTCGGCCAGCGCACCCACAGGTGCGCTGCAACCGGCCTCCAGGGCGGCGAGCAGGGACCGCTCGGCGGTGACGGCGGCCCGGGTGAGCGGGTCGTCGAGCTCGGCGAGCGCGGCGGCGAGTGACGCGTTGTGCGCGGCACACTCGATCGCCAGTGCCCCCTGGCCGGGGGCGGGCAGAACGGTGTCGACCGACAGGAGCTCGGTCACCTCGTCGGACCTGCCGACGCGGTTGAGTCCGGCGGCGGCGAGCACGACGGCGTCGAGCTCCCCCTTGTGCACGTATCCGATGCGGGTGTCGACGTTCCCGCGGATCGGCACGGTCTGGATGGTCATGCCGTGGCTGCGCGCGTAGGCGTTCAGCTGCGCCATGCGGCGCGGCGAGCCGGTGCCGACGCGAGCTCCGTCGGGGAGCTCGGCGAAGGTGCGTCCGTCGCGTGCGATCAGCGCGTCGCGCGGGTCCTCGCGCGGGGGCACCGCGGCGAGGGTGAGCTCTGCGGGCTGCGCGGTGGGCAGGTCCTTGAGCGAGTGGACGGCGAAGTCCACCTCGTCGCGGGACAGGGCCTCGCGCAGGGCGGCGACGAAGACGCCGGTGCCACCGATCTGCGCGAGGTGCTCGCGCGAGGTGTCGCCGTACGTCGTGATCTCCACCAGCTCGACGGGTCGCCCCGTGAGTTCCGTGACGGCAGCGGCCACCTGGCCGGACTGGGCCATGGCCAGTTTGCTGCGCCTGGTCCCGAGCCTGAGGGCCTTCTCGTTCATGCCCGGCCTCGATTCGGGTCGTCGTTCTCGTTGTTCATGTGGTCAGCACGGCTGACCGCCGCGACCGTCTGCGGGTCGAGGTCGAAGAGGGTGCGCAGCGCGTCCGCGTATCCGGCGCCGCCGGGCTCGCTCGCCAGCTGCTTGACCCGCACCGTCGGCGCGTGCAGCAGCTTGTCGACGACGCGGCGCACGGTCTGGGTGATCTCCGCGCGCTGCTTGTCCTCCAGGCCGGGCAGCCGTCCTTCGAGCCGCGCCATCTCACCGGCCACCACATCGGCGGCCATGGTGCGCAGGGCGACCACGGTCGGCGTGATGTGCGCGGCCCGCTGCGCGGCGCCGAACGCGGCGACCTCGTCGGAGACGATGCCGCGCACCTGCTCGACGTCGTTGGCCATGGGTGCGTCGGCGGAGGCCTCCGCGAGCGACTCGATGTCGACGAGCCGCACGCCGGGGACGCGGTGCGCGGCGGCGTCGATGTCGCGGGGCATGGCGAGGTCGAGGAGGGCGAGCACGGCCGGGCGGGCAGCGCCGGCCGACGACGACGCCGGGTTGCGCCGCTCCGGGAGCCGGCCCGTGACGCGGGCGGCGGCCGCGAGCGCGGCGATCGCCTCGGCCTCGGCCCGCGGGTCCGGGGCCTGCTCCTCGCGCCGCTCGGCCGGGGCGTTGTCCATCCAGGCCGCGTGCTGTTCCAGGGCCGCCGCGTCCATTCCGGCGACGGCCGCCTCACCTGCGACGGAGAAGCCGCGCGGCGCGGACAGGTCGACCGGGCAGCCCTCGTCGGCCACGGTGGCCGTCCGGGTGCCCTGGTCCGCCGGGCCGTTCCCGGCCTGCGGGGGCGCCTCGCCGGTCCGGCCGTCCGAGGCGGGTACGCGCCCCTCGACGGCGGCGACGACGGCGTCCGCGGTCAGCACCAGGCCGGTCGCGCCGGTGCAGGAGACGGCGACGTCGGCACGTGTCAGTTCTTCCGCGACGGCGTCCATGGGAACGGCGCGGGCGCGCAGGCCGCGGTCACCAGCGGACTCGCCGAGGATCTCCGCGAGCCGCTCCGCACGCTCCAGCGTGCGGTTGGCGACCACGATCTCCGCCATGCCGGCGCGCGCGAGCGTCGCCGCGGCCAGCGAGGACATGGACCCGGCACCGATGATCACGGCGCGCTTGCCCGCCGCCCAGGCGTCGACCGGCTCGCGCCCGGCGAGCTGTTCGAGGCCGAAGGTCACGAGCGACTGCCCGGCCCGGTCGATGCCGGTCTCGGAGTGCGCGCGCTTGCCGACCCGCAGGGCCTGCTGGAAGAGGTCGTTGAGGAGCTTGCCCGCGGTGTGCAGCTCCTGGGAGCGCGCGAGGGCGTCCTTGATCTGCCCGAGGATCTGTCCCTCGCCGACGACCATCGAGTCGAGCCCGCAGGCCACCGAGAAGAGGTGGTGGACGGCGCGGTCCTCGTAGTGGACGTACAGATAGGGGGTGAGCTCCTCCAGGCCGACGCCGCTGTGCTGCGCGAGCAGGGTGGACAGCTCGGCGACGCCCGCGTGGAACTTGTCCACGTCGGCGTAGAGCTCGATGCGGTTGCACGTGGCGAGCACGGACGCCTCGGTGGCGGGCTCGGCGGCGAGGGTGTCCTGCAGGAGCTTGGCCTGCGCGTCGGCGGACAGCGCGGCCCGCTCGAGGACGCTCACGGGGGCGCTGCGGTGGCTCAGCCCCACGACCAGGAGACTCATGCCGGCATCACGGCGGGTACGTCCCCGTCGGGTCCCTTCCGCTGCTGCTTGGCGGCGACGGGCGGCACGGGCCCCTCGGTGGCCGCGTCCTCACCGGCCTTGCGCTGCTCGTGGAAGGCGAGGATCTGCAGCTCGATGGAGAGGTCGACCTTGCGCACGTCGACACCGTCCGGCACGGAGAGGACCGTCGGAGCGAAGTTCAGGATGGAGGTCACACCGGCGGCGACGAGCCGCTCGCAGACCTGCTGGGCGGCGCCCGCCGGGGTCGAGATGACGCCGATCGAGACGCCGTTCTCCTCGATGATCTTCTCGAGGTCGTCGCTGTGCTGCACCGGCATGCCCGCGACGGGCGTGCCCGCCATGGCCGGGTCGGCGTCGATCAGCGCGGCGACGCGGAAGCCTCGGGAGGCGAACCCGCCGTAGTTGGCGAGGGCCGCGCCGAGGTTGCCGATGCCGACGATGACGACCGGCCAGTCCTGGGTCAGCCCGAGTTCGCGGGAGATCTGGTAGACGAGGTACTCGACGTCGTAGCCGACGCCGCGCGTTCCGTAGCTGCCGAGGTACGAGAAGTCCTTGCGCAGCTTCGCGGAGTTGACTCCCGCGGCGGCCGCGAGCTCCTCGGAGGAGACCGTGGGCACCGAGCGCTCCGACAGTGCGGTGAGGGCTCGGAGGTACAGCGGAAGCCTGGCGACGGTGGCCTCGGGAATCCCTCGGCTGCGGGTCGCCGGTCGGTGAGTTCGGCCAGTTGCCACGGTGCTCCTGCGGGTAGAGCGGGGCTGCAGGCGGTCACTCGTCCCCAGACCGCCCCGTCGAATGCAGGCTATGTCTTTGTGAACGCGTGCACAAAGATGGTGTCCGATTTGCCCGGCCAACGTGACCGGGGTCACGCGCCCCCGGCGCACCATCGTGGAACCGGCGCGCGGGCCGCGTCGTTGCTCATCTACCGGGGGCAAAACCGCACACACTCCTCACGATCATCGCCCCCGAGACCAAAACCGCCCCAAAGCGTAAACGAAATCGCGCACCCTTTGGACTGGTCGGTCAGTAGGTGCCGGAGCTACCCGGTCAATTCCCGCCGCAGCCGGTTCTCGTCCACCCGCCAGAAGGTGTGCTGCTCCCCGTCCACGAGCACCACCGGGATCTGCTCCCAGTAGGCCCGGTGCAACTCCTCGTCCTGCGTGATGTCCTTCTTCTCCCAGGGCGTGCCCACCTCCCCGCAGACCTTCTCGATCACCGACTGTGCGTCGTCGCACAGATGGCACCCCGGCTTGCCGATCAGGGTGACAAGCCGCTCCTGCGGCTTCTTCTTCGTACGACCGCCACTACGACGAAAAATCGGGCTCATGGCCGCCATTCTCACCCCACCGGCGCGGACCCCTTAACGGCATGGACGCGGAGAGTTCACAGGCCCGAATCCTCCCGACTCCGGAACCACCGGACCGACTGGCTATGCTCACGGCATGGCCGCTCTCGGATGGCTCACCCCCCGTAGGCGCTCCGCCACGGCGCGGAGCGTGTTGGCAGGCGAGGCCTCCGCCGAGGCCGCCCGCAAGTCCTCCCAGGAGCTGGAGGAGCTCGAAGGCCTGGCGGCGCGGACCGCGGCCGGCGAGGAGCCGAAGGAACCGGAGTTCCCCGTCGTCGGCGACGTCAAGGCCGCCGCCTTCTTCGACCTCGACAACACCGTGATGCAGGGCGCCGCGATCTTCCACTTCGGCCGCGGCCTGTACAAGCGGAAGTTCTTCGAGCGCCAGGAACTGTTCCGGTTCGCCTGGCAGCAGGCGTGGTTCAGGCTCGCCGGGGTCGAGGACCCCGAGCACATGCAGGACGCCCGCGACAGCGCCCTCTCCATCGTCAAGGGCCACCGCGTCGCCGAGCTGATGTCCATCGGCGAGGAGATCTACGACGAGTACATGGCGGAGCGCATCTGGCCGGGCACCCGCGCCCTGGCCCAGGCCCACCTCGACGCGGGCCAGAAGGTCTGGCTGGTCACCGCCGCCCCGGTGGAGATCGCCACGGTCATCGCCCGCCGCCTCGGCCTGACCGGCGCGCTCGGCACCGTCGCCGAGTCCGTCGGCGGCGTCTACACCGGCAAGCTCGTCGGCGAGCCCCTGCACGGCCCCGCCAAGGCCGAGGCCGTCCGCGCCCTGGCCGCCGCCGAGGGCCTGGACCTCACCCGTTGCGCCGCGTACAGCGACTCGCACAACGACATCCCGATGCTTTCGCTCGTCGGGCATCCCTACGCGATCAACCCCGACGCCAAACTGCGCAAGCACGCGCGGGAGCGGGAGTGGCGGCTGCGGGACTACCGCACGGGCCGCAAGGCGGCGAAGGTCGGCATCCCGGCCGCCGCGGGCGTCGGCGCGCTCGCGGGCGGCGCCGCCGCGGCCATCGCCCTGCACCGCCGCCGTCACTGACACCCCGTCCGCCAGGGCACGCGCGTTCCCGCGCTGCCCGGCCCGGCATTCCGACGCTCCTACCCCGGCCCGGCTCCGGCCAGTCACGGCGGTAGCACTCGACCACAACACGCCTCACCCCGACACGGAATGTGAACTGATTCGATCAACAATCGGTCACTCTCCGGTACTTGAACAGGCGTCAGTCGGTTACGGAAGCGACGTAATCGATGATTTTAGCAACTGGGTGTAGTGCTGCCTGTACGAAGCGTTATTCTCCTCAGACGCATAAGGGACCCCGCACGTCGCTACGACGAGTGAACGGTCCTGTACTGCACGTGATGGAAGCTCTGCCTCTGGGAGTCCCGTGTACCCACACGTCGGGGTTGACGCCTCGGGCCTGGCTACGCTGCGCGCAACGGTCATCGACCGCTTGCGCGGCTTCGTCCCCACCGCGTACGCCGTCCCCGCCGTCCCCGCCCTCGCCGTCCCCGCACCCGCCGGGCCGTGCTACGCCCTGGCGAACGGCATCGAAGAGGTGCCGGCACGCAGTGCCGTCCTTGAGGGGCGGCGGTCGGGAGACGGACGGGCTGTCAGCAGACGGTCCCGCTCCGGCGCCGCTGCCGCCACCTCCGCCCCCACCCCCCGCCGTCCCGCCGCGGACAGCGACAGCGCCCGCATGATGGAACTCGTCGAGCGCGCCCAGGCCGGCGAGTCCGACGCCTTCGGCCGCCTCTACGACCAGTACAGCGACACGGTCTACCGCTACATCTACTACCGCGTGGGCGGCAAGGCGACCGCCGAGGACCTCACCAGCGAGACCTTCCTGCGCGCGCTGCGCCGCATCGGCACCTTCACCTGGCAGGGCCGCGACTTCGGCGCCTGGCTGGTCACGATCGCCCGCAACCTGGTCGCGGATCACTTCAAATCGAGCCGGTTCCGCCTCGAAGTGACCACCGGTGAAATGCTCGACGCCAACGAGGTCGAGCGCAGCCCCGAGGACTCCGTCCTGGAGTCCCTCTCGAACGCGGCGCTGCTCGAAGCCGTCCGCCGCCTCAACCCCCAGCAGCAGGAGTGCGTGACCCTGCGCTTCCTCCAGGGCCTCTCCGTCGCCGAGACCGCGCGGGTCATGGGCAAGAACGAGGGCGCGATCAAAACCCTCCAGTACCGCGCGGTACGCACGCTCGCCCGCCTCCTGCCCGACGACGTCCGCTAGCCCCGCCCGCCCCCCAACCCCTCCACCCACGGAAACCACCGCCGCCGTAATGCTCCGTAACCTCCAACTCACCTTCCGTGGCGGTCAGATGGCCGCTGCGGACTTGTCGCGGTCCGATCATCTTTCGTCCGTAACCCAAGTGCCGCGACGCTCGTTGTGCGGGATGCAGGCTCCCTGTGGTCGCTACCTGCCCGGCTCCGCTCACACGATCGTGTGGAAATGGTCAGGACATGCAACCCTCAGGACCCCCTGGGGAGTCGACCGTCTTGACGAGAGGAGGTGCCGCCAGTGATCGCGAACGTATCGGCCCACCGGCGGGCGAACGCCTTCGCCCAGGCCCTGGAGGAGCATTCCGACCAGGGTCCGGCGGCCGAGCAGTCCGAGGACTCCGCGCCCACATCCGCACCCGCGGCCGCATCCGTGGAGTCCGCCGAAACCACCGCGGCCCGTTCCGAACCGACCGAGCAGAGCCACCTGCTGGCCCTGGCGGAAGGTCTCGACGCGCTGCCCAAACCCGCCCTCGACCCCGAGGTCAAGGTCGTCCAGCGCGCCCAGCTCGTGGCCGCGATGGAAGCCATGCTTCTCGAGGGCAACAGTCCATCGGTGCCCGAGCAGCGCTCCCGCAAGGGCGCGCACCGAGCGGGCGCCCTGCGGAAGCTGCGGCCGCGCTCCCGTCTGTCCAAGGGAATCGCGGCGGGCGGCCTCACCGTCGGCGTCGCCGCGGGCGCGTTCGGCGGAGTTGCGGCCGCCAGTTCCGACGCGCTGCCCGGCGACTCGCTCTACGGCCTCAAACGCGGCATGGAGGACTTCAAACTGGGCCTGGCCGACGACGACACCGACCGCGGCCAGATCTACCTCGACCACGCGTCCACCCGGCTCAGCGAGGCACGCAGGCTCATGGAACGGGGCCGCTCCGGCACCCTCGACCACGAGTCCCTCGGCGAGGTCAGACGCGCCCTCTCCGGCATGCGGCACGATGCCACCGAGGGCCGCCGCCTGCTCCTCGAGGCCTACGAGCGTGACGGCTCCCTCGGCCCCATCCAGGCGCTGTCCTCGTTCTCCCGATCGCACCGCGAGGCGTGGAGCGACCTCCAGGGCCGCCTCCCCGTCCAGCTGGGTGACGTGGGCCAGCAGGTGAGTTCCGTCTTCGACGCCATAGACGACGAGGTCGACCCGCTGCGCGCCAGGCTGCCCCACCCCCCGGAGCGGGGCAGCGCGACCGGCCGGACGCCCCGGAGCCCCAGCGGCTCCGGCGACTCCGACCGGCGCCCCTCCCATCCCTCGGGCGGTGGCGGTTCGCACAGCGGCGGCACCAGCCACGACAGCAAGCCCAGGCCGAGCACGTCGCACAGCAAGGACGACGGCCTCCTCGGCGGGACCACGGGCGGCCTCCTCGACCCACCGGCCGAGAAGACGTCCCCGACCCCGTCGGACGGCAAGGGCAAGGGCAAGAGCAAGCCCGGTCAGGACGCGTCCCCGGCCAAGCCCGACGTCACCCTGCCCCCGCTCCTGCCCGGCCTGCTCCCGGAGCTGGGCGTCAAGGGAGAGGACGCGAAGTAGTCGCAGGCGGTACGTGATCGGGGGCGCCCTCCTGGCGAGGAGAGCGCCCCCGATCAGTCATGCGGCCGAATGGTCTGAAAGAACACGGCCTGAAAGAACACGGTCCGGGGGAACACGGCCTACAAGAACACGGCCTACAAGAACACGGCCTAGAAGAACACCGACCGCCGCTGCACAAGCAGCTTGTACAGCGAATGCTGGATCTGCTCCCGCACCTGATCCGTCAGGTTGAACATCAGCATCGGATCCTCCGCCGCCTCCGGCGGATAGCCGTCCGTCGGGATCGGCTCCCCGAACTGGATCGTCCACTTCGTCGGCAGCGGCACCGCGCCCAGCGGCCCCAGCCACGGGAACGTGGGCGTGATCGGGAAGTACGGGATCCCGAGCACCCGCGCCAGCGTCTTCGCGTTGCCGATCATCGGGTAGATCTCCTCCGCCCCGACGATCGAGCACGGCACGATCGGCGAGCCCGTGCGCAGCGCCGTCGAGACGAAGCCGCCGCGGCCGAACCGCTGCAGCTTGTAGCGCTCGCTGAACGGCTTGCCGATGCCCTTGAAGCCCTCCGGCATCACACCGACCAGCTCACCCCGTCCGAGCAGCCGCTCGGCGTCCTCGGCGCAGGCCAGGGTGTGCCCGGCCTTGCGGGCCAGCTCATTGACGACCGGCAGCATGAAGACCAGGTCGGCGGCGAGGAGCCGCAGATGCCGGCCCTGCGGGTGGTTGTCGTGCACCGCGACCTGCATCATCAGGCCGTCCAGCGGCAGCGTGCCGGAGTGGTTGGCGACGATCAGCGCCCCGCCGTCGGCGGGGATGTTCTCGATGCCCTTCACCTCCACCCGGAAGTACTTCTCGTAGAACGGGCGGAGCAGCGACATCAGGACCTGGTCGGTGAGCTCCTCGTCGTAACCGAAGTCGTCGACCTCGTACTCGCCGGTCAGCCGCCGCCGCAGAAAGGCAAGGCCGCCCGCGATGCGCCGGTCCCAGCCGCCACCGCGCGGCTCCGGGGCCCGTCCGGCCGGCCCGGGGGCGGTCGCCCGCGCCTCCTCGGCCCGCGGCCCTTCCGGCTGCGGTCCCTCCTGCTGCCCGGGCAGCGCCTTCACCCCGGCCACGGGATCGCCCGGGCGCCGGGGCGCAGGCCTGCGGCGCGCCGCGCGCTGTGCGCCGCCGCGCGACCGGTCGTCGTCGAACGGAATGACCTTGGCGTCCGCCATCGTTGACGCTCTCCTCAGTTGGCGCTCTGGTGGCCGCCCGCGAGGGGCAGCGCGGCGATCCGGTCGACTGCCCCCGCGAGGGCACTTGGCGGCAGCAGCCCGGGGCCCCGGCTGCGTACGAAGTCCGCGAAGGTCTCCGCCGTCGTGTACTTCGGCCTGAACCCCAGTGTCTCGCGCATCTGCCGGATGGCCACGACCCTGCCGTGCGTGAGCAGTCTGATCTGCTCGGGCGAGAAGTCCGTCATGCCGAGCGTGCGCAGCGCCGAGCCGACCCAGGTGACGGCCGGCAGGAACACCGGGACGGTGGGGCGGCCGAGCCGCCGCGAGCACTGCGAGAGCAGCAGCTGCCCCTCGCCCGCGATGTTGAACGTGCCGCTGTTGAGCGTGCCGCGCGCCGGTTCGTGCGAGCCGAGCCGCAGCACCTCGACCGCGTCGTCCTCGTGGACGAACTGCAGGCGGGGGTCGTAGCCGAACACGGTCGGCAGGACCGGCAGCGAGAAGTACTCGGCGAGCGGGGAGTCGGCGGCGGGCCCGAGGATGTTGGCGAAGCGCAGTACGCACACCGCGACGTCCGGGCGGCGCCGCGCGAAGCCGCGCACATAGCCCTCGACCTCGACGGCGTCCTTGGCGAAGCCACCGCTGGGCAGCGATTTGGGCGGGGTGCTCTCCGTGAAGACCGCGGGATCCTTGGGCGCCGAGCCGTACACACTGGTGCTCGACTTCACCACGAGCCGCTGCACCGTCGGCGACTTCTGGATGGCCCCGAGGAGCTGCATGGTGCCGATGACGTTGGTCTCCTTGACCGAGCCGCGGCTGCCCCTGCCGCCCCGGCCCAGGGCGGTCGCCGTGACGTCCATGTGGACGACCGTGTCCACGCCGTGCTCGGCGAGCACGCGGGCGATGGTGGGCTGGCGGATGTCGGCCCGGACGAAGTCGGCGCCGCCGAGATGGTGCTCTGGCGGGACCGCGTCGACGGCGACCACCCGGTCGACGTCCGGGTCACGCTGGATACGCCGGACGAACCGCCCGCCCAGCTGTCGGGCCACTCCGGTCACGAGCACGACCTTGCCCAAGATCAGCGCCTGCCTTTCCCCAAAGCCTCACCGCGCTACCGTCCGCTGTGCTGCGACCACGCTATCGGGTGGACGTTGCGGGGTGATGTCCGTGGGCCCGGA
This sequence comes from Streptomyces sp. NPDC058284, assembly GCF_042881135.1. Lineage (NCBI taxonomy): Bacteria > Bacillati > Actinomycetota > Actinomycetes > Kitasatosporales > Streptomycetaceae > Streptomyces > Streptomyces sp. NPDC058284. The sequence continues at coordinate 233,750 of NZ_JBHVYE010000010.1, forward strand.
GACGGCCGAAAACACCGAAGCCCTCCCGTCGGATGACGGGAGGGCTTCGGAATTCGCTGTGCAGCGGCCGCTTACTTCTTGTTGCGACGCTGAACGCGAGTGCGCTTCAGCAGCTTGCGGTGCTTCTTCTTGGCCATCCGCTTACGCCGCTTCTTGATAACAGAGCCCACGACTACCCTCGCTCACTTCTCTTCACTCGGTGCGGGGCAGCAGACTGGGCCCACACGACCTACGTCGGCCTAGCCTACCCGCCCCCGCGTGAGGGACGTAATCGAGGGGCCATGACCCCTGCCGCGAGAGCCCGCGAGGCCCCTCGCTCAACCTGCTTCGACCCCCACATAGGACTCGCGGAGGTACTCGTGAACCGCCTGCTCCGGTACGCGGAAGGACCTCCCGACCCGGATGGCGGGCAGATGACCGCTGTGCACCAAGCGGTACACGGTCATCTTGGACACTCGCATCACCGAGGCGACTTCCGCCACGGTCAGAAACTGAACCTCGTTCAGCGGCCTCTGGTTCTCAGCCATGACACCCCACCTGAACCTTCCGCACATGACGGGCACCGGCTTCCCCTTCCGGTGACTCTTCGTCGCTATGCGCTCACTCCCCAGACTAGGGGCGGATGATGCGAGTGGGGAAGAGGAGCAGCCATCGGCCGCCTACTGTGACAGACACGCTCGATTGAGTACATAGCGAGTAAGCGGTCGGTAGTAATCAGACCGCACAGCGTCATCAAGCGGAACGACGACGGACACCCGCCCCTCGGCCTCTCCGACGAACAGCGCGGGGTCGTCCGTATCCGCAAGCCCGATCGCCTCGAACCCCAGCTGACCTGCCCCGCAGACCCATCCGTGGTCCCCCACGACCAACTCTGGAAGCGGTCCGCCGGCCTCCGCCGCGGCGTCCAGAACCGCCCGAACCGGCAGTGGTGAGTGGGTGTGTGCGCCGGTCTCACTCCCGGCGGGCCGCGCGCCGGGTTCGCGCACCAGCGCGACTCCTTGTACGTAGTCAAGGTTGTACGTGCGTAGGCCGAACCGGGTCGTTATGTCGACACTGTTGCCCTGCGCGGGGGTGAGGACGGTGCACCCCGCCGCCGACAAGGCGTCCGCCAACGCGGCGTAGAACCCGAGCAGCCGATGCGGATGACCGGTCCCGAGGAGCACCGGAAGCCGCCGTCGCGCCGCGTCCGCGAGCCGCTCCGCAAAGGCGTCGAGCGCGGCCAGCGTCCGCTCCGGATCGATGACATCGGCCCCCGTGGTGAGCCGCGGATCGGCGGACACCCCGCACTTGTCGGCCATCAGCCCCAGCAGATCGTCGGCCCCCCAACTCCACTCGGGGTCGAGCCCGAGCAGTATCCGCGGATCCCGGGCCGCGAAGAGCCGATAACTGCGCAGACTCTGCTCCCGCGAAGTGGCCACGGGCCCGGCCAACCGAGCCGCCAACAAATGCGCACGCAGCGCGCCGGTGCTCAACACGCTGCCGATGCTGGCGCATCCCCCACCCCGAAACATACAAAACCCCGAAAAACCCCAACAGTTGGGCTAACGGGACTACGGTCCGCCCCGGCCGACAGGCGAGGCACCGGGGGCAATCGCAGCCCCTCCGGGCCGGGGCCGAAGCCCCCGGTTACGCGAAGGGCCGGGACAGGGGAAAGCCCCCTACGCCAACAACCCCCGCAAGGGAAACACCGCCCGCCGAGCCGCAACCACGGCCTGGTCGAGCCGATCCGCGGGGTCGTACCCCGACTCCCACCCCCGCCACCCCACGGGCCACCGCCCATCGGTCATCCGTCCCGGCCCCAACTCCCGGGTTCGCGCGAACACTTCCCGCCGCCACGCCTCGGGAACAACCGCCGTCGGCTCGACGGGCCGCCCCGCCGCGACCCCCACCAGATGCGTCCACGACCGCGGCACCACATCCACCACGGCGTACCCTCCACCCCCCAGAGCGACCCACCGCCCCTCGGCGTACTCATGGGCCAGCTCATGACAGGCGACCTGCACGGCCCGCTGCGCGTCCAGCGATACGGCGAGGTGCGCGAGGGGATCCTCGAAGTGCGTGTCGGCCCCGTGCTGCGTCACGAGGACCTGTGGCCGGAAGTCGGCGAGCAACTCCGGCACCACGGCGTGAAAGGCGCGCACCCACCCCGCGTCCCCGGTCCCGGCCGGCAGCGCGACGTTCACGGCGGACCCTTCGGCCACCCCGTCCGCCCCCGTCTCCTCGGGCCACCCGGTCTGCGGGAACAGCGTGCGCGGATGCTCATGGAGCGAGATCGTCAGGACCCGGGGGTCCTCCCAGAAGGCGGCCTGCACCCCGTCCCCGTGGTGCACGTCGACATCCACGTACGCGACGCGCTCGGCGCCCAGCTCAAGGAGGCGCGCGACGGCGAGCGCCGCGTCGTTGTAGATGCAGAACCCGGAGGCGCCCCCGGGCATCGCATGGTGCAGCCCGCCCGCGAAGTTCACCGCGTGCAGCGCGTCCCCGCGCCACACCGCCTCAGCCGCGCCGACGGACTGCCCGGCGATCAGCGCCGACACATCGTGCATCCCGGCGAAGGCGGGGTCGTCCTCCGTACCGAGCCCGTACTCCCCGCGCGCGGAGTCCGGATCGGCGGAGGCGGCCTTGACCGCTTCCACGTAATCCCCGCGGTGCACGAGCCGCAGCGTCGAATCACCGGCGCGCTTTGCCGCGACCACATCCAGCTCCTGGTCGAGCCCGAAGGCGCCGACCAGGCTTCGGGTCAGCGCGAGCCTGACCGGGTCCATCGGGTGCCCCGGGCCGAAATCATAGCCCGTTACTGCCTCGTCCCACATCAGCTGTGCGCGGCCGCTCATGCCCGTCACCGTACCGGTCCGTTCCCGGGGCGAAGGAACGGGCGTACAGCAAGGTCAGGAGGACCAACACCAGTGGAACGACCATGGCGCCCCGATAGTTCCACGCATCCCCGAGCCCACCCACCAGCGGTGAACCGATCAGAAAGCCCACATAGTTGAAGATATTCAGTCGCGCGACGGCCGCGTCCGAAGCCCCCGGGAAGAGCCTGCCCGCCGCGGCGAACGTCTGCGGAACGATCACGCACAATCCCAGCCCAAGGACCGTGAACCCAGCGATCCCCACCCACGCGCCGGGCGCCACCGCCACCACCGCGAACCCCACCGCGGCCACCACGGACCCGCCCCGCACCACCGCCGCGGCCCCGAACCGCCGCACACCCAGATCGCCGAGCCCCCGCCCCACCAGCGTCATGACCATGTAGACGTTGTACGGAACGGTCGAGACCTCCTCGGAACTCCCCAGCACGTCCTGCAGGTATTTGGCGCTCCAGTTGGAGACGGTCGAGTCCCCGATGTACGCGAAGGTCATCACCAGGCAGAGCGGCAGCAGCACCCTGAAGACGACACTCCCGCCCTCTCCCGCCGCCCCGGACCCCGCACTCGCCTTCTCCGCCCCCGCATCGGCGTACCACCGGCTCCCGGCCAGCGCAGTCGGCAGCAGCACCACCACGACCGGCAGATAGGAGACGAAGAGCGACAGATCCCAGTGCGCCCCGACCCAGGCCAGCGAGGCCCCCACGATCCCGCCCAGGCTGTACGCGGCGTGAAACCCGAGCATGATGCTGCGCCCGTAAGCCCGTTGAAGACTCACCCCGAGCATGTTCATCGACGCGTCGAGCGCGCCCACCGCGAGCCCGAACACCCCGAGCGCCACGGCCGCCTGCCACAGCGCGTCCCTCGCGCCCACCCCGAGCAGCGCGAGCAGCACCACGGGCTGCGACCACCTCAGCACCACACTCGGCGGCACCCTCTTGACCAGCTGCTCGGTGCCCACGCTCCCGGCCCCGGCCAGGATCGGCACCGCCGCGAGGAAGACGGGCAGCAGCCCGTCGGATATCCCGTAGCGATCCTGGATCGCCGGAATCCGCGTCACGAGCAGGGCGAAAGTCGCTCCCTGCGCCAGGAAGGCGAACGCCAGCGAGGCCCTGCCGCGCCGCAGCTCTTCGGTCATGGCTGCAGAGCGTAGGGCCCCGGGCTACCCATGGGTAGATGGATCACGATGGATCCCTCGACCAATTTCAGCGCCCCACGACCACCTGGGCGACCGCTCGGCCAGCCGCCTGGGTGACCGCTTAGGCAGCCGCCCGGGTGACCGCTTAGGCGACCGCCCGCGCGGCTTCCTTGCAGACCATCTTCTCCATCGGCTCGACGACCAGGCGACCGCTGACGGCGACGGTCAGCGTGATCGTCACCGCAGCGATCACCCCGCCCAGCCACACCATGGTGTCGATGGGCAGCGTGTACGCCCCCACGACCCGCAACAGCGCCTCTCCGAAGAGTGCCAGTCCCCACCCGGCGGAGAACATCCGCTCCAGCCGCGCGAACCGCCCACGCTCGGCACTCAGCCGCTCCCAGGCCGCGGTCCGCGCCGCGTCCCCCTTGGTCACCCAGGGCTTCAGACCAGTGGTCATCAGCGGCCGCCCGGCCACCACCGACAGCAGGACCGCGATCCCCACGGTGGCGGTGATCCCGCTGTCCTTGGCGAGCAACAGCCGCGGATCGCCTGCGATCAGGCTCAGCAGCAGCCCGACGACGTTGGCGACGAGGATCAGCGCCGCGAGCCCGTTGACCCGCCGCTCCCTGACCAGCCCCCACACGGTCCGCCCGGCCGGCAGCACGCTGCTCCAACCCAGGGCCGCCATGGTCCCCATCCCGAACCCCTTGCTCAGCAGGTAGTACGAGGCGGTGGGCACCAACGCGTCGAGGACCAGCGGCTTCAGCGACTCCAGACGGGCCTTGCGGGCGTCACCGGCGACGGCAGCGCGGACATCGGAAACCTCAGGGACGGAGGCGACCGGCGTGATGTTCTCGGCAGGGGCCTCGACGGCGAGCTGAGTCATGATCGTGTTCCTCCGTGTTGGGGCTGCGTAGTCCCGGTTCCGCCGCGTTCCTTCGCGACCACCTCAGCTTCGCCGCCGGCCCCTGCCCACCGATAGAAACGATCATCCGGATCTGGTGGTGACAAATGTCAGTGCCGACCCCCGGCCCACGTCATACGAGCAGGTCGGCCAAGTCCCGCAGATCCCCGAACAGTTCAGTCGCGCCTACGAGCCGCTCCGGCGGCGTCATGGCGGTGAACCCGAGGACGTCCATCCCGGCGGCGTTGGCGGCCCGCACGCCCAGCGGACTGTCCTCCACGACGACACATCGCTCCGGAGCCACCCCCATGCGCTCGGCGGCGTACAGGAACAGATCGGGTGCCGGCTTCCCTCGCCCCACATCCTGAGAGCTGAACACCCGGCCGTCGTCGAACCACTTGTCGAGCCCGGTCTTCCGATGCCCGACCCGAATCCGCTCATGGCTTCCGGAGGACGCGAGACAGTACTCCACCCCGTCCTTGGCCAGCTTCTCCAGCACTTCCACCGCCCCGTCCACGGGTTGCAGCTCCCGCTCGAAAGCGGCGAACACCCGCCCGTGAAAGACGTCGTCGAAATCCTCGGGCAGCCGTTGCCCGGTGCGCTGAAGAATCAGATCGTGTACGCGATGGATGGCGGCCCCCATGTAATCCCGCAGGGAGTCCTCGTACGTGGTGGGGTGCCCCAGCTCGGTCAGGTACCCGGCGAGGATGGTGTTGGAGATCGGCTCACTGTCGACGAGGACGCCGTCATTGTCGAAGATGACCAGTTCGTAGCGCATATCCCGACCCTAAGCCTCGACACCCTGAGCCTCGGTTGAAGTACCCGGAACGCAGAAAACCCCCGCACCATAAGGTGCGGGGGTTTCCCATTCAAAATTAGTTCGGCGGCGTCCTACTCTCCCACAGGGTCCCCCCTGCAGTACCATCGGCGCTGTGAGGCTTAGCTTCCGGGTTCGGAATGTAACCGGGCGTT
>NZ_JBHVYE010000011.1:0-5216 GCF_042881135.1 Streptomyces sp. NPDC058284
TGCGGAGCATGCCCTGCGGGCTTGCGTCGCTTGCTGTAATCGATGGCCATCGCGTCCCCTGAGCTGGGGTGTTGCAACGACCACTAGAACTCAAGCCGTTGTGCGGGGCCCATCCGGAATGCGCGGGCCGTCAGCCCAGGCGCTGCACCAGCGCGCGGTACTCGTCCCACAGCTCCTTGGGCGTGTGGTCGCCGAAGGTGTTGAGGTGCTCGGGGATCAGCGAGGCCTCCTCGCGCCAGACCTCCTTGTCGACCGTGAGCAGGAACTCCAGATCGTCCTTGGCCAGGTCGAGGCCCTCGGTGTCCAGCGAGTCGGCCGTCGGCAGGATGCCGATGGGGGTCTCGACGCCGTCGGCCTTGCCGTCGAGGCGGTCCACGATCCACTTCAGGACGCGGGAGTTCTCACCGAAGCCGGGCCACACGAACTTGCCGTCCGCGTTCTTCCGGAACCAGTTCACGTAGTAGATCTTCGGGAGTTTCGACTGGTCGGGCTTGTCCGCGCCGACCTTGACCCAGTGGGCCATGTAGTCGCCCATGTTGTAGCCGCAGAACGGCAGCATCGCGAACGGGTCGCGGCGCAGCTCGCCGACCTTGCCCTCGGCCGCGGCGGTCTTCTCGCTCGCCACGTTCGCGCCGAGGAAGACGCCGTGCTGCCAGTTGAAGGACTCCGTCACCAGCGGCACCGCGCTGGCGCGCCGGCCGCCGAAGAGGATCGCCGAGATCGGCACGCCCTTGGGGTCCTCCCACTCGGGCGCGATGATCGGGCACTGCGAGGCGGGCGTGGTGAAGCGGGCGTTGGGGTGGGCCGCGGGGACGCCTGACTCAGGGGTCCAGTCGTTGCCCTTCCAGTCCGTGAGGTGGGCAGGAGTCTCCTCCGTCATGCCCTCCCACCAGACGTCGTTGTCGTCGGTGAGCGCGACGTTCGTGAAGACCGAGTTGCCCCACAGGGTCTTCATGGCGTTGGCGTTGGTGTGCTCGCCGGTGCCGGGCGCGACGCCGAAGAAGCCCGCCTCGGGGTTGATCGCGTAGAGGCGGCCGTCCTCGCCGAAGCGCATCCAGGCGATGTCGTCACCGATGGTCTCGACGGTCCAGCCGCGGACGGTCGGCTCCAGCATGGCGAGGTTGGTCTTGCCGCAGGCGCTCGGGAAGGCGGCGGCGACGTACTTGCTCTCGCCCTTCGGGGGCGTGAGCTTGAGGATGAGCATGTGCTCGGCCAGCCAGCCCTCGTCGCGCGCCATGACGGAGGCGATGCGCAGGGCGTAGCACTTCTTGCCCAGCAGGGCGTTGCCGCCGTAGCCCGAGCCGTACGACCAGATCTCGCGGTCCTCGGGGAAGTGCGAGATGTACTTGGTGGAGTTGCAGGGCCACGGCACGTCGGCCTCGCCCTCGGCCAGCGGGGCGCCGAGCGTGTGGACGGCCCGTACGAAGAAGCCGTCCTCGCCGAGCTCGTCCAGGACCGCCTGGCCCATCCGGGTCATGGTGCGCATGGAGACGGCGACGTACGCCGAGTCGGTGATCTCGACGCCGATCGCGGACAGCGGCGAGCCGAGGGGGCCCATGCAGAAGGGTACGACGTACATGGTCCGGCCGCGCATGGAGCCGCGGAAGACGCCCTGCTCGCCCGCGAAGATCTCCCGCATCTCGGCGGGGGCCTTCCAGTGGTTGGTCGGGCCCGCGTCCTCCTCCTTCTCGGAGCAGATGAAGGTGCGGTCCTCGACGCGCGCGACGTCGGTGGGGTCGGAGGCCGCGTAGTACGAGTTCGGGCGCTTCACCGGGTCGAGCTTCTTGAAGGTGCCCTTGGCGACGAGCTCCTCGCACAGGCGCTCGTACTCCGCCTCGGATCCGTCGCACCAGACGACGCGGTCGGGCTGCGTCAGTCCGGCGATCTCGTTGACCCAGGAGACGAGCTCCTGGTGGTTGGTCGGGGCAGTGCCCAGGGGCTCTGCGAGAAGGGGAGCCGCGATGTCGCGCGCCACGATTGCTCCTATTCGAGGGGTTTTTGGGATGTATGCCCCGTGGGGGCTGCGACCCGGACGCTTCACGTGTACGAACTTTGGCGCTCATCCGGTGCCGACCGCACTCATTTGATCATCCGACGCGTTCGCGCATCTGTCCAGAGGGCTTCACACTTGAGCGGAGTGAGCATCGCCACTTGTACGGGTACGCGTGCGAGGGCACTGATCCGCCCCTTTGCATTCCCTTTGTCGTACGGACCTGACCGTTTGCCGTGCGAATACATCCGCCTGATGTGCGACTTACGGTCCCCTCGGTACGATGCCGCTCATGACCGCGTCTGCACCCGAAGCGAACTCGCAGCCCGCGGGTGAGCCTTCACTCGTTCCGCCCCCGGAAGCCATGCCGCTTCCGGCGAAGCCGAAGATGCGCGGCTGGCTGCACGCCGGCATGTTCCCCGCGGTGGTGGTCGCCGGCCTGGTGCTCACCGCGCTCGCGGACTCCCCGCGCGGCCGGCTCGCCTGCGGCATCTTCGCCCTGAGCTCCTGCCTGCTGTTCGGCGTGAGCGCGCTGTACCACCGGGGAGACTGGGGACCCAGAGCCGACCGCGTCCTGCGCAGACTCGACCACTCCAACATCTTCCTGATCATCGCGGGCACGTACACCCCGCTGACGATGCTGCTGCTCCCCGAGTCGAAGGGGCAGTGGCTGCTCTGGGGCATCTGGGGAGCCGCCGCGGCCGGTATCGCCTTCCGCGTCTTCTGGGTCGGCGCCCCGCGCTGGCTCTACACGCCGTGCTACATCGCGATGGGCTGGGCCGCCGTCTTCTTCCTGCCGGACTTCATGCGGACGGGCGGCATCGCGGTGCTCGTCCTGGTCGTCGTCGGCGGCCTGCTCTACAGCGCGGGCGGCGTGATCTACGGCATCAAGCGCCCCAACCCCTCCCCCCGCTTCTTCGGCTTCCACGAGGTCTTCCATTCACTGACGCTGGCGGCCTTCGTCGTGCACTACGTCGGCATCTCCCTGGTGGCGTACCAGCACGGCTGACCCGGCTCCCCCTGCTTCACCGGTGGCCGCGGCGGTGGATGCCCGACAATGAGGCTCATGACGGCCGCACGCATCCCCACCGCCGAGACCTCGGCGACCGCCTCCGGGGCCGCCCCCGGGGCCGCCTCCCGGCCCGGGCTCCGCGAGCGGAAGAAGCTCAAGACCCGGCTCGCCATCCGGGACGCGACGTACCGGCTGATCCGGGAGCAGGGGTACGAGACGACGACGGTCGAGCAGATCGCGGATGCCGCGGAGGTCTCCCCCTCCACCGTCTTCCGCTACTTCCCGACCAAGGAGGACATCGTCCTCACCGACGAGTTCGACCCGCTCCTGGAGGGCGAGCTGCGGGAGCGGCCCACCGACGAGCCGATCCTGGAGTCCCTGCGGCATGTGCTGCGGCGGGCGGTGGGAGTCGGCTTCGCGGAGGACCCTGAGGTCGCACGGCTGCGCACGAAGCTGATGACCGAGGTGCCTGCCGTGCGCTCGCGGATGATGGAGAGCATGTCCGTCACCGGCGCCGTCCTCTGCCGCGTCATCGCGGAGCGCACCGGCCGCGATCCCGGCGACCTGGAGGTGCGGACCTTCTCCATGGCGCTGATCGGCGCGCTCACCGAGACCGCGGCGTACTGGGCGGAGCACGACCACAAGGACGACCTGCCCGCGCTCGTGGACCGGACGATGGACATGCTGGCCGCCGGCTTCGCAGGGACGGAAGGCGCCCGCTTCGGGGGCACGGAAAATCCCCGGTGACCCGCCGTCCGTCCATGCCATCCTGACGGCATGAACGGTCCGGAGATCCTCGTCAGTTTCGCCCCCGAGCTGGGGATTTTCGTCCCGCAGGGGCGAAGGGGCGGCCCCACCACGGCGGTCACGGACGGCGCGTCCACGCTCGGGCACGTCGTCGAGTCGCTCGGCGTCCCGCTCACCGAGGTCGGCGCGCTCGTGGTGGACGGGCGCGAGGTCGCCGCCGGACACGTCCCCGCGGCGGGCGAGACCGTCGACGTGCGTGCCGTGACCCGCCCCCAGCGCGTCCCCGGCGCCCCGCTCCGCTTCCTCCTCGACGTCCACCTCGGCACGCTGGCCCGGCGCCTGCGGCTGCTCGGCGTCGACACGGCGTACGAGAGCACGGACATCGGTGACCCGGCCCTCGCCGCCCGCTCGGCGGCCGAGCGCCGCGTCCTGCTGAGCCGCGACCGGGGCCTGCTGCGGCGCCGCGAGCTGTGGGCCGGGGCGTACGTCTACAGCGACCGCCCCGACGACCAACTCCGCGACGTCCTCGGCCGTTTCGCCCCCGCCCTGCGCCCCTGGACCCGCTGCAGCGCCTGCAACGGCACCCTCCGCCCGGCCACGAAGGAAGAGGTCGCCGACCGCCTGGAGGGCGGCACCCGCGGCACGTACGACGTCTTCGCCCAGTGCGGGAGCTGCGCCCGCGTGTTCTGGCGGGGCGCCCATCACGACCGGCTCGACGCGATCGTGGAGCGGGCGGTGGCGGAGTTCGGGGAGACGGGAGCCGGGTGCGGGGTGCCGGGTGCCGGGTGCCGGTGAGGAGCTGACGAGCCTCACCGTTCTTGCGCGGCGTCGCCCCTGCCCGCCTCGAACGCCTGCGCCACCGCCAGGCTGTCCTCGTAGACGTGGTGGCGGGTGACGAGGCCGCCCTCCACCGTGAGGTGCAGGGCGAACCGCGCACGGTAGGGGCGCCCCGTGGACCGGGCCGTCTGGCGGATCTCACCGAGCACCACCGCGTCGGCGCCGTCCACGAGAATGCGCTCGACCTCGGTCGCCGCCTGCTCCGGCACATGGTGCTCGGCGAGCTCGCGGAAGTGCGCGGCCGCGTCGGCCCGGGTGGAGCGGTGCCGGATCCACGGCGTGGCCGCCCTGCCGTGCTCGGACTCCGGCCAGTCCAGCTTCCAGTCACCCCGCTCGGCGTACAGCTCGGCGATGCGCTCGGGGTCGCCCTCACCGATCCGGCGCAGCAGTTCCTCTATGACGGCGCGGGTGGAGTGTGCTGCGGCGGTGGACATGGCTGGCATGGCTGGCCTCTCGGTCCCGGCCCGCGTCCGGTCGGCGCGGGAAGACCGTCAGTCTCTCCGGCACCGGCCGGGGGGGGGGGGGGGGGGGGGGGGGGGGGGCGCGGGCCCCCCCCCCCCCCCCCCCCCCCCCCCCGCCCCGGGGACGAACCCCCCCCGCGCCCCCCACCCCACCGCGCCGCGGGGGGCA
>NZ_JBHVYE010000011.1:5226-238017 GCF_042881135.1 Streptomyces sp. NPDC058284
CGGCTTCCACGCGCTCAAGCACGCGCTGCGCTTCGGCGCGCGGGTGCCGGTCGCGGGGGGCGGGGGGCGGGGCGCCCCCCCCGCCCCGGGGGGGGGGGGGGCTTCCCCCCCCGGGTAACCCCCCCCGCCCGCCCGCGTCACGTCACCCGGCGCGCCGCCGGGGAAAGCAACCCCGCGAGCTCCCCCGCATCCGTCGTCGGCGCGTCGCAGACGAAGTCGCGGCAGACGTAGGCCGTGGGGCGGGAGTCGGTCAGGGGGCGGTCGGCGAGGAGGGGGAGTTCGTCGCTGCCGGGCGGGCCCGCGGCGACCACCGCTCCCGGCGCCGTGCCGAGCAGGGCCGTGCGGTGCAGGTCGCCGAGGATGTCGCCGACGACCGCGACCTCGCGGGGGCCGTCCAGGGCCGCCTCCGCCACCGCGAGACCATGGCCGATGAAGCGCGGGACGCGGGGGCCGAGCGCCTTGACGATGCCGAGGGCGCGCTCGGCCGCCGTGCGGTGCGGGGCGGCGCCCGTGTGGGCCGCGTACGTGAGGAGCGCGCCCGCGGCCGCCGTCCACCCGGAGGGCGTCGCGTTGTCCGTGGGGTCCTGCGGGCGGCGGATCAGCTGCTCCGCGTCGGCCGCCGTGTCGTACAGCGCCCCGCTCTCCGCGTCCACGAACTGCGCGAGGACGTGGTCGAGGAGGAAGCCGGCGAACTCCAGCCACACCCCTTCCCCGGTCACCGAGGCCAGCGCGAGGAAGCCCTCGGCGACGTCGGCGTAGTCCTCGAGGACGCCCGCGTTGGCACCCGCGACGCCGTCCTTGGAGGTGCGGGCGAGCCGGGCGCGGTCGTCCATGTGCAGACGTACGAGGAGGTCGCCCGCGCCCACCGCGGCCGCGATCAGGTCCGGCCGGTCGAAGTACGCGCCGACCTCGGCGAGCGCGGCGATCGCGAGGCCGTTCCACCCGGCGACCACCTTGTCGTCACGCCCCGGCGCCGGCCGCCCGGCGCGCGCCGCGAGGAGCCGCTCCCGGACGGAGTCGAGCCGCGAGGCGTCCGCCAACGGGCCTTCCGCCCGGGGGAGTCGGAGCACCGAGGCACCCTTTTCGAAGGTGCCCTCCTCCGTCACGCCGAAGCAGGTCATGGCCAGCTCGGCGTCGGCCTCCCCCAGCACCTCCCGCAGCTCCCGCGGCGTCCATACGTAGTACGCGCCCTCGACGTGCTCACCCGTCGCCGGGTCCTCGCTGTCGGCGTCGAGCGCGGAGGCGAACCCGCCCTCGTTCGTGCGCAGTTCACGGACCATGAACTCCGCGGTCTCCAGGGCGACGCGGCGCGCGAGGCCGGAGCCGGTGGCCCGCCAGAGGTGGGCGTAGACGCGGCACAGCAGGGCGTTGTCGTACAGCATCTTCTCGAAGTGCGGGACGATCCACTCGCGGTCGACGGAGTAGCGCGCGAAGCCGCCGCCGAGCTGGTCGTAGATGCCGCCGCGGGCCATCCGCTCGCAGGTGTCGGCGGCCATCTGGAGGGCGCCCTCGGCGCCCGTGCGGGCGTAGTGCCGCAGCAGGAACTCGATCACCATGGACGGCGGGAACTTGGGCGCGCCGCCGAAGCCGCCGTGCGCCTGGTCGTAGTCGCGGGTCAGGCCGAGCAGCGCCTGGGCCAGCTCGTCCTCGCCGGGCTTCTCGCCGGAGCCGTGGGTGAGCTGCCGCTCGCCGAGCTCCGCCACGATCTTGCCCGCGACCTCGGCGACCTCGCCGCGCCGGTCCGTCCACGCGCGGTGCACGCCGTCGAGGACCTGCGTGAAGGACGGCATGCCGTGCCGGGGCTCCGGCGGGAAGTACGTACCGAAGTAGAAGGGCTCGGCGTCGGCGGTGAGGAAGACGGTCATGGGCCAGCCGCCCTGCCCCGTCGCGGCCTGCACGGCCTCCATGTACACGGCGTCGACGTCGGGCCGCTCCTCGCGGTCGACCTTGATGTTCACGAACTTCTCGTTCATGAGCGCGGCCGTCGCCTCGTCCTCGAACGACTCGTGCGCCATGACGTGGCACCAGTGGCACGCGGAGTACCCGACCGACAGGAGCACGGGGACATCGCGCCGCCGCGCTTCCTCGAAAGCCTCTGGCGTCCACGGCCACCAGTCGACCGGATTGTCGGCATGCTGAAGCAGATAAGGCGAGGTCACACCAGCCAACCGGTTCATACGACCCAGCCTCTCACAGCGCCTGTCGCGACCGGTGAAACCCTGACGAGCCCGCCCCACTTGGCCGAATTGCACTGTGTGCCATCACGTGGCGGGCGACTCCGTCCACTGCCGGGTCGGGCGGCCCAGCACCTCGGAACAGTAGGCTGGGCGCAGTGCCGCTGGACCTGCCGAGGCTCCTCGAAGGAGGTACACCATGACCGCCGAGATGGTGGCGCCCGCGTGGATGCATTCGCAGATCAGCGCGGAGCAGTACGACTCCTGGTCCGAGGAGCAGTGCGCCGGCATCGAGATCGTGGACGGGATGATCGTCGTGAGCCCGAGCGCCTCCAAGCGCCACAACCGGCTGGCCCGGATCCTGGCCAACGCCCTGGACGCCGCCGCGGGCCCGGACTGGAACGCCGACACGGACTTCGACGTCCGCTTGCAGGACGTTCCGCTCACCAACCGCCGTCCGGACGTCACCGTCTACCGGGCAGAGACCATCGACTTCACGCCCACCCGCCCCGAGCACGTGCTCCTGGTCGTCGAGGTCGTGTCGCCCGGCTCGGAGACCACTGACCGGATCGTGAAGGTGGACCAGTACGCCAAGGCCGGTATCCCCTTCTACTGGCGGGTCGAGCAGGTCGCCACCGGTGTCCCGATCGTCTACACCTACGTTCTCGATGCCGCCACCAGGGCTTACAGGGACGGCGAGATGTTCATCGGCACGGTGAAGGCCACGGCGCCTTTCTCCATCACGGTCGATCTTGGGGACATATAGAGAACGGAAAAGTCGTCCAGATGCCGGGCCGACCTCCACCGCTCCGGAGCGGGCTCCGCGGCAGCGGGCGGCACAGGGGGCCTTCCTCGCGACCCATGGGTACGCGACCTGGACGGTGCACATGCCGCCAAGGACAGGCCACACCCGGCGAAGCAATCGTCTGAATCCGCACCGATGACTGACACGGCTCTGCGATGATCACAGCGTTCCAAGGCAGGCCGACCGGGAGAAACCTGTGACCGATGACGCGGCAGACGGCAGTGCGGACGAGTCACTGGGGCGAGCCTCCTACCTGATCGAAGGGCGGCGAGTACTGGTTTCCGACCTCGTCCGCGCCGGTCTGCTGAGCCCGGGGGCGCGCCTCACTTTCCGGCAGCGGCGGTTCGGGCAGGAGCACCGAGCACAGGTATCCGCGGACGGCAGAATCGAATTGAGTGACGGCCAGCGGTTCAGATCCCCCTCGGCGGCCGCAGCTGCCGCCACCGGGCGAGGCCCATATGACGGGTGGACCGCCTGGGCACTGGACGACGGCACCCTGCTGGACCAGGTGAGGCAAAGTCTCCTGGACACGGCGGCGGAGCTGCCGCCTTCCGGCGACATCGCGGCGGAAGACTCCGCCGTCCGGCACACGCGGCTGAAGGAGGCCCGGAGGCAGGCGGACGCCAAGGCCCCGGTCACACTCACCGTCCGCGATCTGCTGGGCTGGTGGGGGGCATCCCGGCGCGGCTACTTGGTCACCGAGCGGGTAGCCGCCGAGCTGGCCAACCACGGCCTGTCCACAGTGCCGGACTTCGCAGCCGTGGGGATTGACGACCGGGTCACCCTGACCGGCACCTCCGGGGACACCGAGGACGAGGAGGAGACGACCGAGCAGGGGCCGGTGGCGGGGCAGGAGGAACCGGGGGAATCCGACAGCCCAAGGCTCGCTGCCCCTTCCGGCAACGAGGAGGACAAGGGGGAACCGATCCAAGGTCAGACGGTCGGCAACCTGCCCTCAGCACTCAAGGGGGTTGTGTCGGTGTCCTCCTCAGCGAGCTTCGAGGAGGTGTTCACCAAAATGCGGCTCAACGGGTACTCGCAACTGCCGGTACTGAGCGGACCCCGGAATCTGCGAGGCGCCGTCACCTGGGAATCCATCGCCCGAGCGCGCTACGCGAACTCCGAGGCTCCCTTCTCCGATGCCATCGTCGCCGCTCACGCGGTCAGCTATGCCGACCACCTGATCGACGTCCTGCCCGAACTGGAGCGGTTCGGCTTCCTCCTGGTCAAGGACCAGACGAATCAGATCGCCGGCATCATCACCATCGCTGACGTGGCCGCAGAATACGGGGCCACCGCCCGGCCGTTCCTGCTCATCGGCGACCTCGACCGGCACCTGCGCCGTGTCATCTCGGAAGGTCTGGACCTCGCAGAGGTGGTCGCGCTCTGCGATCCGGACGGACGCCGGAAGCTCGCCGCCTTCGATCAGCTGTCCTATGGGGATTACCACCAGGTCTTGGGCAATCAGCTGCAGTGGGACAAGCTGGGCTGGCCGTTGGACCGCAAGTCCTTCATTGCCCGCCTCGACGAGCTCCGCGAAATCCGCAACGAGCTGATGCATTTCAACGACAAGGACAAGGTCGGTGACTCGGCGATACCGATGCTCCGCAACATGATCGAACTTCTGCGCGAGCACGGCGGTTGAGGCGAGGCGGCCACCCAGGTCCGGCCGGCCGATCTCCCGGCAGGGCCCCCGCAGGCAACCGCAGAACAGCTCGCCATGGACGGGCTCGGCAAGATCGCGACGGTCCACGAGGAGCAACGCCGCGCGCCCGCGCTCAGGGTTCCGACCCCTGTCGTCGCCTGACCTCCGACCCTGACGACTGGTCGAAGCCCCGCGGGAACCGCGTGATCATCAAAGAGGTACGAGCACCGCTGACCACTGGGTTCGCACGTTGCCTGTCACGAGAAGCTTCTCAAGCGGTCGGCGCGACCGGCGAAACCCTCACGAGCCCGCCCCGCTCGGCCGAACCGCACTTGTGGGCCATCACGTGATGGGCGGCTCCATCCCCTCCGAAACTGTGCGTCGACTCCCCCCACCTTCCTTCTTGTGTAAGTGACAGTAACTGAAGTAGCGTGCACGGCATGCCAGTTGACGCATGGTCACCACCTCCTGTCCTGCTGACGGTCGATCTCGTGATCCTGACGCTGCGGGAGAATCGTCTGCACGTCCTCCTGGTGGAGCGGGGCGAAGATCCCTTCCAGGGCATGCTCGCGCTGCCCGGAGGATTCCTGAGCCACGAGGGCGAGGAGATCCTGGACGCCGCCCACCGCGAACTGAGTGAGGAAACGGCCCTGACCTCCGGTTGCGTGCACCTGGAACAGCTGGGCGTGTACGGAAGCTCGGGCCGTGACCCGCGGGGCCGAGTCGTCTCCGTGGCTCACCTGGCGATCGCACCGGGGCTGCCCGACCCTGTCGCGGGGACGGATGCCGCCGACGCCGCGTGGGTCCCCGCGGAAGCCGTCCTGTCCGGCGAGGCCGCCCTTGCCTTCGACCACCGGCGCATCGCCGCGGACGGGATCGAACGCGCGCGCACCAAGATTGAGTTCTCGGCACTGGCCACCGCGTTCTGCGGAGAGAGCTTCACCATCGCGGAGCTGCAGCAGGTGTACGAGGCCGTCTGGGGAACCGCGCTCGACACCCGCAATTTCTATCGGAAGGTCCAAGCCGCGAAGGGATTCATCGTGCCCGCCGGCACGGACCGCAGGACCACGGGAGGGCGGCCCGCACGGTTGTACCGGGCCGGTCCGAACACCGTGCTGTTTCCACCGCTGATCCGACCCGCGCCGGCTGCGACGGAAGAGAACGCGAAAGGGGAAGAGGAGTAGATGCCGAAAGCCCCGGTGGTGATCCTCACCGCCCTCAATCTGGAATACCAGTCTGTGCGCCAACGGCTGACGGATCTTCAGGTGCATCGCCACGAGCGCGGTACCCGGTTCGAAACGGGCACCGTACGGGGCACATCGTGCCGTGTCGCGCTCGGACTGACGAATAAGGGGAACCATTCCGCCGCGGTGATCGCAGAACGCGCGATCCAGGAGTTCTCGCCCGTTGCCGTGCTGTTCGTCGGAGTCGCCGGCGCCTTGTGGGACGCCACCAGGCTGGGTGACGTGGTGGTGGCGTCACATGTGTACGCCTACCACGGCGGGACCAGCGAGGACGACGGGCTCAAAGCCCGTCCCCGCGCGTGGGAAGCGCCGCACGGCATCAGCCAGCTCGCCTCGCACCTGGCCCGTTCGGACGACTGGGCGGACCCCGCACCCGGGCACGAGGACGGACCACAGGTGCGTTTCGGGGCGATCGCCGCCGGTGAGCTCGTCCAGAATTCGAGGATCTCGGCCGAGGCCAAGTGGATCCGACAGCACTACAACGACGCGCTCGCCATCGAGATGGAGGCGGCCGGTGTGGCCCAGGCCGGCCATCTCAGCGGTGCGCCGGTGGCCATCGTCCGGGGGATCAGCGACCGGGCGGACGGCACGAAGAACAGTTCGGAGGACCGCAACTGGCAACCGCGGGCCGCGGCGAACGCGTCGGCGTTCGCCATCCGGTTGGCAGTGGAGCTGGTGGGCGAGCAGGAGGAGGCCGCAATGCCCGAGGACGACAGGGCCCGTTCGGCCGACCGGTTCGACCGGCGCGTGAGTAACACCGTCCACAACAGCACCGTCGGCATTATGGCCGACTCGGTCACGGGCAGCAGTGTCCACATGAACGCGGCCTCGAAGGCATCCGGCCCGACGGACCTGGTCACGGAACTGAACGGTTTCCGCGAACAGCTGGGGCGGCACCGCACCGAGGGCGCCCTCGACGAGGACAGCTACCGGGAGGCCCTGACCGATCTGGACTCCGCTCTCCGGTCGGCCGGGGAGCGCACCCCTGGATCGTCGAAGCGGACGGTCATGACGCTCAAGAGGCTGCGCGGACTGGTCGCGGAGTGCCCCGCACTGGTGGCCACGCTGGCTCCCCTTGTTGCCGCGGCCGGTGATCTGGCATGAGCCCCGACGACGATGCCGCATACAGCTCGGCCGCGTACAACTCCACCATCGGGATCCAGGCCGAGACCGTGCACGACTCCAACGTCTACATCGTCAACCCGGACGCCTCGCCGCAGGAGAAGTACCGGGTCGGCGTACAGCTCCTGGAGGACGGCGTCCCCAGCCGAGCCCGAGAAATGATCACCGATGCGATCGTCCGCGGCTACGACGGCACGGAGGTGCGCTTCCACTGGGTGCTCGCCATGCTCAGCGCACGCACCCACCACGACCTGAGCGCCGAAGAGGTCCAGCGGCTGCGCTACACCTCCAGGCTCGTACGGACCTACCCCGAGGACGGGTGGAAGGAAGCCCTGCGCGTCACTTTCGACCTGTTGGCGGTACTCAGCACCACCGGCAGCGAGACCGGCCCCGTACTCAAGCAGCTCCAGGACCTGCCGCGCCGCCAGCACGACGCGATCCTCCGCCATCTCGACCTCATGCTCACCGGAGGGCTGAAGGACGACCTGTGGGCGGACACCCTCGGACGGGCCAGGGCAGAACGCTTCAGCAACGACCGGAGCCGGCGGGTCTGGGCCTACTTCGCACCCACCCCCATCGGGGCGCGGGCCGCTCCGCCCCGACCGAGCACCGCTGCCGCCGCAAAGGCGGCCCTCCCTGTCCGGGCGGTCCTTTTCGTCGTCAGCAGTGCGTTCCTCTGGGCCCTGGCTCTGGTCGCGGATCCAACCCGGGCGATCGTCGAGTTACCGGTGGCGCTCGGCGCGGGCCTGACCGCGGCCCGCTTCGGCGTCCGGTGGTGGGGCCGGTCCAGGCCGGGCTTCGTGGCCGGGGCCCTCGCGCCGGACCCGCACGCTCCCGCCTCCGCCTCCACGTCCACCGAGAACGGGTTCACCAAGGGCGTTCGCCATTCGTTCGATCACTACTTCAGTGTTCGCAGGCCCCACGGCTTCACCTCGGACGCCTGGCTCGCCCACACGGTTCAGATCCGCGGCAGTCTCGCCGCCGAGATCGCGGACCTCTACCGGGAGAGCCGGATCGGCGTGGAGCGGGTCGACTGGCTGATCCGGTACCTCGCCGAGGACGCCCGGAATCGCTACAACAACGGCACCTTGTTCGATCAGTACCGCCAGGCCCAGACTCCGGTCAGGACGAAGGCCCTGACCGTGGCGGCCCTCGCTCTTCTCGGCGCGGCGGCTCTGTCCGCGTTCGGCACGGCGGTCTCCGGTGCCGGGCAACCGCGGGTGCTGTGGGCGTTCCTTGCCATGCTCGGTGCGGCCTGGTCCGGGCACGCGACTGCTTCCCGATGGCTGGAGGTCCGGCGTGAAGAGCACCGGCTGGTCCGGGAGACCCGGGAGTACCAGGAACAACTGACCGCCCGACAGATCACCTACCACCGGTGGAAGTCGTTCCTGGACGAAACGCGTCCCAGCGAACTGGAGATGGAGACCTGGCTCACCTGCGACAAGACGTCGTTCGTCGATGAGGCACTCCGGTACCACCGGCTCACCTGGCGCGACCTGATCACCCACACCATCCTGGTGGCCCCCGCTCCTTCCTACAAACGGGGCCGGGTGCGAGGCGGCCCATGGCGGTACTCGCACTACGTCTTCCGCCTGTTCCTGTTCACCCAGGACGGCATCCGCGAGATCAGCTCCGAGTTCAACTTCTCCGACGCAACGCGCAGGAACGAGCAGCGGAGCAACTACCGGTTCGACGCGCTGACCTCCGTGCAGGTGACGGAGAACGCCGACATCGGCTACGACCTGGAGCTCCTCCTCGCCAACGGACCGGCCAGGAAGATCCGCGTCAAGGACGCCGACGCCCATCAACTGGCACCGACCGAGAATGCCCGGGAGATCTCCGAGATCAACCTCAGCGCGGCCGGCTCCACCCACACCTTCCGTCTCCTGGAGGGGATAGCGGCGGACGGGAAGAGCTGGATCGAACGGCACGGCCCCGACAGCCTGGCGCCCTTCCAGGTGGCCGGCTGATCCTGGACTCAGCAGAGGAGCGCCTGTGACCTCCACGGATGACGTCACCGAGAGCCAAATCCTGCTGGCCGAGTATGACCGGCTCAAGGAGGAACAGAAGACCCGCATAGGGTTCCGCGACAACTTGCTCTACTTCACGCTCGCCGCCGCCACTGCGGTCGTGGCCATCACCGCCCAGAGCGGACGGTCCCGACTGCTGCTCTGCGTCCCCGCGATCTGTCTGATCCTGGGCTGGACCTACCTGGTCAACGACGAGAAGATCTCGGTGATCGGCTACTACGTCCGCGACCGGCTGGGCCCCCGCCTGGGGGAACTCACCTCGGCCCAAGGTGCACTGTTCGAGTGGGAGGTCTACCACCGCAACGTTGCGGGCCGCACCGTGCGCAAGCGGCTTCAGACTGCGGTGGACCTCTTCACGTACCTGGTCCTGCCCATGGTCTGTACGACCGCGTTCTGGTGCTCTCCCGTCGTTCAGCCCCTGCTCGTGCTCGCTTCTGTCGGGCAGACGCTGGCCCTGGCCGTACTGGGCTGGCAGTTCCTGCGCCGTACGGAGCGGTAGCACCGGGCCTCGCCAGGCACACGTATGACACCTTTGGCCGCAGGGGCGAGTCGCACTCCATGTTCCGGTGTCACCCGTTTCCACTGCTAAAAGTCGACACGGGAGAATGACTGCATCAACATCGTCGGTATCCCGGAACAGCAGCCCCGGAGTGCGGCAGCGCTGGACCTGCCGTGCCCTCAGGCTTGCGGCTGAACGGTCTTGAGCATCTGCAGAGCGACTTGGATCTCCTTGACCGCGTTGATGCGGTCATCGTCACTGGTGTGGAAGTGCATGGTCTCGTTACGGATTTTTCGAACCCGGTCCATACGGTCGGCGAAGCTCTGTTGCGGGAACTGCCAACCTGTGGCCTGCCATACATCATCCCGTTTGAGCAATGCGATGTAGTCGGAGAAGTTCATGCCCTGATGGGCGAGCTTGACGATTTTTGTGGGATCGCCGGGGAGGCCATACTCACCACGAGTCCCCTTCACCTGCATCAGAGCCTTCCTGAGCGCTCGGCGCAGGCGGAGTTCCAGCTCTTGGATAAGGGCGTAGGGGCGCAGTTCCTGCTCGAACCTGTGGACCAAGTCGTGACCGGTCACGATCCCAGAGAGGCTACCGTCGGGATTTATCACGAAAACGCAGCCGTGGTCGGCCACGTCGGCCAGGCAGTCCACCATGGGCTCGTCGGTACGGATAGACCGAACCTTCAGCACAGCAGCGTCTCTGACCAGCGCGGTGGCAGGGCGGTTGGTCGCACCGATTTCCCGCCAGGTGACGGAGCCACACAAGTGACCGTCGTCGTCGAGGACCGGGAGCTGGTCGTACGCGCTCTCGGACAGAAGCTCCACCGCTCGGCTGAGCGGGTCGGTGAGCCTGACGGTCTTCAGCTCACTGCGTGCCGAGGACAGCCTCCCCACAGTCACCAGCACAGGCGCCGGACGAGCTGACTCTTCGTCATCGTCGCCACTCTCACTCTCCACGGCTCCGACAGCGGTCAGGCCGATGTCGCCAGTGTCCGGGGAGCCCGCCTCCTCCTTGACCAGAAGATCCTCCGCGGATTCATCTCCTTCCTCGGGCTCCAGCTCCAGGTTGACGGTCTCTTCGCCCAACGATTGCCGTTTTGCTTCCGGAGCCAAGCCGATGGGGACGACGCGGACGATGTGATCGATCGACGGGACCTCGGTGAGAGGAGGGACAACTGCGAGACCGAGCTCGTCCAGATCCCGGCGAATGGTGGCCGTCGCCTTGCCCGAGCGACTCACGAAGTCCCAGATGCTGAGCAGGTCGCGTACGGTCAGTTTCACCGGCATGCCAGACGGGGCTTCGGCGACCTTGGCGGCCAACTCGGCAGGTCCCTCCAGCAGCCGCAGGTCAGCCGGGGCGTCAGGATTTCCCGGATCGGAGTTACCCGCCGCAAGCAGGGTGAGACGATTCACGGCATCGAAGCGGCGCAGCTGGCTCACTGTAAGCAGAGAGCCAAGCGTCGCACGCAGGTCGGCGCGAAGCTCCGCGCGCGGTACGTCGGTGCGCTTCCAGGTGACAGGGCGCACGTGCTGGAGTCCCGGAGTAGCCTCTGCATCGAACTGGTAGTCACCCGTAAGGTGTCCAATGGCGACGTCACCCGCCTTGCGTGGCAGGACGATCAGATCCCCAGGCGACATGGCGGCGCGAAAACGCCACAGTTGCCCGCGCCAGTTCCCGAGGACGCGTGGGTTCTCACGGGGGTACGCCTTGGCGAGCTCGGCTTTGAGGTCTTCCGGCGTCATGCAGCTCGTGAGGTCACCGACCTCGGGCCAGCCGGCGATCGTCAAGCCCATGGAAATGCAGACGTCCTCCCGGTCACCGTCCGCTCCGGCCCGTACCATCCAGGCCCGTACAGCACCCACGTCGTCCCCCAGAACCTGTCGTGCCGAATTGAAGTGCGATTCGTCGAGCCTAGCCCGGAGCTCACGACCGTAAAACGGAGGTCACCACCTCGACTCACAACAGTTGCATACATGCGTCTCGCACTCTGTGTGTCCTCAGATCGCTTCTCATGCCCTGGCGACGCGCTCCGGCCGCTTGTGCGAAAACCAGTGAGTGACGCACCTCGGACGCTTCTCGTCGCAAGAAATGTGGTTCGGCGAAGCCCCGAAACCACCGAGAACATGTCCGTGTCCATGCCCGCCGAGCTGGTCACCGAGCTCCGCTCTTGAACCGGTCGTCGCGGACTGTCCACCTACATCACGGAAGCCGTCAGGCACCAGCTCGCCATGGACAGGTTCGCCGAGATCGTCGCGGCCCACGAGGAAGAGCACGGCGCGCTCACGGAGCAGGAGATCGAAACCGCTTGTCGCGAGCTGTTCGGGGACGAAAAGCGCCAGGGATGCCGAGCGGCGCGCCGCGTCCTCGTCTCGGCGCTGACCATCGTCGAAGCCGCGCTTGGGAAGACCGATCTGGTGTGCTTGAAGTGGGTGCTCTCTCAGCTGCGGGTGGAACCGGTCAACCAGGAGGGCTCGCTTTCCGCAGTGACGCTGCTTCGGGACGCAGGGGACTCCATGGGCACAACTACGCGATCGCCGCACTCGCGCTCCGTGCCCCAGCCCCGTGATCGTCCTGACTTTTGACCGCGATGACTGGTCGAAGCCCTGCGGGAACCGCGTGACCACCAGAGAGGTGTGAGCACCGCCGACTACTGGTTTCGCGAGTTCACTGACACCAGTGGCACGCGGAGTACCCGACCGAGAGCAGAACGGGCACGTCGCGCCGCCGCGCCTCCTCGAAGGCCTCCGGCGACGGGGCCCACACGAGCCCTGCCCCGCACGGCCCAGGACAGCAGACGTCAGCCCCCGGCAGGCTCCACGGGCTGGCGCAGGATCGTGCGCAGGCGTGATGGGTCCGTGCGCCGGGCGTCGGAGAGGTAGATCTCGTGGTGGTTGCCGCGGGGCTTGAGGGCTTGTTGTGGCATGAACTCGTCGTGCATGCGCGCGATCGTGGGGCCCTCCTGGTTGTAGGGGCCGGTGTGCAGGACCTGGACCGACTTGCCCTCGTGGAACTCGTCGAGGCGGACGCGGTCGCCTGCGGTCAGGTGCTTCTTGTCGATCGCCCGCTTCCGGCCTTCGGCGAAGAGCTCGCCGGTGATCCAGTCGGGCTGGACGATCATGAGGCGCCACTGCCAGCCGTCCTCGTCGCGTGACGTCGTGAAGGCCTGCAGGTCGTCGGCCCACCACAGTCCTTCGAGCGGGCCGACCGTGTGCTTCTTGCCGAGTTCGTCGATGGCGAGGGCCCGGACGGCGTACGCGGTCGCGTACAGCGCCTGCACGATGTCCCGGTACAGCTGCGAGGTGTTCGGGCTGCCCTCCCCGTCGGCCATGAGGAACGTCATGGCCGGCACGTCGACGACCTCGAACTTCTTCTTCGCGGTGTACAGGCCCCGCAGGTCCTTGTCCTTCTTCACGTCGTAGTTCGGCGTGGCCGAGGTTGATGATGTTGACAGTGTTGATGGCATTGGTCGGCTCAGTCCCGGGAGGCGGCGGCAAGCGGCGGTGAGCCCACGGCCGAGCGGTTCATCGCACCGGTGTGGCGGCTCGGCCACCTACCGTAGGGCGAATCCTGAGGATGTCACGCTCATCGGCCGCGCCCGCCCCGCGCCCTCCCGTTTCACGCCTCCGTGGAGCGCCGTACGAAGAAGTTGTCGAGTACGAGGTGGTCCATCTCCGTGTTCAGGAAGCAGGCGATGGCGTCCACGGGTGAGCAGACGATCGGCTCTCCCGCCACGTTGAACGACGTGTTGATCAGGCACGGCACCCCGGTCCGCTCGTTGAACCGGCGCAGCACCTGCGCGAGCCTCGGGTTGCTGTCCTCGTTGATCGTCTGGATGCGGGCCGTGCCGTCCACATGGCAGGCGCCCTGGATCAGCTCCTGGTACTCGGGGCGCACGGGGAACACGAACGTCATGTAGGGCGAGGAGTCCTTCTTGCCGGTCTCGAAGACGTCGGACGCGCGTTCCTCCAGAACGACGGGGGCGAAGGGCCTGAACTGCTCCCGCTGTTTGATCCGCTCGTTGATCAGGTCCTTGATGCCGGGGAAGCGGGGATTGGCGAGAATGCTCCGGTTGCCCAGGGCGCGCGGCCCGTACTCCATCCGTCCCTGGAACCAGCCGACGACGTTCTCGTCCCGCAGGAGTTCGACGGTCTCGGCGGGCACCCGCCCGGCGTCGACCTCGCGCCATTCGACCTGCTGCGCGAACTTGTCGAGGGCGGCCAGGATGTCGTCGCGGTCGAACTCGGGTCCGAGGTAGGGGGACTTGCCGGGGCGGGGATCGTCACCCGCCTCCCGGCTCGCGTGCAGGGCGGCGCCCAGCGCCACACCGACGTCGGACGCCCCGAAACTCACGTCCATGTCGGTGAAGCGTGAGCCCTCAAGGAGCTTGGTGTTGTTCACGCAGTTCAGTGCGAGGCCGCCCTCGAAGACCAGCCGCGGCAGGTCGCTCCGGCGCTCAAGCACCCCCAGCTGCGCGGCCGTCACCACCTCGATCATCTGCTGGGCGGCGCTCGCGACCCGTACGCGGAAGTCGAAGTCCTCCCGCTGCGAGGGGCCCGCGTCGAAGATGCGGTCGAACAGGGCGTAGTAGGCGGGGACGGCGCTCGCGGGGTACGGGATCGCGTACGTGCCGTCGGGCAGCAGTTCGACCACGTGCTCCAGGAAGGGGTTCTCGGTGGGGGGCGGCGCGTAGCCGGCCAGGCCCATCACCTTGTACTCGTCGTTGTTCGGCATGAAGCCGAGGTACCTGGTGACCACCGAGAAGAGCATGGCCAGGGAGTGCCGCGAGTCGATGCTCACGTCGTCCAGGATCCGCACCTCGCCGTCCCGTACCTCGCCCATGATCGCCGAAAGCCACTCCGCCCGGCCGTCGCTGACCACGAAGGCGGTGTCGCCGCCACCGGCCAGGTGGTAGCCGGTCATGAGGTGGGCGAGGTGGTGGGGCACCAGCTTCAGCTTCCGCGGGTCGAGGCGGTGGCCGGTGTGCTCGAAGAAGTCGGCGAGGATCGCCTCCTCGCTGAACAGGGCCGCGTAGGTCTCGGCGAGGCGCTCGAGGCGGGAGAACTTCTGTGCCGGGCTCGCCGTACCGTCCTCGGTGATCTCCGCGATCATCTTGTCCATGACGTCGTCGGAGAACTGCCAGGAGAAGGCCACGACGTCGACGTCGTCGAGGGTGACACCGCCCGTCTCCAGGCACCAGCTCACCGCGTCGGCGGGGAACCTCGACGTCTTCTTCACCCGGATGAGCCGTTCCTCCTCGACCGCCGCCACCAGCTCGCCGTCGACGATCAGGGCCGCCCCGGAGTCATGGCCGAACAGCAGGTGACGGTCGATGCCGGTCGCCCGGTAGAGGCGTGCGAACAGCTCCTCGGCTTTGCCGAATCCGTTGTAGCCCAGGACGATCATTGATGACTCTCCTTGCCTTTCGACGGCCAGATGGTGAGGTAGTCGGAGATGACCTGTGACCGCGTGAACGAGGGGTCGAGGTGCGCGCCCGTGAGGTCGGCTCCGCTGAGGTCGGCGCCGTCCAGGTCGGCTCCGACGAGGCGGCAGTTCACCAGGTCCGCGCGGATCAGGTAGGCCTCGCTCAGGTCGGCGCCGTCGAGGTCGGCGCCGCGGAGATCGGCTGACATCAGGTACGACGCGCAGAGCACGGCTCCGCGCAGGTCGGCGTGGGCGAGGTCGGTATCGCTCAGGTCCGCGCCCGACAGGTGCGCGCCGCGCAGATCCGCCCGGTGGCCCTCGGCCCTGCGCCGTCGTACGTACTGGTTCCACATCGTGGGCCCCTGCTTCAGGGCCTCTTCGTCGGCGTCCATGTCTCTCCTACACGGTGGTCAGGCCGGCCAGGGCCCGCTTCTCAAGATCCATGGACGCGCGGACCGAGGTGACGACCTCGTCGACGAGACTCTTCAGCTCGGCGTCGTCGGCGCAGGCGCTGCGGGCGAGGAGCGCCTTCCCCAGCCCCGTCCAGTGCTCCGCGCTCTGGCCGAAGAGGTCGGCCGCCTCCGCGTACCTGGGGTTGTCGCAGTGTTCGTGGACGGTGCTGAGGAACCGGGCGATCACGGGACGGAACATCCCGCCTCCCGTGCCGAAGGACTCGATCTGGCGTCCCAGGTGCAGGAGTTGCCTGGCCAGCGCGCTCGTGGTGATGACGTTGCCCTGGAGGTCGACGTCCTCCACCTCGCCGCGCTTGTTCGCCGGCCAGGAGGGGGCGGTCGTCGTCAGGACCTTCATGGCGGGGATGCCCAGGCTCCGGCTGCCCGGCCTCAGCACCTCCCGGCTCAGGGTGCGCACGGCGACGGGCCCCACCAGGTCGAGCCGGGGCGAGTTGCGCGGCGCGCCGAAGGTGTAGGTCCGCCAGTCGGGGTTGAGCGGCGGTGAACTCCGGCTGGAGCGTGCCGCGTTGAGGTCGTCGGCGCTCACCCGCACGCTGCTGTCGAACGCCGGGTCGGAGACCTCGAATTCACCCTGACCCGTCGCCCGGACGACGTTGACGAAGTAGCCGCCGAACGAGGCCCTGCCCTCCAGACCCCAGTACGGCATGAGCCCGATGTCGACGCGGGTGGTGACGGCCGGCACGGCGTCGAGGAGCGCGGCGAGGCCCGCTGCGGACTTGGGGGTGTGCGCCTGGACCTCGACGCCGAGGAGCCGCGCCGCCCGCAGCGGCATGACCACCTGCTTCCCGACGACGATGTCGGGCGTGTTGCCCCGGGTGGGGAAGTACGAGAAGCCAAAGCCGCCGTCGAGCCCGAAGATGACGTGCTCGTCGATGTCGTGCCCTGCGGCGGCCAGGACGTTGCGCTGGCAGGCACTCTCGCTGTGGATGCCGGGCCGGTGCACGTAGCCGTTCGTATCGCTCATGCGCGCACACCTCCGTTGAGTGCCATGAGTACGGAGCGGTCGTGGGCGCTCATCCCTTCGAGCGCGTACCTGAACGTGTCCCGCCGCATCCGCCCGTGCCAGGTCCGCAGGTACTCGTCGACGGCCTCCGGATGGACCTGGGCGGTGACCTTGAGCAGCCACCCCACGCCCTTCTGGACGTAGAACTCGTCGTCGGCCATGAGCGCGGTGCAGTTGTCGAACACATGGCTGACCGGGAGTTCGTAGACGGTCCTGCCCACGGTCCGGCGCACGAACTTGACCACCGCGACGTTGGCGGCCCGCCGGGCCCATGGGCCGCCGTGGATCCATGTCCGGGTCCGGGGGATCTCGTCGAGGTGACCGAGGAGGTAGGGGTAGAGCAGTTTGAGGCACAGGTCGTCGCACTGGGCCCAGTTGGTGACGTGCTGGTCGAGCCAGGTGCGGGCGTGGTCGAGCAGCTCGCCGCCCAGCTGCTTCTTGGCGGCCTTGTGCAGGAGGGCGAAGCCGGCGAGCGTCTCCTCGTGGTGCGCGGACTCCCCGATGAGCGTGTCGGCGATCGCGAGCCGGTCCGCGGGCGAGAGGTCCGGATGGTCGCCCACCCAGCGGTACGTCAGGTCGGCGACGGTGCGGTTGCCCACACCGAGCGCCGGGACGGGGGCGGGGAAGTAGCGCTGCATCCTGTCCGCGAACGCGGGGTCCGCGTGGCGTGCGAGCAGCTCCCGCAGTGCGGTGGCCGCGGTTTCGGGTCTCATGCGGGCGTCCCGAGCGTGAGGGCCACCGGCTTGGCCTTCGGCCGGGCGGGCCGCAGCCGCGGCTTGCCCGCCATCGCGTACGTGTACTCGCGCTGCATCTCGGCGACCGTCTCGACCGAGTACTGGGCGCGCTCGCTCAGGGTCTGGCCGCGCAGCCCCCACCACAGGTACCAGTTCTTGTGGCTGAGGTAGGCGTTGCGCACGAAGTCCAGGGTGTCCCGGTCTCGCACGATCTCGGGCTCGACGTAGTAGGCGGGGACGAAGGTGCCCTGGCCATCCTCCATGATGCCCGCCTTCACCGCCTGCTTCAGGAGCTTGGTGCCGCTGAGGATGCGGATGCCGAGGTTGGCGTAGATCTGGGCGGGGTTGAGGTAGCGCTCGGTGAAGTCGATGGACTCGCGCAGCGCCGCCGAGGTCTCCCCGGGGCCGCCAAGGAAGACGCAGTGCGTGTGCTCGATGCTGCTGGCCGTGAACCACCGGTCGACCTCGACGACGCGGGCCAGGTCGAAGCCCTTGAGCAGGTCGGCGAGGGCCTCGTCGGTGAACGCGTCGGTGCCGAGGTCGACCCGGATGCAGCCGGCCGCGGCGAGCAGTTCGATGAACTCCGGGGTGACCGCGTTGGGTGTCAGCTGGCAGTACCAGGGGACGTCGAGCTTGGCCTTGACCATCTCGTTGCACACGTCGGCGGCGTAGTCGAGCGGGAAGTTGAAGGTGGCGTCGACGATCTCGAACTCCTTGACCTCCGGGTTCTCCCGCATCGCCCGCTGGATCTCGTCCACCACCGCCGCCGGTTCCTTGAAGCGGTTCCCCTTGCCCTCCGTCTTGCGGATGATGCAGTAGGAGCAGTACAGCTTGCAGCCGCGTTTGGTCTGGAGCGTCTCGATGGCGGGCTGGGTGTCCCGGGTGAGGTCGGAGGCCGCGGAGACTCCCTCCTCGAAGTAGCGGGGGTCGTACAGGGACCGGTCGGGCACCAGCGCCCCGATGTCGAAGCCCGTGTTGGGCGGGTTGTGGACGAAGTGGCCCTCGTCGTCGACATAACAGAGGCCGGAGATGGTGTCGAGCGACCCGCCGACCTCCAGGTACTGCAGCAGCTGCGCCATGCCGACCTCGCCCTCGCCGGCGATGCCGAAGTCGGGCTGGGCGTACTCGAAGAAGGCGAGGGGTTCGACGGAGAAGCCGGAGCCGCCGAGGACGACCTTGGCCTCGGTGTACTTGCGGACGCACTGCACGATCTTCTCGGTGAGCGGGCCGAAGAAGATCGGGTCGACGAAGGTGAGGTTGTCGAGGTTGCGGACGGCGATCCCCACCACGTCGTAGGTGGTGGAGGTCAGCTTCTCGCGCACGGCCTTGAGCTCGCGCGACTCCCAGAGGAGGTCGAGGACGTCGACCTCGTGTCCGGCCTTCTTGACGGCGGCGCCGATGTAGGCCATGCCGATCGGCAGGGCGGGACGGGGAACGCGGATCTTGTTGGTGGAGATCAGGAGGACTCGCATTGAACGCTCCTACGTATGGAGGGACGCCGTGGCCGGTGCCGTGGCGGCGTCGGTGACCGGCCGCCAGTAGGTGCCAGGCTGGGCGTCGCCCCGCAGTGTTGCCTTGTCCCGGTAGCGGCGCATCCGGTCGATGTCGACCTCGACGACGCCCACGCCCTCGCCCTCGGCGAGCAGCACCATGCGTTCGTCGCCGTCCTCGAAGTCGAATCGCTCCGACTCCAGGAAGAGGGGGTCGGCCAGGATCTGGCTGCGCCCCATGTAGCCGAAGCCGGCGTAGAGGTTGCTGCCGACGCCGGAGGCGAAGGCGAGCACGCACTCGCCGTCGACCGCCCGCACCGGCAGTCGCATGTCGACCAGGTACGTGAACATGTCCGGCACCAGCGCGGAGCACACGACGATGTCCACCGAGCGGCGCAGGTACTCCCTGGTCACTTCGGGGAAGTTCACGTCGTAGCCCTGCATGAGGCCGATCCGCCCGATGTCGAGGTCGAACGTGGGGTACTCGCTGCCACCGGACAGGTAGCGGCTCTCCAGCTCGTGGCGGTGCACGCGCCGGTAGGTGCCGCGCAGCTCGCCGGTGCGGTCGATGAGGACCGAGGTGCTGTAGTACGCGGCGTCCTCGCCCCGCTCCAGGAGCCCCGCGACGATGTGGACGCCCTGCTCGGCGGCGAGGCGGCACAGGTGGTCGGTGGCGTCGCCGGGGATGGTGACCGCCACGTCGGCGACCTCCAGGATGTTGCCGGAGGTGAGGAAGGCCTCCGGGAGGCAGACGAGGCCCGCGCCCTCGGCCGCGGCCTGCTTGACGTAGCGTTCGGCCCGCCGCAGGTTTGCGGGCTCCCGCCCGAGTTTGGACTCCATCTGGACGACCGCGATCTTGAGTCGGCCCATCACATGCTCACCGGAACGACGGGGCGGTTGGAGATCACGAGGCCCAGGTCCTCCTCGACCACGTGCCAGTCGTCGAGCCCGGCCTCGTGCAGCAGTTCCCGGATCTGCTCCGGCGAGTAGGCGGCCTTGAGCGAGCGCATGAACTGCTCGCCGCCCTCCTTGACGAACTGGAGGATGAACGTGATGTGCCCCTCTTCGGCCAGCCGGTTCACGTCCTCGATGAGGACCGTCCCGCCGGGCTTGCAGATGCGCGCGGCCTCCTTGAGCGTCTCCACGGGGCGGCGCCAGCGGTGCAGCGAGGAGAACGAGTAGACGATGTCCGCGGAGTCGTCGGCGAAGGGAAGCCGGCTGAGCTTGGAGTGCTCGAACTCGACGTCCCCTGCCGTGTTGGCCCAGACGCACAGCGTCAGGTTGTCCTCGGCGACGTCGACGAGGTTGTTGTGCTCCTCCACGCCCGACACGGCGACTTCGGGCAGCCGCCCGGAGACGTGCAGGGAGAGGAGTCCCGTGTTGAAGCCGATGTCGACGAAGTCGGTCATGCCCTCGCGGTGGGCCGCCAGGATGCGCTCGGTCGGGCGCTTGTACGCCATCAGGGCGGAGCGGCGCATGCCGAGGTCGTACGCGCGGACGGCCTCGATGTCGGTGTAGGGCTGCGTCAGGGGGACCCGCTCGGCGAGGTCCAGCAGCGGCGCCTCAACAGTCATTGCAGCCTCCTTCGGAACCAGCGTTGACAACAGCGAGGGGAAGGGCACGCTGGGGCGAGATGAAGCCGGTGATGTCGGCCCCCAGGTGCTGCGGATAGCGGCGGAACTCCGGGGAGTAGAACGCCTTGGAGATGTTGTCGAGGTAGTACCAGCCCTTGGGGCCCGTCACCTCGATGCCGTCGTCCTTGACCTCGACGAGGCCCTTCTCGACGAGGTCGGAGATCTCGTCGGCGAACATCTCCATGAAGTCCACGCCGTGCAGCCGCATGAAGCGCTCGCGGTTGACCCGGCCCGCCTTGACGCCGAGCACCATCGACCTGCGGATGGCCTCCGGCTTGGGGATGTGCCGCCCCATCGAGATGGGCAGACGGCCCTCCCGCACGGTCTGGACGTACCGCCCGATGTCGGGTTCGTTGAAGTACCAGTGCTCACGCAGGTGGCCGGTGGCGGTGGGGCCGAGCGGGATGATGGGGATGTCCTCGCTCCAGGACGTCTCGCCGTACTTGGGCTGGAAGCCCGGCTTGGCGAAGCAGTCGCCGTAGTAGCCGAGGAAGCCGTTCTTGGTGAGCTTGTCGGCGGCGAAGAAGAACATGTCGTCGACCGTCTGGCGGTCCGGGACGGGCGGCAGCTTGCGGCGCTTGGTGGAGACCTGGGCGAACTCCATGTACGTGTAGAAGGACACGCAGGTGACGCCGAGGTCGATCGCCACGTCGAGGCTGTGCTCCCAGCCCTCCATGGTCTGCCCGTTGATGCCGTGCATCAGGTCGATGTTGATGTTCTCGAAGCCGGCCGCCTGCAGCAGGCGGATGCTGGCCTTGAGCATCTCCGGGTCGCTGGGGCGGCCCAGGTTCTTCAGCTCCTCCTCGACGAACGTCTGCACACCGAGGCTGATGCGGCGCACGCCCCGTTCGAGCAGCACCTTCGCCTTGCGTTCGGTGATGTCGATCGGCGTGGTCTCGATGGAGAAGTCGGCGTCGGGCGCGAAGTTGAAGCTGCTGTGCAGGTGCCCGAGCAGGTCGTCGAGCTGCTGGGCGGTCAGCGAGGTCGGCGTGCCGCCGCCGATGTAGCCGAGGGTGATCGTGTGGTCCTGGATGTAGGGCCGGTTCGCGTAGTTGGTGATCTCGGCCTTGAGGGCGTCGAGGTAGGCCAGGGTCAGGTCGCGCTCGGTCTGGAACTTGATGTACGGGCAGCTGAAGCAGAGCCGGTTGCAGAACGGGATGTGCATGTACACACCCATCGGCTTGGTGGTGAAGACCTCCTCCTCGGTGACCATGACGTGCTTGGTGGGGTACTGCCTGACCCACTCGCTGTCCCGCTCCGGATATTCCTTCCAGAACGGCATGCTGGTCGTCGTGATGCTCATCAGCTCTCTCCCAGTCCTTCGTGGTGGGCGATGGTCCGGACGATCTCCGCGAGAGTGGCCCGGTGGTAGAAGGCGGCACGGAGCCCGATGCCTTCGGCGTGTGCGAGCGAGACGATCTCTCCGAGCGCCTCGGGGTGCTCGCCGTCGGGCAGTTCGATGTCGGCGCCGGTGCGTGTCGGACGGACCGCCCGGACGCCTTCGTGGCTCTGGAGGAGCCGTTCGGACCAGCTCTGGAGCGGTCCGGGGTCGGCGTCCGGATACGTTTCGAGGGCGAGGCGCGGGTTGCCCGCCGAGCGGGCGATGTCGTCCAGCGAGGCGCCCTTGGCCTGCCGGC
The DNA here is from genome assembly GCF_042881135.1 of Streptomyces sp. NPDC058284. Classification (NCBI taxonomy): domain Bacteria; kingdom Bacillati; phylum Actinomycetota; class Actinomycetes; order Kitasatosporales; family Streptomycetaceae; genus Streptomyces; species Streptomyces sp. NPDC058284. The sequence goes on from NZ_JBHVYE010000011.1 coordinate 27,147, forward strand.
CCTTGTGCAGGACGACGACGGAGTCGGCCAGGGCGTCGAGTTCCTGGCGGTGGTGGCTCGCGTAGAGCACGCCGACGCCGTCCTTCTTCAGGTTGGCCAGCAGTTCGAGGAGCGTCTGCCGGGCGCCGGGGTCGAGGCCCGAGGTCGGCTCGTCGAGGATCAGCAGGTCGGGGCGGTGCGCGACGGCCGTGATGATGTGCAGCTTGCGCTGGCTGCCGCCGGACAGCGTCCGCACGTACTGCCCGGCGTAGCTCTCCAGATCGGCCAGGGCGAGGAGTTCGGGCAGCCGGGCGGGATCGGCCCGGTGCAGGCGGAGCTGATGGCGTACGTACGCCTCGACCGTCACTCCGTCGGGCAGCTCCTTCGACTGCTGTACGTAGCCGATGTGGCGGCTCACCTTGCCCCAGCGCCTGGCCTCGGTACCGCACACCCGCACGTCGCCGGCCCGGGGTTTGAGCAGCCCGGCGATGAGCCTGATGAGGGTGGTCTTGCCCGCGCCGTTGGACCCGATGATCGCGACGCCGTCACCCGCCCCGACGTCGAACCCGATGTCCTGAAGGCCGAATTCGGGGCTGACGCGGTAGGCCAGGCCGGAGACCTGGAGCACCGGGACGCGGTTGTCGTGTGCGCTAGCCACGGCCGATCCTCTGTCTGAAGGCGTACGCCGACACACCCACCGCCACGACGGCGTAGGCGACGGCCAGGACGATGGTCTCCACCGACGGCGACGGGCCCTGCCCGGTGGCCGCCCTGAACAGCTCGACGTTGACGGAGAGCGGGAGCCGTTCCATGACGTCGCCCACCCACCCCAGGTTCTGCAGGGGGAAGAAGACACCGGCGAAGTACATGAGCGGGATGACGATGATGTTGACGACGGCGGGGAACGAGATCTCGTTGGAGAAGGTGGCCACGACCACACCGAGCCCCGCGAACGCCAGACATCCGGTGACGAAGGCGAGGGTGGCGAGCGGCACGGAGTCGACGGCGGCGTCGAACACCAGGAGGCCGAGGAGCAGGACCGCGGCGAACTGGAAGAGGCACTTCAGGGTGACTCCGACGAACCGCGCCAGGAGGAACCCCGAGTACGAGAGGGGCGAGAGGATCAGGTCCTCGATGGTGCGCCGGTTCCGGTCGACGATGATCGTGTAGCCGACGGAGTACGTGCAGCTGAACATGATGCCCGCGGCGAGGATGCCGGGGAACACGAAGTCGAAGAAGTTGGCCGCGTCAGTGGTGGGGCTGTCCATCTGGTCCGTGGCCGCGCCGAAGGCGAGGACCATCGACACGGACGTGAGGAAGGTGGAGACGGCGTACAGCCGGTTGTCGAAGAACTGGCGGAGGTCGAGGGCCACGAGCCGGAACACGTCGCCGAGCCACTCCGGCACGCTGAAGCCGGAGCCTGGTGGTGACGCCTGGGCGTCGCGCCTTCGGTAAGCCGGTGCCGTCACGGCCCCTCCCAGATGTAGGAGGTGCGCCAGGTCGCCTCGGTGTCCGCACGGAACGGCAGCCCGGCGCTGGTCTTCTGCCGCCTGCGCGGGTACAGCGTGGCGGTCGCGATGCCCTCGCGGCTGCGGGCCGGGACCTCCGCGAGCACATCGGCGTCGTCGTCGGTGACGCCTTGGGTCAGGCCGTCGACGATGCAGCTGCGGCCCACGTACGGCATGCCCACGAAACGGTTCTCGCCGGAGCCGCTGCTGAACACGAGGGCGGTGGCGTTGTCGGCGGCGCGGGCCCGGGCCAGGGTCCTGACGTGGTGCGAGAAGTCGGCGAACAGGGCCGCGACGCACACGACGACGTCGACGCCCTGGGTGAGGAAGTGCCTGCTCGCCTCGGGGAAGCGCAGGTCGTAGCTGACCTGGAGGCCGATGCGGCCGATCGGGGTCTTGACGGCGTCGACGGGCTCCCCGGCCGCCAGGTAGTCCCGCTCGCCCGCCCACAGACAGGCCCTGCGGTACAGGCAGAGCAGGTCGCCCGAGGGGCCGACGAGGACGGCGGTGTCGTAGATGTCCCGGCCCTCCGAGAGGAGCACACCGGCCGCGATGTGCATCGTGTGCCGCTGCGCCTGCTCGGCGAGGAAGCTCATGACGGGGCCGTCCAGGGGCGTCGCGTCCTTGCGCAGCGAGGGGAAGTTGACTCCGGTGGCGAAGGACGCGGGCAGGCAGGCCAGGCCTGCGCCCTGCTCGGCCGCCGAGGCGAGCAGGTCCGCCGCGCGGGCCTGGTTCTCCTCGCGCCGTCCTGGGTCGATCCGCGTCTGGACGGCGGCAAGGGTGAGTCCTTCTCCGCGGAACAGGCTCAACGTGGGACTCCTAGGGGATCGGGATCGTCGTGGCGGGGGCGGGAGCCCTCATCCGGCCGCCTCCGCCCGGACTTCGTGGTCGGCCTTGACCAGGGCGGGCAGGAACTCGTCGATGACGTCCCGGGTGACGTGCCTGGCCACCACGAGGCGAAGCCCGTCGTCGAAGCGCCTGGAGGTGGAGACGATCCAGCCCGCGGAGTCGAGGCGGCGTGACACCTCGGCGGCGTTCGGGACCCGGGCGACCACGATGTTCAGGTCGGGTTCGACGAGGAGGTCGTACCCGGCCTCGGCCAGCTGCGTGGTCAGGTAGCGGGTGTTCTCGTAGTTGGCGCGGGTGACCTCGACGAAGCCGTCCCTGCCGAGGTGTTCGAGTACGGCGTAGGTCGCGACCGCGGCGCTGCCGGGGCGGGTGCCGAGGAGCGTGGTGTGCGCGGGGGTGTCGAGGAAGAACGAGTCGGCCTGGTACGCCTCCTGGTCCCGGAAGAGGATCGCGCCCGCGGGGACGTTCGCCAGGCCGTACTTGTGGGGGTCGATGGTGATCGACCGGACGCCGTCGACCTGGAAGTCGAACTGCGGCAGCGGGCGGCCGAGTTCGCGCGCGAACGGGATGATGAAGCCTCCCGTGGCCGCGTCCACATGCAGCCACACCCCGCGCCCGGCGAGGGCCGCGGCGATGTCGTCGACCGCATCCACCACCCCCAGTTCGCTGCTCCCCGCGGTGGCCACCGCCGCGATGGTGTGCTCGGTCACCGCCGCCGCCACGGCGTCGGGCGCGAGCCGCAGACCGTCGTCGACGGGGACGCGCACGGGGGTGATGCCGAGCGCGGCGAAGATCTTGTCGAACGAGAAGTGGACGGTGCTTCCGACGACGACTTCCGGGCGCTCCGTCAGCCGTCCGGAGATCCGCGCCTCCTGGCGGGCGGCGAGGACGGCGAGCAGATTGGCCTCGGTGCCCCCCGAGACCAGGCTCCCCGCCCCCTGGGGGTGGCCGAGCAGGTCCAGGAGGAGCGCGACGACCTTGCGTTCGATCCGCTTGGTGCCGCGGAAGATCCGTACGTCGCCGAGGTTGGTGTGCGCCGCGGCGTGGGACATCTCGACGGCCAGCGGATGCGGCTGGGTGCAGATGGAGTTGAGCACCCGGGGCCAGCGGACGTCCTCGGCGAGGGCCGCGGTGATGTCGGTGCGTACCGCGGATTCGGGGAGACCGGCTCGGCGCATGTCAGCTCCCCGCGTCGACGACGGCGCCGGAGGGGTGCTCCCCGTCGGCGAGGCTCGTGTACAGGTCGGGCCGCCGCGCCCACAGGCCGAACCACAGGGTCTCCTGGAAGCGCAGGTCCGGCTGGCGCAGGTGGCGGATGTGCGCCAGGTCCCAGGCGGCGCTGACCACGGCCTCCTGGGTGCCGGCCCAGGCCAGGAAGCCGTCGGGGACGGCGACGCCGGAGCCGCCCGCCGATGGCGCGTCGAGCGCACTGGCGAGGGCGACGCCGACGGTGTTGAGCGTGGCGAGGCCCCAGACCGCGGCGTGCTGGCTGTCGGTCGCCGCGCCACTGGTCGAACCGGCCACGAGAAGGAGCTCGGCTCCCGCGAGGCACTGGATGCGGGGCGGCTCGACCAGCCAGAAGTCCGGGCCGAGCAGCACCCCGACCCGGCCGTGCTCGGTGTCCACCACGGGGAAGTCGTCGCCGGTGAGGGTGCGGCCCCGGTCGTCGACGGCGCGCCGGACGACGGCACGGACCTCGCCGGAGGGGTCCAGGAGGTGGGTGACCTGGTGCGGGCTCCCGCCGGGTCCGTGCTCCTCGGCCCACGATCCGGTGAGTACGTAGGTGCCCTGGCGCCGGGCCAGCTCGGCGAGGCGTTCGAGGGCCTGGTCCCGCAGCGCGGCGGGCAGTGGGCCCGCGGTCGCGGCGGCGAAGGCGTTCTCGGGCAGCACGACGAATCCGGCCTGTGCCGTGACCTTGGCGTCGAGGTACTTGAGGACCGCGTCCACGGTGCTCTGCGCGTCGGCGTGACGGCGGTACTGGGCCACGAAGATCCTGGTCATCGTCACGCTCCCGTCGGCTGCGTCGCGGGGGCCCCGGCCGGCTGCCGCTGCTGTCCGGCGTCCTCGGCCAGGTTGGTGCGCAGCTCCGCCGCGAGGTCACGGCTCATGCCCTCGTACGCTCCGAGGAGCGGCCCGTACGCCCCGGGGCGCCGCATGGCGATCCAGTCGCTGCCGTCGTTGTCCGGGGGCGGCGGGGCCAGGTCGGCGTGGAGGATCTGCGGCCGGGCGCTGCCGGCCTGCGCCATCACGCCCTCCGGTGACACCACGAGGCTGGTGCCCGCGAAGTGGATCTGCACCACCCGGTCGCCCCGGGTGCCCTCGACCAGGCCGACGGAGCTGGCGTACACCACGTTCACGCCGTTCAGGTACGCGGTGGTGCGGAGCGCGTTGACCATCAGCGCCTGGTTCTGGCGCAGTGTGCCGCCCGGTACGAAGACGGTGTGCACCCCGGCGAGCGCCATGACGCGGATGGCCTCGGGCACCCAGAAGTCGGAGCAGACGGCGAGTCCGACCCGGCCGAAGTCGGTCTCGATGATGCCCAGCGAGTCGGCCGGGCGGCACACCACGATCTCGTTGCCGAACATGTGCGCCTTGGCGGCCCGCCCGGCGATCTCGCCGTCCCTGTTCAGGAACAGCGAGGTGTTGCTGTACATGCCGTCGTCGAGCTCCTCGACGATCGCGCCGAGCACCATGTTGGTGCGGGTGCCGCGCGCCAGTTCCTGGAAGGTCTCGATGACCGGTCCGGGGATGCGGGTGTCGGTGCGGCCCCGCAGGTGGTCCTGGCCCGGCATGTACCAGGGCGGGCCGAGGAAGAACTCCGGGAAGCAGAGCACGTCGACGTCGCCGGACTCGGTGGCCTCCTCGATGGCCTTGTGGGCGTTGCGCAGGCCGTCGGCCGGATCGTCGGCCCAGCGTGTCTGGACTACCGCTACCTTCATCTGCTGCTCCTCGTGCGGGTGTCGGTTCCGGCGATGTCTTCGACGAACGGCGTCAGCTCGACGGCGGGCCCGAGCCGGCTCAGGGCGAGCTCCTGAAGCGCCGGACCGCCGCTGCTCCGTACGGCGAAGGCCACGGACAGGCGCTCGCCTTCGCGCGTACTCGCGACCTGCCCCCGGGGCTCCGGGGAGGTGAACAGGCAGCGCTCCACGTCGACTTGGGTGATCGGGCCCTCCGGGGTGGCGACGGCGTCGGCCACCCGTCCGAGCGGGGTGACGACGCGCCGTTCGGAGCCGCACGCGCAGGGCGTGTGCGGTGGGCGGAGTTCGACGAGCTCTCCGGTCGGCAGTTCCACCGGCGCGGCCGACTCGGAGCCAGGGACGGTGAGCACGAGTTCCCCACGGGTGGCGTCGCGGTCGATGCGGCCCGGCGTCGGCGACCGGAGGCCCGCATCGAAGCGGTCCTCCAGCAGGTGGAGCCGCCCGGCCGCGCAGGTGGTGGCCGTGGCGGGCCTGAACGGGGTGCTGAAGATCCCGGAGGCCACCGCGCCCCACCTCGCCGCGACGCGCCGCAGCCGCTCGGGGGCGGCGGGGCGGGTAGCGAGGATGGTGCGGACGGTGGACGCCCTCGGGTCCCGTCCGGCCGCCTCGTCGAGCGCGGCCAGTTCGGCGGCCAGCTGGGGCGGGCAGGCCAGCGTCGTCACCTCGTACCGGTGGATCAGGTCGAGGAGCCGTGGGACCGGGCAGATCGTGTTGCTGGTGCCGACGCTGATGAGGCAGGCGCCGAGCGATTCGATGGCCCGCTCGACGGCGGCTCCCTCAAGGGACAGTTCGTAGGGGACGGCGACGACCGCCACGTCGTCGGGGGTGATGAGGTCGCCGAGGGCGGTGACGAGATCGAGCTGGCCAAGCACCCACTCCGGCTGGGTCATCCGGATCGCATGCGTGTCACCGTCAGGGGCCGCCCATTCGCCGTACCTCACCGGCGCGGACAGCGGCGGGGCTTCCCCCGTCACGGAGGAGCCGGGGTGCGCGTCGGCCTCCAGAGTGCGCAGCCACCGCGCGAAATGCGCGTCGAACCGGTCTGCCACGGGGTTCATGAGGCGGCACCCGCCTCGGCCAGCTCGCCGGCCAGAGTCCAGCCGTAGTCGGCGTCGCGCCCATTCCCGCCCCGCCGCAGCGGCTTGAGCGTGTCGTCGGCCTCGGCCCTGTGGACCGTGCCGAGGATCAGCAGGTGGTCCCCCATCCGGTAGCTGGCGGCCGTCCGGCAGTCGATGAAGCCGAAGGCGCCCTCGATACGGGGGCAGCCGTTCGCGGTCGCGGCCCACTCCACGTCGTCGAAGCGGAGGTCGGGCCTGGTGCGTGCGAAGACGCGGGCGATGTCCGCCTGCTGGTCGCTCAGGATGTTGACGCAGAAGTGCAGCCGGGGGGCGATGCTCGCCCAGCTGGAGCTCTCCGCCTTCACCACGAAGCCGATGAGGCCGGGATCCTCCGAGACCGTCGTGAGGGAGGCGACGGTCAGCCCGCGCGGCGCCGGGGCGCCGTTCCCCGCGGCGCCGTCGCAGCCGGTCACGATGGCCACCGCGGTCGGCAGCAGCTCCTTGGCCCCCGCCAGCGGGCTCATCGTCCGGGCGGACCGCGTCGGCTGCCCCGACGAGGTGGGGGCGGTGCGGCCCTTAAGTGCCCGGCGCAGATGCGTCGCGGTGGCCGAGCCCTCGGCCCCGAGCAGCTCCGCGGGCGTACCGCAGTGGATGACCTTGCCACCGGCGCGGCCCGCGCCCGGGCCGATGTCGATGACCCAGTCGGCGACGGCGACGACGCGCAGGGTGTGCTCGATGGCGACGATGGTGTTGCCGGAGGCGACGAGGCGTTCGAAGAGGGCCAACAGGTGCCGGGTGTCGGCCGGGTGCAGGCCGCGCGTGGGCTCGTCGAAGATGAACAGGGTGCCGCTGCGGCGCTGCTTGATGAGTTCCGCGGCCAGGTTGAGTCGCTGGGCCTCGCCGCCGGAGAGGGTGGTGGTGGAGGAGCCGAGCAGCAGGTAGCCGAGGCCGAACTCGTCGAGGACGGTCAGGATCTTCACGACCTTGGTGGCGCCGAGACCGTCGAACCAGGCCAGGGCGTCCTCGACCGTCATCGACAGGACGTCGTGGATGTTGCGGCCGTGCAGCCGCACATCGAGCACGTGGTCCTGGAAGCGCCGGCCGTCGCACTCGGAGCACACGACGTGTTCGCTGCGGAAGAGGGTCATGTCGACTTCCGCGAGCCCGAGGCCCTTGCACGCGGGGCAGCGGCCGCCGACGACGTTGGCGCTGAACTCGGCCCGGCCCAGGCCACGTTCGACCGCGTCCTCACTGCCCGCGAAGGCGTCGCGGATGTGGTCGCCGATGCCGATGTAGGTCGCCAGGGTGCTGCGGCTGGACCGCCCGATGGGGCGCTTCTCTACGTAGATCACGTCGTCGAGATGCTGGATGCCGTCGATGTCGCCGCCCGCGGCCCCGGTGCCGCGGCCCGCCGCCGCACCCTTGAGCCCCGCCTTCAGCCGGTCGTGGAGACTGCCGATCAGCGAGCTCTTTCCGGCCCCGGAGACTCCGGTGACGCAGGTGAGTCCGCGCAGGGGCAGACGTACCGCCTGGTCCTCGACGTTGTTGCGGGTGAGGGCGCGTACGTCGAGCCACTGGGCGTCGGACAGGTCGGCGCTCTCCCGGGCGGCGGGCCGGGAGCGCAGCGCCTTCGCCGTCGGGGAGTCGGGCGTCTTCAAAAGCTCCGCCACGGGGCCCTCGAAGACCACTTCGCCGCCCCGGGAGCCCGCGCCGGGGCCGAGCTCGACCACCCAGTCGGCCGCGGTGATCACGCTCTCGTCGTGCTCGATGGCGATGACGGTGTTGCCGAGGTCGCGCAGGCGCCGCAGCGAGGCGAGGACGTTCTCGGTGTCCGCGTCGTGCAGGCCCGCGGTGGGCTCGTCCAGTACGTACATGACGCCGGTCAGGTCGCTCGCCAGGTGCTGGGCGAGCAGCAGTCGCTGCAGCTCGCCGCCGGAGAGGGTGACGATGGGGCGGCGCAGCTGGAGGTGGCCGAGGCCCACCTGCCGGATGTTGGTGGACTTCTTGACGATCTCCTCGGCAAGGCCGCGGACCTGCCCCGGCAGCTTCCCCGCCAAGAGCGCCTCCTGGAGCCGCTCGGTCGAGGTGGAGAGTTCGTCGCGCTGGAACTGCGGGAAGGTGAGCCCGGCGACGGAGGCCTTCAGCGACTCGGTGCGCAGCCGGCCTCCCTCGCAGGCCGGGCAGACCTCGCCGGCCAGGTAGTTGGCGAAGGCGTTGCGCCGGGCGGGGCTGCTGGCGTTCTTGTACGCGCGTTCCAGGAAGCCGAGGATTCCCTCGAACCTGAAGTCGTTGGTGACCTTGTTCAGCTTGATGCTGTAGACGGTGTCGGAGCCGTGCAGGACCCGCTCGCGCTGCTCGTCGGTGAGCCCGGCGAAGGGGCGGTCGAGCGGGATGCCCGTGTCCTGCGCCATGGCCTCGAACACCTTGCGGCAGTTGGGCACGGCGAAGGTGCCGGAGTCCGCGCCGTCCCAGATCTCCTTCAGCGTCCTTGACGGGTCGGGGATGATCCGGTCGAGGGAGAACCCGACCAGCTCGCCGACGCCGTCGCAGTGCAGGCACTTGCCCTCGCGGCGGTTGGGGCTGAAGTGCTGGGCCGAGTGCGGCTCGGTGTAGATGCCGCAGTCGGGGCAGAGCAGGTCGGGTCCGGTGTCGCCGAAGCAGGCGGGGCACACGGGGTGGGAGGCGGCGCCGAACAGGAGCCGGTAGAGCCCGTCGATCCCGGTGAGCGTGCCCACGGTCGAGCGGGGGTTGCTGTAGCCGCCGTCGCGCTGGCGCAGGGCTACGGGTGGCTGGGTCCCGGCGATGCGGTCGAACTGGTAGTCGCCGTCGCCCAGGTCGAGGGATCGGCTCGAAAGGGCGCCGAGGTAGAGGGACTTCGAATGCTCGAAGAGCGTGTCGATGATCAGGGAGGACTTGCCGGACCCGGAGACGCCGACCGCGACGATGAACTTGCCCTTGGGCAGCGCCACGTCGACGGACTTGAGGTTGTGGGTGGTGACGCCCTCAAGGACGATGCTGTCGTTCACGGGTGCTCCAAAAGGTCGGCCAGGACGCGGGCCGCGGACTCGCAGGCCGGAAGGTCGGCGAACGTGGTGTAGAGCATCGAGCGGACCCTCGTGGGGTCGCCGCGGTTCCAGGCCTCGTACAGCTCCTGCCGCATGCCGAACCGGTCGATGACCAGATCACCGGCGAGGCGGAAGAGCCGCGACTTGTCATCGACCGACGTCTCGCGCCCGCCCATGTACAGGTCGAGGGCCTCGCGCAGCTCCGCCGACTCCAGGTCGCCCTCGGCGGGCTGCATGATGAGCCCGGAGGCGCCGATCTGCCGCACGATCGCCGAGGCGCGCTCGGAGAACTGGCCTGCGATGGAGTCGAGGGCCGCGGTCGATCCCGGGGCGAGCAGGCCGCTCGGGGTCTCGGTGGCCTCCTGGGAGACCGTCTTGAGGGCGAGGTCGACCACCGACACATAGGCGGCCAGCTCGCCGAGCATGGCGCCGACCTCGCGGAACTTGTCGACCCCGATGGACTTGGCCAGCAGCGACGCGACGCCGAGCATGACGCGGAGTCGGTGCTGGAAGCGGATCTGCCCGGTGTAGAGGGACCAGCGGTTCAGCGCGCGGAACCCCTTGACGGCGGTGTTCGCGTCGTCGAGCAGGAAGATGCGGTCGTTGGGGATGAACGCGTCGTCGAAGACGAGCATGGCGTCCTGCTCGTCGAAGCGGGAGCCCAGCGTGTGGGCGGGCCCGTTGTAGGAGCGGCGGCAGAGGATCTTCAGGCCGGGGGTGTCCAGGCGGGCGCCGAACCAGCAGACGTACGCCGGGTCCTCGCGCAGGTAGTTGGCGGGCGAGAGGTAGATGAGGACGTCGTGCGCGTACGGGGCGAGGGTGGCGATCTGCTTGGCCCCGCGGACGACGATGCCCGCGCTGTCCCGGTGGACGACCCGCAGGCCGAGCTCGGGCCGCTGCATGGGCGTGACCGACCGGTCGACCTGGGGATCGCCGAGGCCGTGCGTCAGCGCGAGGTCGTTCTCGCGGCAGTGCAGGTAGTAGTTCTCGGCGTTGGCCGCGAACACGGGGTCGACCTCACCGAGCGCGTGGCGGAAGTCGTAGAGCCCCACGACCACGTTGGCCATGAAGTCCGGTATCCGGGATATCTGGCCGTGCGAGCCCGTCACCCAGTGCCGGGAGTTGAGCCACTTGCGCTCCAGCTCCTCCGGGGTGCTCGGGGCCAGGTAGGAGAGGCTGACCGGGTTTCCGCTGACGTCGGAGGTGAAGGTCATCTCGCGGGCGAGAGCGGGCGAGCGCTGCCGGTCGTACAGGCCCGCGAGGGTGCGCAGCATCGGCCGGAAGTCGGGGTGCGTGGTCACGTCGATCTGCTTGCCCTCGACCCAGACCTCGCGGCCGTCGGCCAGACTCTCGACGTACGTGGCGCCGTCGTGTGCTCCAAGGCCCGGCCGGGAGGGAGCGCCGGCCGCGGGTGCCGCGGTCGTCATGACGGTCTCGGACTCATGTGTCGGCATGCCCCGCCTCCCTACGGCATTCGCTCGGGTGCGCCCAGGTGGAACTGCTGGTAGCCCTGCTCCTGGACCTCGGGGAAGTAGTCCCGGGTGGCCTCACCGACGACCCGCATCAGCTCCGAGTCCACCGAGGTGGGATCGGTGAGCAGCACGGTGAGCGGGGAGCAGTCGACGACGCTGGTCAGCTTCATGCCGCGCGCCCTGTGCAGCGCGGTCAGCGAGGGCTGGGCGTTGGCGGCGTCGCGCATCTTGTAGACGGCCTGGGGGCCGTCGGAGACGCCGATCATCGACTTGGTCCCGCCGCTTCCCAGGCAGTTGCGCGGCATGTGCAGGTGCTCGTGCCGCCACTCCTGGTACGTGTGGTGAAGCCGGAACGCCTGGTGCAGCAGCTGGTGACGGAGCCAGGAGTCGGCGTCCTTGTGCCGTTCGGCGTCGATCGCCAGGGCCGCGTCTTCGAGGGAGCCCTCGCCGGCCGCGCCGAGCCATGCCGAGATCTCGTTCCAGAAGTGCTTGAAGAGGTCCTTGAACATGTGCTGCTTGATCGCAAGGGAGTGGGTGCCGCTGGCCGGACCGAGGTTCTTCCGGAAGCCGTGGTACTCGCCGGTGGCGAGCAGCTCCGCCATGACCCGCTGCGCCTCGACCATGGGGCCGAGGACGGCGTTGCAGAGCGCCAGGTGCGACGCGGCGCTGCTGAGGGTGCGTGCCCGTACGTCGCGTACGGCCAGCTCCAGGTGGTCGTTGGACTCCGCGCTGAGGATCTCCGGGACCTGGTGCAGCGCGACGAACTCGCCGTGCATGGTGCCGGGGTGGAGTTCGGTCGCGGCGACGGCGTCGGCGAGGAGGCCCGTGGCCAGGAGCGTGTTCAGCTCTCCTTCGAGCGGCAGCGGCACGCCGGAGAGGTCGCTCTCCCACTTGGTGGCGTCGTGGCTGCAGATCCGGATGCCGTGCAGGAGCCGGTACAGGTCGTCGTCGATGCTGCGGGTCGCGATGGTGGCCCGCACCGTGAGCGGGTCGCTGACCAGCAGCGAGCAGCGGACCTCGTCGTCGAAGGCGCGCAGTTCGTCGATGTACGCCTGGCATCCCGCGGTCTCGGCGATGTCCACCGAACGCACCCCGGGGCGGGAGGTCCGCCCGGAGAGGCTCTGCAGTTCCTGGCTCACCCTGCCGAGGCCGCGCAGGAGCCGGTGGAAGCCCATGCTCCACTGGATGTAGCGGGAGGCGGACGCGTAGTCGCGGGCCTTGACCGCCTTGCGGCCGCGGTCGGTCAGGCGGGCCAGGTTGAGCAGGCACACCTCGGCCGCCTGGAACACCGCGCGGACCGTGGACTCGTACGAGCCGGGCTCGGTGGGGCAGGCCTCCCTCGCCGCCCCGATCAGGTCGATGCGGTGCAGGTGGTCGTAGCTGGGCGCGATGGGCCCCAGCTCATTGCCGGGCGGTCCCGACGCGGGGCAGGCGTCCGGTGGTCCGGTGCTCACCGCGACCGTGGGCACCGGACACGCTTGCGACTCCTGTGTGGTCATCGCGCTCACTCCTCGGTGGAGATTCGCAGGTAGCGGATCGAGTTGCTGGGACACGACTCGTAGGCGTCAAGGACGCATTCGAGTTCGTCGTCGTCCTCGGGCTGCTTGTGGACGTAGTGGATCTCGTTCTCGTCGTCGCCCTCGAAGTTGTCGGGGGCGAGGTCGCGGCAGAGATGACAGTCGATGCACGTGTCGTCGATGTGGAACCGGCCGTCGAGAGGGAGCCGGCCTGGAGGCTCTGCTTCCGTCATGGTGATCGCTCCTCCGCGGCGCGCAGGAAGTTGCGCATGGTGGGCTTGGCGGAGGTCCGCAGCGCGTGCTCGAAGGCCGGGACGTCCAGGACACCGAGCCTGGTGGTGGCCCCGAACCTGCGGTCGGCCTCCGCCGCGATCGTGTCCCTGGTCCGCCGGTCGGCCGCGCTGCCGGGGGGCAGCGCGATGTCCAGTACGGGTCCGTCGACGTCGAAGGCGAAGAAGTACGGCGGCGTCGTCATGGCGCCGAGCACGACGTCCTCGATCTCCAGCTGCGAGGCCGAACCCCGGCCGACCGCGATCCGGTCCCCCAGCCGCCCGCGGTGCCGCAGCCTGCGCAGCGGTGAACCGCAGGGGCAGGGCGCCGCCTCGATCTGGCAGGTGTCGCCGGTGCGGTAGCGCAGCAGGGGCATCGCCCGGCTGGCGAGCGTCGTCACGGCCAGTTCACCGGCCTCGCCGTCGGGCAGCCGCTCCCCGGTCCGGGGGTCGACGATCTCGAAGTACGTGCGTGTCTCGACCAGATGCAGGTCCTGGCGGGCGCAGAACATGGCGAGCGTGTTGGTCTCGGTCATGCCGAACATCGAGTAGGTGGCGGCGCCCCACTGCTCGGTGAGGCGCGTCTTCTTGGCGGGTGAGGCGCCCTCCCCGGCCATCAGGATCTTGTTGACGGCGAGGTCCCGGCCGGGGTCGATGCCCGCGCGCCGCGCGATCTCGCCGAGCAGGAGGGCGCGGGTGCCCGAGCAGATCAGCGCCGTAGCGCCGGAGCGCCGCAGGGCCTGCACCATGCGTTCCGGCGGGCAGGACGGGGACGCGGCGCCGAGCGGAACGATCGTGCAGCCGAGGAGTTCGAGGGCGCGGTCCAGGTCCTGGCCGACACCGGCGAGTTCGTAGGGGACGGCGATCGCGACCACGTCGGAGCTGTCGAGGACCGCCGAGAGGAGGTGGGCCACGATGAGGTTGTTCTCGACCCAGTCGTCGGCCGTGAAGAAGGCGGCGATGGACTGCCCGTTGCCCGTACCGGAGCTCTCGTCGAACCGGGTCACCTCGCGCCGGGGGACCGCCAGCATGCCGAGCGGGTAGGCGTCGGCGAGGTCCTGCCGCGTGGTGAAGGGCACCGAGCGGAACGCCTCGGGGTCCGCGGCGACGGCGTCGGCCAGCGACCGCGGTACGCGGCCCGCGTAGAACGGTGAGTTCCCGCTCGCGTGCGCCACGGTCTCGGCGAGCGCGCCCGCCGCCCACCGGCCGAGCTCATCGCGGCCCAGGGACGCGACGTGCGCGACCTTGCGGGCGACCCGGCGGCGCGCGCCGATCACGTCGCGCAGCCGGTCCGCTGTCCGGACCGCCCCGGGGGCCGTCTGCGATGTCGTCACGGCGTGACCGCCAGCTTCGACATGGCGTCCCGTTCGGCCCGGCCGAGGTCCTCCAGGATGACGGCCGCTTCGTCGGCGGCCTTGCGCATCGCGGCCGGTTCGGACTCGTCGCGCAGCAGCTCCGCGACGCGTGTCCACCGGGTCGAGAGTTCGCGGTAGGTGCGGGCCACGGAGGCGTAGGCCGGTTCGTCGGCCAGCTCGGCCGCCTCGTCGAGGAAGTCGGCCCACAGGGTGCGGAAGAAGCCGCCGCCGGTGCCGCCGTCCTCGATGCTGTGGGACAGGAAGGTGAACGCGGCCCTCGGGTCGTCGAGCGTGTCGCACCAGCCGCGCATCGCCTTGGCGGCCTTCTGGAACCCCTTGTGCCCCATGTTGGTGATGGGCGGTTCGAGGAAGTCGGCGGCGGTCGCCGCGATGGCCTCGCGGCACGCGCCGGGCAGGGTGCGCGGGTCGTATCCGTTCCTGCCGAGCCGGAAGGACAGGCTGCGCGAGCTCATCGGGCCCTTCGCCGCCCGCGCCCGTGCGAGGGCGGCCCTGCCGGTGGTCTGCACCCCGAGCCCCTGGGTCTCCACGACGGTGTACGTCTCGGCCGTGTACCCGACGCACGTCAGGTAGTGGGCGGCGAAGTGGAAACTGTCGTGGGCGTAGTCCAGGTGGAAGCGGTCCAGCTTGAGGCCGACGGCCTCCCCGGCGTCCAGGGCGGCGAGGAGTTCCCGCTCGGCCTTGGCCTGCGAGGCGGTCTCGCTCTCCAGCAGCTCGACGCCGAGGGCGCCGGTGGCGTTGCGGATGAGGTGGTCGGGCTTGACGCGGCCGCCGAGGAACGGGGCGGGCATGTGCTTGGAGTTCCAGTAGAGGAACGAGATGCCGCGGCCCAGGCCGAAGATCAGTGGTTCGCTGACCTCGATGCCGCGGCTCAGCAGCAGGTTGGCCAGGGTGGTCGATTCGCAGTGCTCGCCGGATAGCCAGTTCACCGTCGCGACTCCCCCGCGCCCGCGCCGCTCTGCGCCTTCGCGGCGTCGTAGACGACCTCGAGGACCGACTGGGTGGAGTTGTTGCGCAGGTGCCCGTAGGTGTGGCCCACCTCGTCGGCCTCGGTGTACGCGATCGCCTCCAGGTGCTCGACCTCGTGCTCGAGGCCGCCGAGGACCGCCTGGACGTCGTCCGCGGCGAACACCTCCAGGGCGACGTGCGACATCAGGCGCCCGCGTTCGGCGACGGGCCGCTCCAGCCAGGCGCCGAAGGACCGGCAGGTGAAGGTCTCGATCACCCGGCCGTCGGGCAGCGCCACCGAGAGCCACCAGCCGGGCGTTCCGTACTGCCGGGGCGCGATGTAGGAGGGGCCCATCTCGACGGAGGAGATCTCTCCGGCGCTCCGCAGGCCCTCCAGGTACGCGTGCCAGCGGAACACCTCGTCGTCACTGGCGTAGTCGCCGAGGTAGACGCCGATGTGGTTCACGCCGGCGAACCGCTCGGTGACGTCCTTGGGCGCGTGGCCGCACCAGCTCCGCAGGTACGAGGCGCAGTCGGCCTCGTTCCAGGACGCGGACTCGGCGAGCACTTCGCGCCAGACGTCGGCGAATTCGGGGTCGGACGGGAACGCGCCCGCTTCTCCGCGGTGGGCGGACGGATGACGGCCTGTGGCTGCGGTCATGACTCCTTCTCCTTCCGTCCCACGATGACGAGACCCATCTGCACCGCCGTCACGCTGTCCGCGTGGATTCCGGCTCGCTTCAGCAGATCGACGGCTTCGGGGACCGTGTACGCGGACTGGACTGACGTACGGAAGCCGGGACGCATGTCGACGGCGATGTTGGCCTTCATGAACTGGAACGTGGTCCGGTCGATGTCCCTGCGCAGGTCGGAGACGCAGAACGCGCCGCCGGGCCGCACGAGGCGGACGATCTCCTGCAACGCTCTGACCGGGTCGGACCACTCGTGCAGCGACGCGGCGCTGAAGGCGTGGTCGAAGGACGCGTCGGGGAACGGCAGGTCCAGGACGTTGCCTGCGGTGTAGTCGGTGCGGTGCGAGAACGCGTAGGCGCTCGCGTTGGCGCGCGCCCTGTCGAGCATGGCCGGGGAGATGTCGACGCCGACCAGGGTGCAGTCTCCCGAGCTCTGGCTGAGCCATTCGAGGCCGAGCAGTCCGGGGCCGCAGCCCGCTTCGAGTACGCGTCCGGAGTCGATGCCCGCTTCCAGGACGCTGTCGACCTTCTCCTGCAGCCATCCCCGGTCCCGGATGTGGCGCTGCATGTCGTCGTACTTGAGCGCCAACTCATCGCCCTGCAGACCGACTTCGGTCTCGTGGACCCGTTCAGTGCGTCGAATGCCCGCCATGCGCACCACCTCCCACTTCGGCCCCTGCCTCTGCCCTTGCCTCTTTCGCTGTTCCTGGCTCCGCCGCCACGGCCGGGCGCAGCCCGACGGGCAGGCCGCGCAGCATCGCGCTGCCCATGTACTTGTCGCGGCGCTCGCCGCTCGTGATCCGGTTGACCGACGACCGGGTGGCGGCGGCGATGTCCGCCTCGCCCGGGTACCACCACCCGGCGTCGGCGACGATCACGTCGGGTGCCACCGCGTCGGAGACGTTGACCGCCATCACCACACCGGGCCGCTCCGGGTCCCGGTAGATCTCCACCTGGTCCCCGTCGCCCACCTCCAGGGCCTCGGCGGCGCGGGGGTGGATCGTCACGCGCGGTTCCCGGTAGCGGCGCGCCGTGGTGGGGAGCTGGCGGAACTCGGTGTTGAAGAACTGCAGGTTGTGGGCGCTGGTCATGACGTACGGCAGCGCGTCCGTGGTGGACGGCGGCGCCTTGAACGTCGGGACCGCGTCGTACCCCATGGCCTCGAGCCCCCGGTGGGCCAGGTCCACCCGTCCGGAACGGGTGCGGAAGCCGGCCGTCTCGTACTTGCGGTACCGCTTGGTGTTGGGGAGGTGGCCGACCTTCTTGAACTGCTGCCACGTCAGGCCGATGCCGCTCAGCTTGGCGTCCAGGGCCTCCTCAAGACCCGGGTAGAAGTGCTGCTCCAGATCGAGCCGCCGGGCCAGGTCGAGGATCATCTCCTCGTCGGACCTGGCGCCCTCCACCGTCGCGACGCGCTGCCGCGCCGCGATGTAGGAGTTGAACTCCACGATCTGGTCGCGCTCCAGCCACGAGGAGGCGGGGAGCACGACGTCGGCGAGGCGCGCGGTCGGCGTCATGAACATGTCCGCGACCGCCAGGAAGTCCAGCTTGGTCAGCGCGGCCTCGGTGGCCGCCGCGTTCTCGTGGGAGACCAGCGGGTTGGATCCGAAGACCACCATGGAGCTGACGTGGTACGGGCTGTCGCTGAGGATCGCTTCCTGGAGGTCGCCCGGCGCCACCCAGCCCGACATCGAGAGCACCTTGTGGGCGGCGCCGCCGATCCGTTTGGCCGCCTGGTCCTCACCGAGCAGGTCGGACCTCGGGAACGCCCGGCGCCCTTCGACGGGCATGGGGTCCCAGATGAGGTCCCCGCCGGGGGCGTCGAGGTTCCCGGAGAGCGCGGAGAGGACGGCTATCGCCCGGTGGGTGTCGAAGGCGTTGTCGCTCTGCGAGACACCCGTGCCCGCCTCGACGCACGCGCGGGACGCCCGGCCGTACATCTCGGCCGCCGCCTCGATGAGTTCCGGTCCGAGGCCGGTGATGCGGGACACGGTGACGGGGTCGTACGCGCGGATCCCCCGCTCCAGCTCCTCGAAGCCGGAGGTGTGCCGGGCGACGAACTCCTCGTCGTACCAGCCGCGGGCGATCAGCAGGTGGACGAGGCCGAGCGCGAGCGCCGCGTCGGTGCCCGGCTTCAGCTGGAGGTGGAGGGCGGCCCGCTCGGCGGTCCTGGTGCGCCGGGGGTCGACGACCACCAGGCGGCTGCCGCGGTCGATGGCGCCCATGAGGTCGACGCCGATGACCCCGTCGGAGTGCGTGTTGAGCTTGTTGCTGCCCCAGAGCAGGATCACCTCCGGGTCCCCGGCGTAGTCGCAGAAGGTGAAGCCTCCGTAGGTGAGGATCGACGCCATGACGCGCGGGTAGAAGCACACGTGGGCCGGTCCGACCACGTTGGGCGTGCCGATGGCGTTGGCGAGGCGGAAGACCCACTCCTGGTAGTTGCGGTCGGTGCCCTGGCCGAGGACCACCGACTCGGGGCCGAAGCTCTCCATGCTCACGCGGAGGTTGCGGGCCACCTCGTCGAGCGCCTCCTCCCAGCCGACCGGACGGAAGGAACCGCTGCCGCGGGGCCCGGTCCTGACCAGTGGGGTGCGGAGCCGGTCCGGGCTTTCGAGGAGGTCGAGGGAGGCCTTGCCCTTGATGCAGAAGTAGCCGCGGCTCGTCGGGCTCTCCGGGTCGCCGGAGATGCCGGTCGGCCTGCCGTCGGTGAGCTCCACGAGTGCGCCGCACCCGCCGTGGCACATGCGGCACACGGTCTTCACCGTGGTGGTTCCGTGGTTCATGCCGTTCACACCGCTCCGACCCGGTCTCGGGCCAGTTCCGCGAGCTCGCCGAAGGCGGCTTCCTCGGCGTCGGCGATGGAGTGGAGCCGCGCGGCGGCGTCCTTCAGGTGGGCGGAACGGCTCGCCGCTCCGGGGTAGCCGGTCAGGTGGTCGATGAGCCCCGTCCACGCCGAGACGATTCCCTCGAACCGCGCAAGGCCCGGCAGCAGCTCCGCGTCGCCGGTCAGGGCGTGGGCCTCGGTGAGGAACTCCCCGTACAGGCCACGGAAGTTGGTGCCACCGGTCCCCGCGAACCGCCAGAACCGGGCGGTCTCGGGGATCATCACCTCGCTGCGCGGCAGCCGCTGCCAGTCCGGCAGTTCCTCGGCCGCCCGGCGCAGGGCGAGAATCCCCCGGTCGTCTCCGCGCCGCCGGTCGAGGTAGCGGACGGCGGCGCCGTGGATGGCGGGCCACACCTGCGGGGCGAGAGCCACCACCTTGTCCGCCGGCGCGTCACGGCCGCCGTCGAGGTGCCAGTGCAGGCGGGGGGACGGCATGAAGCCCTCGTCGGAGGCGCGGGCGCGGGTGAAGGACTGCAACGGCAGTCGCTGGGCGCCGCCCTGCTGCGCGGTGTCGGCCACGTACGCGGTGGCGGCGTCGATTCCGTGCAGCGCGATGCAGTGGGCCGAGAAGTGGGCCTTCGACGCGAAGTAGTCCAGGTGGAAGATGTCGACGGTGACGCCCACGACGTTGCCCGCCGACAGCGCGGCGACGGCCCGCGCGTGAGCGGCGGCGTCATCGGCGTCCTGCGCGACGACCAGGTCCAGGCCCATGGCGGCGCAGGCGTCCGCGGCGATACGTCCCGGCTCGACGCGCCCCGTGAGCATCGGGGGAACGCCCGCGTGCGGGGGCGGCGGGAAGAACTGGGAGTCGATGCCCCGGCCCAGGCCGAACACCAGGGCCTCCGAGACGTCGATCCCGGCGTACCGCAGCATGTTGTTGAGCATGGTCGTCTCGCAGTGCACGCCCGGCACCGGTGAGAAGCCCTCCAGCATCGTGCCCCGCGGCTTGGCCGCCGCGCGGGAGGCCGCGGTCATCGGACGCCGCCCGACAGCACGTCGCCGTAGCTCTGCAGGT
Organism: Streptomyces sp. NPDC058284; assembly: GCF_042881135.1. Classification (NCBI taxonomy): domain Bacteria; kingdom Bacillati; phylum Actinomycetota; class Actinomycetes; order Kitasatosporales; family Streptomycetaceae; genus Streptomyces; species Streptomyces sp. NPDC058284. The sequence continues at coordinate 46,754 of NZ_JBHVYE010000011.1, forward strand.
CGAGCAGGCCCGAGCCGCTGGCAAGGACCACGAGGACCGGGTCCGCGTCGGCCTCCTTGGCCCGCGCCGCCACCTCGATGGCCGCCGCGACCGCGTGCGTGGACTCCGGCGCGAGCAGGAACCCCTCGGTCCGCAGGACCAGACGCCCCGCTTCGAGCGCCCGCTTCTCCCCGATCGCCACCGCGTCGAGCAGGCCCTCGTGGCGCAGCAGGCTGACCGCGCTGGAGCTGTGGTGGTTGCGCAGCCCGGCCGTGTGCACCGGCGGCGGGATGAAGTCGGGGCCCATCGAGTACCCAAGGACCTCGGGGGTGAGTCCGGCGAGGTCGGAGCGGCCGTACTGGTAGCGCCCCGCCGTGAGGCGTGGCGCCGCCGTGGATTCGGCGGCGAGGAGACGCAGTTCACTTCCCGCGGCGTTGGCCTGGCGGAGGAAGGGTCCGATGAGGCCGCACAGATTGCTGCCGCCACCGGAGCACGCGATGAGGTGGTCGCCGCGCCCGGGAACCCCGATCGGCTCCTCCAGCGCCGCCAGTTGTGCCTGCACCTCAAGGCCGAGGAGGGTCTGGTGCAGGTATACGTGGGGCACTCCGCTGCCGGACAGGTAGGCGGCCCCGGGCCCGGCGTCGAGTGCGTGCTGGATGGCGTCGCTGATGGCCGTGCCCAGGCTTCCCGGGTGGTCGGGCGTCCGCGCGAGCAGTTGCCGGCCGAACTTCGTGTCGGGGGACGGGGACGCGTGGACCGTGGCCCCGAGGAGTTCCATGTAGTGGCGGCGGTAGGGCTTCTGGGCCAGCGAGCAGCGCACCATGAAGATCTCGGAGTCGAGGCCGAGCAGGGAGGCGGCCAGCGCCACGCTCATCCCCCACTGCCCCGCGCCCGTCTCGCTGATCAGCGTCGTGCGGCCCTCTTCGGCCGCGTAGTACGCCTGCGCCACGGCGGAGTTGAGCTTGAAACTCCCCGTCGGCAGGACGTCCTCGCGCTTGAGGTAGATGCGGGCGCTGGTCCCGAGTGCGGATTCCAGCGCCTTCGCCCGGTGGAGCGGGGTGGGGCGGCCGATGTGCCGCAGCCAGTCGGCGACCGGCTCGGGTATGGGAACCCACTGGTCGGACGGCCTGTCCTGGTCGAGCAGCGCCGCCGGCCTCACCTGCCGCGCGATCTCTGCCGCGGACGGCGTCAGCTCGTCCCTGACGGGCGGTAACGGCGCCGGCAGATCGGGCAGGAAGTGGTACCAGTGAGTGGGAAGCGGGATGGAAGCAGGTCCCGGCTGAGCGCCGTATTCCGCATCAATAGGAAATCGAACATTGCTCGACATGCGCCCCCCGTGATCCCAGCTCTGGAATGCAGAGCACGATTACAGAGCGCTTAACCCGGCGTCAAGAGGGGAGCGAAAAAAACCGCGTCCCGTGCGGCGGGCATAGTCTTTGATCTTCGAATTTGGGGTCGCGATTCCCCGGAACACACCGGAGCGTCGGATTCTATTTCTCATTCAAAGCGCAACTACTGGGCCCACTCGCACCACTGGCCACCGGGAACACCAAGCCGTTGATCCACTGGGCCGGTACGCCTGTGCCGCCGTGGAACTCGACGTCCTCCTGAGAAAGATCGTCAACCGCCCCCGCCGCGAAGTCTCAACCGAGCCCGCCGCGACGCCGAGCCGAAAAGTGCCGCAATAATGCAGCCACCCCCGCGATTCCCACATACATGGCGCACACAATCAGCCATTGAAACGAAAATGAATTACGGTTGCAAGTAAAACCAGTATTTGACCGTCCCCGCACGCACCGTTTCCCCGGTGATTTCTTCACCGCGCCTCTCCAAGCGGAATCAGCGCCCGCCCGGTTCCCGGAAGGACGCGCCGGTGGCCGCAGGGAAGGTCACCTCGGACACCATCCGGATAATCGACTTCCATTCATCGCGCCGCCGCACCGGTGGGCCACTCTCCCGATATGGGTGGACATTGACGCAGGACCCGGACATCCGCGCGGAATAGGGCTCATGCGGAAGACGTCAGTTCGAGTTGTTATTGACGCGTATCCGCCCGCTGATCGCGCCGGGCCGACCGGACACCCTCGCGCCCGGGCCCCGTACGCAGGACACTTGTGACCGCAGGCAACTGTTGCTCTCGGAGGGGGAACCCATATGCGGGACAGCCATCGGGCCGAGGCCGAGCGGCTGTTGGCACGGGCCGTTGAGGACGAGGTCAGGCGCTCGGGCGGGCGCGTCGACGGGAGCGTCCTGCTCTCGCGGGCACGCGGCGCGCTGGACGCCATGGCGCAGACGGCGGCCGAGGAGTACGAGAGCTACACGAGCGCGCTCGACGCGGCGGACGTGGGCCGGCTCAGCTTCGGCCAGCGGTACGCGAAGGACGGCGCCGGAACTCCCGTGCTCGTGGCGGTGGTTGCCGCCCTCGCGGCCGGTGTGTCCGACCTGTCCTTCGGTACGAGCGTCGGCACGGCCCTCGGCACCGGCGCGGTCGTCGCCGTCGCGGGCGCGGCGGCGACCGTCCTGAAGGTGACGGCCGCCCACGTCCCCGCGGCCAGCCGCCGCGCGGGCGAGCTCAGCAGGCCGGGCGGCCCCGAGCAGCTCCGGCTGCAGTGGCTGACCGCCCTTGAGGTGCGCGGCATCCGGCCCTTCCTCGACCAGCAGCGGGTCCTGGCCGCATCGACCGGTACGACGAAGAAGACCACGCCCCAGCTGCGCGGCACGGACAAGAGCGCGGCGGCACGGCGGCGCAGCGTGCTCCAGCAGTCCTTCGGCCAACTCGCCGAGACCGCGGCCCCGTTCGTGGGCCGCCGGGTCGAACTGGGCCGGATCGCCCAGTGGGTGCACGCGGCGCGCGCCAGCACCGACACCCGGCCCACGATCGTCGTACTGCACGGCGTGCCCGGCTCGGGACGGACCTCGCTCGCGGTGCGGGCCGCGCACGAGCTGCGGGACCAGTTCCGCGGCGCGTGCGTGGTGGACCTGCGCGGCGACGCCCCCGAGGACACCCCGCTGTCCACGCGCGACGCCCTGCTGCATTTGCTGAACCGTTTGGGCGCCCCGCGCGAGCAGTTGCTCTTCCGCGAGCGGTCCTCGCAGGAACAGCAGGTCAAACGGCTCAGCGAGCTCTACCACCAGTACCTGACGGGCCTGCCGGTGACGATCGTCCTCGACGACGCCGCCGACGTCGAGCAGATCCGCACCCTGATCCCGGAGCGCTCGGACAGCCTCGTGCTCATCACCGCGAGAGAGCCCCTGGAGCTCCCCGACGACCTGCCCGCCTGGGTGCACCGGCTGCCGGTCGACGCGCTGGACGAGGCGGCGGCGGAGCAGCTGCTCCGGGAGTCCGCCGAGGACCTCTCGGGACCCTACGACGCCGAATCCGGCGACGCGGTACGGGAGTTGTGCGGCGGCCTGCCGCTGGCGCTGCGCGCCGCGGGCTCCTCCCTCGGGCCGCGTACGCCGCGCGGGCTTGCCGCCGACCTGTCGGCCTACGGGCCCGGCGACAAGGTGGCCCCGGTCGAGCGCGTCCTGTGGCTGCGCTACGCCGACCAGTCCGAGCCCGCCCGCCGGCTCCTGCGCCGCCTGGCACTGGCCGGGCGCGCCTCGCTGGGCGCCGCCGCCGCGGCGGCGCTGCTCGGCACGGACGAGCAGGAGGCGGCCCGGCAGCTGACGGCGCTCTCCCGGGCGGGCCTGGTCGACCTGCCGCGGCCCCGCAGCCACGTGGAGGGCGCGGCCGCGTCGGCGGCCAGCCGCTACCGCCTGCACGACCTGGTGCGCACCTTCGCGCGGGCCCGCCTCCTCGACGAGGAGGAGCCCGCCGAGCGCACGGCCGCGCAGGAGCGCCTCATCGCCAGCTACGGCGAGCTCGCCGACACGGTGATCCGCCTGGTCGACGGCAAGACGTCCACGCGCGCCGACCAGTTCGGGCAGCACGGTTTCGCCTCCCTCGACGCGGCCCTGCGCTGGCTGGACGACGAGTCGACGTTCATCACGGCGGCCCTGCGGTACGCGGAAGGCGTCGACCAGCAGGCCGTACTCAACCTCCTCGGCGCCCTGTGCGACTACTGCCTGCTGCGCGGCGACCTCTACCGCCTCGGCGAGATCAACGAACTCACCCAGGCCATCGACCAGGGCCTGCTCGGCCGCAGCGTGCAGTGGCGCACCGGCATCGCGGCCCGTCAGCTCGGCGAGCTCGACCAGTCGCGCACGACCCTGAACTCCGTCGTCGACCTGTACTTCGAGGCCCACCAGGACGCGGCCGCCGCCCGCGCGCTCGGCTCCCTCGGCATCACCCTGCACCACCAGGGCAATCTGACGGAGGCCGCGGCCCGCCTCACCGAAGCGCTCGAACTGCAGACCGCCGACGAGCTCGCGGGCGACCGCGCCTGGACGCTGCACGCGCTCGCGGCGGTCGAACGGGACCGCGCGCACCTGGCGCACGCCCTCGACATGCTCCGGACCGCGCTCGGCCTGCACCGCGCCAGCGGCTCCGTGCACGGCGAGGCCTGGACCCACTTCCAGCTCGGCCAGCTCTGCCTGCGCCTGGGCGACGTACCCCGCGCGGAACGCGAACTGCGCGACGCCCTCGGCCTGTACGGCCGCACCCACGACGCGCGCGGCGAGGCCTGGGCCCTCACGCAACTGGCGCGGGCCCGGCTGGTGGACGGCGACCCGTCCCCCGCCGTCGACGGCCTGCGCCAGGCGGTGTCCCGGCACCGCGACAACGACGACGCGCGCGGCGAGGCCTGGTCCCTGTACTACCTCGGCCAGTCCCTCGAGGAGACCGGCGACCTCGACCAGGCGGTGCGGGAGCTGGAGCGGGCCCGCACGATGTTCTCCCGGATGCGGGACGTGTACGGGCTGGCGTGCGCCCGGCACCATTCGGCGCGCGTGACCCGCGACCAGCGCGCCGCCCAGACCGGTTCGCTGCGCAACTCCGGCTTCGCCCGCCAGCTCCTCGTGGACGCCCGCGCCGACTTCCAGCGCATAGGCGTCGCGCACGGCGAGGCCTGGACCTGCCTGGAGCTGGCGGTCGTGGACGCGGGCAACACCCGCACGCAGCAGGCGCTCGCCCTGTGCGACGAGGCGATCACCCTCTTCACCTCCTACGGCGACCGCCGCGGCGAGGACTGGGCCCGCTTCCTGCGCTGCACGCTGCTGCCGTACGGCTCACCGGGCGGCTGGGAGATCGGCACGGCCGTCGCCCAGGAAGAACTCAGCCAACTCGCCCGGGCCACCCACCCCGCCCGCGACGGCAAGCTCGCCGACTACGTCCAGGCGTACGCCCTCCTCCTGGACCGGGGCGCCGACCTGGAGACAGGCTGGCAGGCCTGGCGCCTGGGCATGGTCCCGAACCGCCACGCCCGCGAGGTGATGGGCGTACCGGTACCGGAGCAGGACTGAGAGCTCCTGGGCGCAGGCTCGGGCCCCCTAGGGGCGCGGGGAACTGCGCGAACAACCACGACGGCCCCGCAGCAGAAAATCCCGCGTCGTCCCGACGCCATGGGCACCGACACATTCCCGCAGCACCGGCGCCCATGGTCGGGCCACACCGCCCGGGGAGGGGAGCTGTACGCGAGCGGCACGCCCTGCCTCCACAGTCCTCCACGCACAGGCACCGCACAGGCCACGGCGGAGCGCAATTCCTCTACGCCACGAAGCCCCCGGCACCCCGCGCGGACACGTACGACAGCGTCTCTTTCCGGACAGGACACGCCCAGAACCCCCGGGCGCCATTCCCACCGGTGCCGCCCTCGCTCTACCCTCACGTACAGAGGGACGGAGCCCGTACGCCTGTCGCGGTCCGGGCCCCCTCGCCACGGCTCCCAGACCCCGGGTCGCGCACGGTCGCACCAGACAAGGCCTGCTGGGGCCGCATCGCCGACGACACGGCTCCAGCCGCCGTTCTCCAGGTGCCCGGTCAGGAAACTCCCGCTTCCTGCCGGCCTCGGAGGACACCCGCGCGGGGAGGCGTCGGAGGGGAGCCCGCCACCTCGCGCACCTGACGGTCGCCGCCGCGCCCATGAGCGGCGGCGGCCGTCTCATCGAGGCCCCGCGACTCTCGCGCGTATACGTCCACGGACAGGCCCCGTGCGGCACTCCGGGCGCTGCGGCCCGGAGCGGCATCAGGGCTTTGCCGACTCCTTCTCCGACCCGGCTTCCGCTTCCGCTTCCGGTTCCTTGAAGTCGACCTTCCGCATGTGCTTGCTCATCGACTTCATCAGGCCCCAGACGGCCAGGGCCATCACCGCGAAGACGATGAAGCCCAGCACGCCGGGGGTCACCTTGTCGTCGTCGACCTCCTTGGCGAGAGGGACGAGGTGCGTCATTGCCAGATGTGCGTTCACGCTAGGCATTGTCGCGGATGCCCGCGAAGAGGTCGTCCTCGGGGAGGGAAGTATCGACGAGCGACTTCGCGAGCTCGTACTCCTCGGTGGGCCAGACCTCCTTCTGGATCTCCATCGGCACGCGGAACCAGCCGCCGTCCGGGTCGATCTGCGTGGCGTGCGCGATCAGCGCCTTGTCACGGGTCTCGTAGAAGTCGGCGCACGGCACGTGTGTGGTCAGCGTGCGCTCGGCCCGCTCGGACTCGTCCCAGCGCTTGAGCCAGTCCCCGTACGGCGACTCCATGCCGCGGTCGAGCAGCGCGTGGTGCAGCGCCTCGGTGCGCGGCCGGTTGAAGCCCTGGTTGTAGTAGAGCTTCTGGGGCTGGAAGGCCGGGCCGTACTCGCTCTCCGGGTACTTCTCGGCGTCCGCCGCGCCCTCGAACGCCACCATGCTGATCTTGTGGGTCATGATGTGGTCGGGGTGCGGATATCCGCCGTTCTCGTCGTAGGTGGTGATCACCTGCGGACGGAAGGAGCGGATCTGGCGCACCAGCTCGCCCGCCGCCTTGTCGACGTCCTCCAGGGCGAAACAGCCCTCGGGCAGCGGCGGCAGCGGGTCGCCCTCGGGCAGGCCCGAGTCGACGAAGCCGAGCCACTCCTGCTTGACGCCGAGGATCGCGCGGGCCTCGTCCATCTCCTTCTTGCGGACCTCGTGGATGTTCGCCTCGATGTAGGCGTCACCCTGGAGCTTGGGGTTGAGGATGTCGCCGCGCTCACCGCCCGTGCAGGTCACGACGAGCACGTCCACCCCCTCGGACACGTACTTGGCCATGGTGGCCGCGCCCTTGCTCGACTCGTCGTCGGGGTGGGCGTGCACGGCCATCAATCGAAGCTGCTCAGTCAAGACTCGATCCTCAAGTTTTATCGGGCGCCCTCGATGCCGCGGCGCAACAGGCGGCTTCTATAGTGACGGAACCGGGGGGCGGAAAATTCCGGCATCCCCTGTTCCTGGAGGACGATCATGGCGGCGGCGGGCTCGAAGCTTCCCGACGGGCTTCCCGAGGGGCGTTCGCAGCGGCTTCCCGGCGGGGCTCCCGAGGGCCGGTACGGCCGCTCGCGCACGGCCGACGAAGCGGCCGACCGCAAGCTGAAGATCATCGGCTCGGTGCTCGGCGTGCTGCTGCTCGGCGTCGTCGGCTGGTTCGGCTACGACTACATCAACGGTACGAAGGTCAGCGGCGAGGTCATCAAGTTCGACGTCGTCTCGGACCACGCCGTCGAGGCACACCTGGAAGTACGCAAGGACGCCGACGCGCGCGGCTACTGCACCCTGCGCTCCCAGGCCGAGTCCGGCGCCGAGGTGGGCCGCGCGGACTTCCGCTTCGACCAGCGCACGGGCCGTATCGACAAGGTCGTCACACTGCGTACGACGAGCAAGGCCACCAACGTCGAGCTGCTCGGCTGCCACGCCGACTGAGACCGGCTGCTTTACCGCGCTCACCTGCGTTGACGCAAATCTGACGGCTTATGTCCTCCCCCTGACGCGGCTGAATTGTTAGGCTCGTGGTTTCGCCCACCCGTGAAGGAACATCCTTCTGGGTAGGGCGATGCTTTGTATTCCCAGTACCTACGAGGAGCACCTGTGACCCAGACCAGCGAGAACGTCACCTGGCTGACCCAGGAGGCGTACAACCAGCTCAAGGCCGAGCTGGAGTACCTGTCTGGTCCCGCGCGCACCGAGATCGCGGCGAAGATCGCGGCAGCGCGTGAGGAGGGCGACCTGCGCGAGAACGGCGGGTACCACGCGGCCAAGGAGGAGCAGGGCAAGCAGGAGCTCCGGGTCCGCCAGCTCACCCAGCTCCTGGAGACCGCGCGGGTCGGCGAGGCGCCCGCCGACGACGGTGTCGTGGAGCCGGGCATGGTCGTGACCATCGCCTTCGACGGCGACGAGGACGACACCGTGACGTTCCTGCTCGCCTCCCGTGAGTACGCGAGCGCGGACATCGAGACGTACTCGCCGCAGTCCCCGCTGGGCACCGGCGTGAACGGCAAGAAGATCGGGGAGAACGCGGAGTACGAGCTGCCGAACGGCAAGCTCGCCTCCGTCAAGATCCTCGAAGCCAAGCCGTACAAGGCATAGCGCGCTCTTCGAGCTCCACACGGGCTTCGAGCTCCACGACGGGACAGGGCCCCCGGCACCGCGAGTGCCGGGGGCCCTGTCCTGCCCCGCTCCCCTGTCCCGTGCGGTCAGGCCGTCGCCGAGCGGTACTTGCGGACCGCCAGCGTGCGGAAGACCACGAGGATCACCACGGACCACAGCAGTGACGCCCACACCGGGTGCTGCATGGGCCACGCGTCCGGTGTCCTGAAGCCCGGCGGCAGGTTGCCGAAGAGCTCCCGGCAGGCCTGGACCGTCGTGCTGAACGGGTTCCACTCGGCGATGTGCCGGAAGAACGTCGGCAGTTTGTTGGAGTCCACGAAGGCGTTCGAGATGAACGTCAGCGGGAACAGCCAGATCAGGCCGCCCGAGGTCGCCGCCTCCGGTGTGCGGACCGAGAGGCCGATCAGGGCGCCGATCCACGAGAAGGCATAGCCGAGCAGGAGCAGCAGGCCGAAGCCCGCGAGGACCTTGCCGAAGTTCTCGTGGGTGCGCCAGCCGATGAGGAGTGCGACCAGGGCGAGCACGACCAGGGTCAGCGCCGTCTGCACCAGGTCGGCCACGGTGCGGCCGGTGAGGACCGCGCCCCGCGCCATCGGCAGGGAGCGGAAGCGGTCGATGAGGCCCTTGTGCATGTCGTCGGCGATCCCCGCGCCGGCGCCCGCCGTGGCGAAGGTGACGGTCTGCGCGAAGATGCCCGCCATCAGGAAGTTGCGGTAGTCCTGCGAGGACAGCGAGCCGCCGACCTGGATCGATCCGCCGAAGACGTACGTGAAGAGGATCACGAACATCACCGGCTGGATGAGCCCGAACAGGACCATCTCGGGGATCCGGCTCATGCGGATGAGGTTCCGTCGGGCGATGACCAGGGAGTCCCTGACGGACTGGCCGATGCCTCCGGCGGGCCTCGGGGCCGCCGTGGGCGCGGCGTCGGTTGCGGTGCTCACTTGTCGGCCTCCTCCTTGCGCTGGGGATCGGTGTCGGCGCCCTCTCCATTGGCCCCGTCCGCCTGCTCGGCGGCATGTCCGGTGAGGGAGATGAAGACGTCGTCGAGGGTCGGACGGCGCAGGCCGATGTCGTCTATCTCGATGCCGCGCGCGTCCAGTTCACGGATGACCTCCGCGAGCAGCTTGGCGCCGCCGGTGACGGGGACGGTCAGCTTGCGCGTGTGCTCGGCGACGGCGACCTCGCCCTTGCCGAAGCCGCGCAGCACCTCGCCCGCGGTGGCGATGTGGTCGCGGTCGTGCACGACGACCTCGACGCGCTCGCCGCCTGTCCTGGCCTTGAGCTGGTCGGAGGTGCCGCGGGCGATGACGCGGCCGTGGTCGACGACGCAGATGTCGTGCGCCAGGTGGTCGGCCTCTTCGAGGTACTGGGTGGTGAGAAGCAGAGTCGTGCCGCCCGCGACGAGCTCCTGGATGACCTCCCACAGCTGCTGGCGGTTGCGCGGGTCGAGGCCGGTGGTCGGCTCGTCCATGAACATCACGGGCGGCGATACGACGAGTGCGGCCGCGAGGTCGAGGCGGCGGCGCATGCCTCCCGAGTACGTCTTGGAGGGGCGGTCGGCGGCGTCGGCGAGATTGAACCGGTCGAGCAGCTCGCTCGCCCGGGCTTTGGCCTCCTTGGCCCTCATCTGGTAGAGCTGGCCGACCATCTGGAGGTTCTCACGGCCTGTCAGGTACTCGTCCACGGCGGCGAATTGACCGGAGAGCCCGATCGAACGCCGGACTTCGTTGGGGTGTTTGAGCACGTCGATGCCCGCGACGACCGCCTTGCCGCTGTCCGGCGTGAGGAGCGTCGTCAGACAGCGGACCGCCGTGGTCTTCCCCGCGCCGTTCGGCCCGAGGAGGCCGAGAACGGTTCCTTCCGGGACATCCAGATCGACGCCGTCCAGAGCCCTTACGTCGCCGAAGGTCTTCACCAGACCTTCGGCGTAGATGGCGCCTGGCATGTGGGTTCTCCCCTGGTGTGGGTGACTTCCTACGGAAAGTTTAGATTTGCCGGACCTGGCACGCCCGGCGATCGGGTGACACGGGACACACCATAACGCGATACATCGCGTTCGCTCAGCTGATTTTCCAAAGTGGTCGCCGACGACGGAAAGTGAGCCGAGGACGACGGAAGAAGTCCGGGTCCCCTCACCCGATGATCGTGTACCCCGTCCCCCGCAGCGCCGCACCCACCTCGGCGCAGTGCTCGGGCCCCTTCGTCTCCAGGTGCAGCTCGACCTCCGCCTCCGTGAGCCGCAGCCGCGGATCGGTGCGCACGTGACTCACGTCCAGGACGTTGGCGTCCGCCTCCGACAGCACCCCGAGGAGCGTGGCGAGCGCGCCCGGGCGGTCGGTCAGGCGCAGCCGCAGCGAGAGGTAGCGGCCCGCCGCCGACATGCCGTGCCGCAGGATCCGCTGCATCAGGAGCGGATCGACGTTGCCGCCCGACAGCAGCGCAACCACCGGCCCCTCGAACGCCTTCGGAGCGCTCAGCAGGGCCGCCACCGGACTGGCCCCGGCCGGCTCCACGACCATCTTGGCCCGCTCCAGGCAGAGCAGCAGGGCGCTGGAGAGCTCGTCCTCCGAGACCGTGACGACCTCGTCGACCAGCTCCGCGAACAGCCGGAACGGCACGTCGCCTGGGCGCCCGACCTTGATGCCGTCGGCCATCGTCACCGGATTCTCGATCGCCACGGGGCGCCCGGCGGCCAGCGAGGGCGGATAGGCCGCGGAACCCGCCGCCTGCACGCCGACCACCTTCACGTCCGGGCGCAGCGCCTTGACCGCGACCGCGATGCCCGCCGCAAGGCCGCCGCCCCCGACACCGACGACGACCGTGCGCACCTCGGGGCACTGCTCCAGGATCTCCAGGCCGACCGTGCCCTGCCCCGCGATGATGTCCGGGTGGTCGAAGGGGTGGATGAAGACGGCGCCCGTCTCGCGCGCGTACTCCTGCGCGGCGGCCAGCGTCTCGTCGACCACCTGGCCGTGCAGCCGCACCTGCGCCCCGTACTCCCTGGTCGCCGCGACCTTGGGCAGCGGCGCCCCGGCCGGCATGAAGACCGTGGAGGCCACCCCGAGCAGCGAGGAGGCGAGCGCCACGCCCTGCGCGTGGTTGCCCGCGCTCGCGGCGACGACACCGGCGGCGCGCTCCTCGGGGAGCAGGCCCGCGATCCGCACGTACGCGCCGCGGAGCTTGAAGGAACCGGTCCGCTGGAGGTTCTCGCACTTGAGGTGCACGGGGGCGCCGACCAGTCCCGACAGGTGCCTGCTGCCCTCCAGCGCGGTCGTCCGGGCCACTCCGGAGAGCATCTTCTGCGCGCCGCGCACATCGTCGAGGGTGACCTTCGGCAAGGAGTCAGGCGTGCGGTAGCTCATGTCCGCAAGTCTTGCAGCCGAGGCCCGGATCCTCCTGCGACGACCAAGGGACGAGACCGTTCTCCCCGTAGGTTTTCGCAGCGCAGGTACGGTACGGGCCTCAGCCGCGTACCCTGTCCCCCAACCCATCGCCCTCGCATGAAGTGAGCCCCCGGCCATGCCCACAACTCCGGACATGACGACCGCCAGCGACCCCGGCCTCCTGGACAGCCTCCAGCACCAGGTGGCGGTCTTCGCCCGCCGTGCGGAGCAGACCCGCCTCGGCGGTGTAGGCCAGGTCCGCAACTCCATGGACCGCGCCGCGTATCTGCTGCTCAACCGGCTCGACAAGGAAGGCCCGATGGGTGTCAAGGCGCTTGCCGCGAGCATGGGCATCGACTCCTCGACGGTCACCCGGCAGGTCGCCCCGCTGGTCGACACCGGGCTCGTCAAGCGCACCTCGCACCCGGAGGACGGCCGCGCCGTGGTCCTCCAGCTCTCGCCGCGCGGCCAGGCCAGACTCGACGAGGTGCGCTCCTCGCGCCGCGAGCTGATGGCCGAGCTGACGCAGGAGTGGGCCCCGGAGGAGCGCGAGAGCTTCTGCGCGCTCCTCACACGCTTCAATTCCGCCCTCTCGGCGCGTCAGACGTCACAGACGTCACCCGCGGGAGAAGTTCCGGCCACTCCGGAGTCTTGACCCCGGCCCCGCGTCTGGCCTCATATGAGACCGGGATCCTCCTTCCCTCCGGCCGGGAGGCGTGGTGCGAGATCGGCAGGCGCTGCTCAGCGCCCGCCGTGCCCGGGAGTTCGAGGCGTTCGTCGCGGGCGCGGCAGGGCGGCTCCTGCATGCCGCGACCCTGCTCACCGCCGAGCCCCCGGACGACAACCCACGCGCGCGCGTCCTGCTGACCGGCGCCCTCGCGCACACGTACGCGACGTGGGACCGGCTGCGCGGCGAGGACCCGTACGACCACGCCCGCCAGCAGCTGGCCATCCGCTTCGGACGCGGCGCCTGGCGCCGCCACCGCGGCCACGGCGGGATCCTCGCCGGGCTCAGCCCCCAGGAGCGGCTGATCCTCGTCCTGCGGGTGTACGAAGGCGTCGCGGAGGAGCAGACGGCCGCGCTGCTCGGGCTGCCCGCGGAGCGGGTCTCGGTGATCTGCGCCCGCGCGACGGCGACGGTCCTGCACCCGCGGCGCGGACCCGCGCCGTCGAGGGCGCTGAGCGGTCCGGCGCCGTCATGAGCCAGTACGAGCGCAAGGAGCAGGCGGTCCGGCGCCTCCTGGAGGGCACGGCGCCCGTCGTGCCGCCCGAACTCCTCGAGGACGCGGTGCGGCGCGGCAGCAGGCTCCTGCGGCGCCGTACGGCGGTGCGGCGGCTGTTCTGGACGCTGCTGTTCGCCGCCGCCGTGGCGTTCATCGTGTGGGCCTCGCTGGCCCGGCCGTGGGTGGAGCCGCCGTCGGACACGACTCCACCCCTGACCCGCTGGGGATAGGGGTTAACCCAGCGCCTGCTGCAGGTCGGCGACGAGGTCGTCGGCCGACTCGATGCCCACGGAGAGGCGCACGAGGTCCGCGGGGACCTCAAGGGCCGAGCCCGCGACCGATGCGTGCGTCATCCGGCCCGGGTGCTCGATCAGGGACTCGACGCCGCCGAGGGACTCGCCGAGAGTGAAAAGGCCGGCGCGGTTGCAGACCTCGACGGCCGCCTCCTCGCCGCCCTCCACCCGGAACGACACCATCCCGCCGAACGCCCGCATCTGCTTGGCGGCGACCTCGTGACCGGGGTGCTCCGGAAGGCCCGGGTAGAGAACCTGCGACACGCGCGCGTGCCGGGTCAGCATCTCGGTGACCTTGGTGGCGTTCTCGCTGTGCCGGTCCATGCGCACCGCGAGGGTCTTGATGCCGCGCAGCACCAGCCAGGCGTCGAACGGGCCCGCGACGGCTCCCATCGCGTTCTGGTGGTACGCCAGCTCCTCGCCGAGCTCCGCGTCGCCCACGACGAGCGCGCCGCCCACGACGTCCGAGTGGCCGCCCATGTACTTCGTCATGGAGTGCACGACGACGTCCGCGCCGAGCGCCAGCGGCTGCTGGAGGTAGGGGCTCGCGAAGGTGTTGTCGACGACGAGGCGCACCCCGGCCTCGCGGGCGACCTGCGCGACGGCCGCGATGTCGGTGATGCCGAGCAGCGGGTTGGAGGGGGTCTCCACCCAGATCGCCTTCGTACGGTCGGTCAGTGCTCCCCGCACCGCCTCGGGGTTGGAGGTGTCGGCCACCGACCAGTCCACGCCCCACCGCGAGACGACCTTGGCGAAGAGCCGGAAGGTGCCGCCGTACGCGTCGTTGGGGATGACGACGTGGTCGCCGGGGGCGAGCAGCGTACGGAGCAGGCAGTCCTCGGCCGCGAGGCCGGACGCGAAGGCGAGCCCGCGGCGGCCGCCCTCCAGTGCGGCCAGGTTCTCCTCCAGGGCGGTGCGCGTCGGGTTGGCGCTGCGGCTGTACTCATAGCCGCCGCGCAGGCCCCCCACCCCGTCCTGCTTGTAGGTCGACACCTGGTAGATGGGCGGGACCACGGCGCCGGTGAGGGGATCGGCGGTGTTGCCCGCGTGGATCGCCACGGTCTCGAAGCTCTGCGTGCTGTGCGAGTCACTCATACGGCCTGAGCGTAGTGCGCGACCGGGACCTTCCGCCGGGTCGGTCCGGGTACGCCCCGGCGGGTTCGCCAATTGTCCGACGCGTCTGGTTCGCTTGTGCCATGGAGATTCTCTGGTTCCTGTTCGCGGTGATCATGATCGGTGCGGTCCTCGGGCCCGTACTGCTGCGCAGGCGCGGCGGAATCCGGCAGGTGGCCCCGGGCTCGCCGGACGCCGCGGACCCGGAGAACTACGGCTTCCTGCGCCAGGAGGAGCTGGACATCCGCATGCCGGGACCGGACGCCGACCTCCTCGAAGTCCTCGACCTCGTGCAGCGCACCCAGGAGTGGAAGGCGGCCTCGCAGCTCCTCGCGGGCACGGAGACGCACGGCGAGCGGCGGTGGCAGCGCGTGCAGGCCTTCGCGGGCGCGGCCTCCCTCGAACTGCAGCACCGGCCCGGCGGCGTCAGCGACAGCCCCGGCGGGCAGTGGCTGCGGGTCTGGCGTGCCGAGGCGCCGAAGGACGCGGGCGGGGCCGCGGTGCACGCGGAGTTCCTCGTCCAGCAGGCGTGGCGCACGGCGGTCCAGGGGACGGACGAGTTCCGGATCATTCTGGAGGAGGCCCGACAGGCGTGCGGGCAGGCGGCGCTGCTCTCCCCCGGCGACCCCGTCCCGTACATCATCGAGCTCTCCATCGCGCGCGGACTCTCGTACTCCCGCGAGGAGTTCGAGCAGCTGTGGCTGAAGATCCTGGACCGCGCGCCCGCACACATGGGCGCGCACCTCGCGGCGCTGCACTACTGGTGCGAGAAGTGGCACGGCTCCCGCGACCTCGCGTACGGCTTCGCGGAGGCCGCCGCGGCGCGTGCCCCCCGGGGCTCGCTGCTCGCCGCGCTCCCCCTCTTCGCGGTCTACGAGCACCTCCCCGAGGTCAACCTGGTCCGCGGCTTCTACGAGAGCGAGGTCGTCACCAAGGCCGTCGAGGGCGCCCTCTTCGCGGTGCACGCCGCGCGCCCGGACGACCCGATGCTGGCGCACGTCCGTCACCTCCTGGTCTTCTTCCTGGTCCGCAGCGAGCGCTGGGGCGAGGCCATGAGCCAGCTCGTGCACGTGGACGGCCACGTCGGCGCCCTGCCCTGGACGCTGACCGAGGACCCGGCCGAGGGGTACGCGGTCTACCGCGCGCTGGCCGTCGCCGGCTACGAGGCGAACGGCGGCAGCCCGGCGACGCTGCCGCACTGACGGAATGCGTGGCCGCACCCGCACGTTGACGGAACAGCCCCCGCAACCCCCTGTCCCGCACGAGGAGAGACCCGCATGATCTTCGGCCGCACGCCCGAGCTCCCCACCCCCGAGCAGGCCCTGAAGGGCCGGGCCACCCCGGAATTCGAGGTCCCCTCCCGCCACACGGTCCTCGGCAACCCGCTGCTCGGCCCCTACCCCGCCGGCCTGGAGGTCGCCGACTTCGCCCTCGGCTGCTTCTGGGGCGCCGAGCGCAAGTTCTGGCAGACGGAGGGCGTCTGGACGACCTACGTCGGCTACCAGGGCGGCTACACCGAGAACCCCTCCTACGAAGAGGTCTGCTCCGGCCTGACGGGCCACACGGAGGCGGTCCGCGTCGTCTTCGACCCCTCGAAGGTCTCGTACGCCGCACTCCTGAAGCTGTTCTGGGAGTCCCACAACCCCACGCAGGGCTTCCGCCAGGGCAACGACGTGGGCACGCAGTACCGCTCGGCGATCTACACCCACTCCCCCGCCCAGACGGAGGCGGCGACAGCGTCCCTGGAGGCCTACCAGCAGGTCCTGACCGCCGCGGGCTACGGCACGATCACGACGACAGTGCTCCCCGCGGAACCCCGCCCGCTGTGGCCCGCGGAGCCGTACCACCAGCAGTACCTGGACAAGAACCCGGACGGCTACTGCGGCATCGGCGGCACGGGCGCCACCCTGGACGCCCCCTCGGAGACGAACTGGGGCCGCGCCTGCCCGACGGGGATCGCACCCGCACCGACCGAGAGCTGAGGCGCCCGCGCTCCCCCTGGTGATGACCCCCTCTGCCCTCAGCGAATCTGCCGCAAGCCGAGATCGCTGACACCGGTGCCCGCCAGGGGCAACAGTGAAGTCACGGCGCGGCGTTGGTGGCCGCCGGACTTTCTGGAGGCGTGATGGCAGGGCTCGACAGTGGGTGGGACACGGTGGCGCGGCCGCGGGGGGAGGACGGGGAGACCGTTCCCTCGCGGTACGACGACCATCTGGCCGCGCAGCTGCTCAATCAGCGGATCGTGTTCCTCGGGACGCAGGTCGACGAGGTCTCCGCCAACCGCGTCTGCGCGCAGATGCTGTTGCTGTCGGCGGAGGACCCGAAGACCGACATCAGTCTGTACATCAACAGCCCCGGCGGCTCCGTCACCGCCGGGCTCGCCATCTACGACACGATGCGGCTCATCCCGAACGACGTGGCGACCCTCGCCATGGGCTTCGCCGCGAGCATGGGGCAGTTCCTGCTGAGCGTGGGGACCGCGGGCAAGCGGTTCGCGCTGCCCAACGCGCGGATCATGATGCACCAGCCGTCCGCCGGCATCGGCGGCACCACCGCCGACATCGCCATCCAGGCGGAGAACCTGGAGTTCACGAAGCGGGCCATCGAGCGGATCACCGCCGAGCACACCGGGCAGAGCGAGGAGACCATCTCGCGCGACGGTGACCGCGACCGCTGGTTCACCGCCGAGCAGGCCAAGGAGTACGGGATGGTCGACCACGTCGTCGAGTCCCTCGACGACGTGCGGCCCGCGGGGTCGAAGCGGCGTATCGGCCTGGGAATCTGAGAGAACGAGGGGACTGGACAGCATGAGTCAGTACACGATTCCCACCGTCGTCGAGCGCACTCCGCAGGGCGAGCGGGCGTACGACATCTACAGCCGGCTGCTCTCCGAGCGCATCATCTTCCTCGGGACGGAGATCGACGACGGGGTCGCCAACGTCGTCATCGCGCAACTGCTCCACCTGGAGTCGTCCGCGCCGGACCGCGAGGTCGCCATCTACATCAACTCACCGGGCGGCTCCTTCACCTCACTCATGGCGATCTACGACACCATGAGCTTCGTGACCGCGCCCATCTCGACGTTCTGCGTCGGCCAGGCCGCCTCCACGGCCGCCGTACTGCTCGCAGGCGGCGATCCGGGGCGGCGGTTCATCCTCGACCACGCCCGCGTACTGCTCGGGCAGCCCGCCAGCCGCGGGCAGCAGGGGACCGTCTCCGACCTCAGCCTCCAGGCCAAGGAGATGCTGCGGATCCGCTCGCAGGTCGAGGAGGTCCTCGCCCACCACACGCGCCACGACGTGGCCACCCTGCGCGCCGACATGGACCGCGACAAGGTCTTCACCGCGCAGGAGGCCGTCGCGTACGGGCTCGCCGACCAGGTGCTCAGCCGGCGGAAGCTGCCCGCCGCCGCTTGAGGGCGGCGGCAGGCGGTGACACAGGCTCTCAGGCCGCCAGTCGGACCTCTGCCTGGTACGACGCCCTGGCCGGCCTCGCGCGGGGAAGGCCGGCCAGCCGCGTCTGGGCCAGGGACAGCAGGTCCGGCAGGCCAAGGCCGAGTGCGCGGGCGGCGGCCGCGAGGACCTCGGACGAGGCTTCCTTGCGGCCGCGCTCCAGCTCGGAGAGGTAGGGCATGGAGATCCGGGCGGCGTCCGCCACGTCCTTGAGCGTGCGTTCCTGGGCCAGGCGCTCGCGGCGCAGGACATCGCCGACGATGTCCCGCCAGAGAGGCTCCTTGGCCTCCGTGGCCTCCTTGCCCGGGGGGCGCAGAGGGATCACGCGGACCGCGCTCGGCCGAAGCGGCTGCTCGCGCCCCGGCGACTTCTGCGACTTCTGCGGCTCTTGTGCCTCGTGGCTGCTCACTCCCCCAGCCTAGGATCCGCACCGTCGCGTGGGCAGCACGCGGCGTTCCGCCGGGCGCGAAATCCCGGCTCACGGCGCGCTACTTCGGCGCCGAGCCCACCGACGACGCGTCCCGGCCCCAGCTGGCCAGCAGCCGCAGCCCCTGCGCCGACGCCGAGTCCGGCTCCGCGTGGTACATCAACAGGGACTGGTCGCAGTCGTCCGGCAGCTTCAACGTCTCGAACGACAGCGTCAGGTCCCCCACCAGCGGATGGTGCAGGTGCTTGACGCCGTGCCCCTTCTCCCTGACGTCGTGCGTGGCCCACAGCCCCCTGAACTCCTCGCTCTTCACGGAGAGTTCACCGACGAGAGCGGACAGCTCGGGGTCGTTGGGGTAGCAGCCCGCGTCCATGCGCAGGTAGCTGACGATGTCCGACGCCTTCTGGTCCCAGTCCACGAAGAGGTCGCGCGAGCGCGGGTCGAGGAAGCAGAACCGCGCCCAGTTCCGGTCGGCCGGCGCGAGCCGTCCCCAGTCGCCGAAGAGCGCGGCGGCGAGCGCGTTCCAGCCGAGGATGTCCGTGCGGCGGCCCACCACGTACGCGGGCACGGTCTGGATGGTGTCCAGGAGCTGCTGGAGCGCGGGCCGCATGTGCTGCTGGCGCACCGCCCGCTTCTTCTTGAGGGCCTTCGGCTTCGCGAGGCGCGTCAGGTGGGCGTGCTCGGCGTCGGTGAGGCGCAGGGCGCGCGCGATGGCGTCGAGCACCTCCCCCGAGACGTTGCGGCCGTTGCCCTGCTCCAGCCGGGTGTAGTACGCGACGGAGACCCCGGCGAGCTGGGCGAGCTCCTCGCGGCGCAGACCGGGCACCCTGCGGTGCCGCCCGAAGTCCGGCAGACCCACGTCCTGGGGCTGCAGCCGTGCCCTGCGGGTGCGCAGGAACTCACTCAGCTCCGCCCGACTGTCGAGGAGCGCGGGATTCTCGTCCATGCTTCCCAGTATCCAGGCTCGCCTTCCCGTATCCAGGCGCGTACGTCCCTGAGCCTGACCCCGCCAGTGGTAGGCACAGTGGTCGTAGGCAGAACGGGTGTCTGGGCGAACGCGCAGGTCACTGGCAGCCTCGATGACATGACTGAGCAGATCACCACCGTTTCCGCCTACGCCGCTCCCGCCCCCGAGGCGCCCCTGGAGCGGACCACCGTGCCGCGCCGCGCCGTCGGCGAGTTCGACGTCCTGATCGACATCAAGTACGCCGGGATCTGCCACTCGGACATCCACCAGGCCCGTGACGGCTGGGGCGAGGGCATCTACCCGATGGTGCCCGGCCACGAGATCGCCGGAGTCGTCGCGGAGGTCGGCCCCGGTGTCACCAAGTTCGCCGTGGGCGACCGCGTCGGCGTCGGCTGCATGGTCGACTCCTGCCGCGAGTGCGAGAACTGCAAGGCGGGCCTGGAGCAGTACTGCGTCAAGGGCAACATCCCGACGTACAACGGTCTCGGCAAGGACGGCGAGCCGACCTACGGCGGCTACTCCACGCACATCGTCGTCGACGAGGCGTTCACCGTCGGCATCCCCGAGGGGATCTCCCTGGACGTGGCCGCGCCGCTGCTGTGCGCCGGCATCACCACGTACTCCCCGCTGCGGCGCTGGAACGCGGGCCCCGGCAAGAAGGTCGCCGTGGTGGGTCTCGGCGGGCTCGGCCACATGGCCGTCAAGATCGCGCACGCCATGGGCGCCGAGGTGACCGTCCTTTCCCAGTCCCTGCGCAAGAAGGACGACGGCCTGCGCCTGGGCGCCGAGCACTACTACGCGACCAGCGACGAGGCCACGTTCGAGCAGCTCGCGGGCTCCTTCGACATGATCCTCTCGACGGTCTCCGCGCCGCTCCCGCTGGACAAGTACCTGGGCCTGCTGCGCTCGGAGGGCGCCTTCGTGAACGTCGGCGCCCCGGAGGAGCCGGTCTCCCTCAACCTCTTCTCGGTGATCGCCGGCGGCAAGACCCTCGCGGGCTCCATGATCGGCGGCATCCAGGAGACGCAGGAGATGCTCGACTTCTGCGCGGAGCACAACCTGGGCTCGGAGATCGAGCTGATCCGCGCCGACCAGATCAACGAGGCGTACGAGCGGGTGCTCGCCAGCGACGTGCGGTACCGCTTCGTGATCGACACGGCGACGATCTGAGCGGTGCGAACCTGATCGAACGCTGCCGAAGGCCGGCCGGGACCGCACCCGGCCGGCCTTCGGCATATCCGGGGGTCCGGGGTCCGGGGTCCGGGGTCCGGCGTCCGGCGTCCGGCGTCTGAGGTCCGGCGTCCGGCGTCCTAGTCCCGATGGCGCACCGCACTCCGGTCCCCGGGACCGATCCGGCATCCGCCGCCCGCACCTAGCGTGGTCCTCACCAACCCGTGCCGGTCAGGAGGTTCCACGATGTCGATCGAGCTGAACCACACCATCGTCGCCGCCGAGGACAAGGAGGCGTCAGCCCGGTTCCTCGCGGAGATCCTGGGGCTCGAGGTGAGTCCCCAGTACGGCCCGTTCATCCCGGTGGAGATCCCCAACGGCGTGACCCTCGACTTCTACGACGCGCCCGGCGACGGCGCCCCGCTCACGCCGCAGCACTACGCCTTCCTCGTCTCCGAGGACGAGTTCGACACGATCTTCGGGCGCATCGAGGAGCGCGGCCTCCCCTACTGGGCCGACCCGCAGCACAAGCACGCCCAGCAGATCAACACGAACGACGGTGGCCGCGGCGTCTACTGGGACGACCCGTACGGCCACGTCCTGGAGATCATCACCAGGCCCTACGGCAGCGCGGGCTGACCCTGCCCCAGGAACCCGAGCAGCGGAGCGCGGACGGTCATTCCTCCCGCAGGTCGGCCACGAGCCGGAAGCGCTGGAGGACGAGGGGCGTCGTGTCGTCGACGGTGAAGCCGGGGTCCCCGAGCGCCGCGCGCATCTCGGCGCCGTGCCAGAACTCCTCGTGCTGTACGCGCCATTGGGTCACACTCGTGTACCCCTCGCCCTCGTCCACGGCATGCGCGAGGTCCACGTCGGCGAGCGGCACGACGCGGACCTCCGTCGTCTCGATGATCCCCACGGGACGTTCGTCGGAGTCGACGACGATCGCGCGCTCCCCCACCACCGGCAGCGGCTCGCCCTCGTGCTCGTAGTCGACGACGAGCCCCGTCGTCGAGGTCTTGGACCCGTCGAGGACGGCGGCGACGAGCTGGTCGCGCAGCGGTCCCGGGAAGCCGAACCCTGCCGTGGGCAGGGGGGCGGGGTCGGACGCGTCCGGTGGGATATTCGTCATGGGGGCCATGGAGGCACAGTAACGACACGGCGCCGACGGGTTCCGGCGATACGTGATCGACGGTCCCACCGGCGCCGCACCCGAGCCGACATTCCGCTCAGATCTTCAGAACATCAGAACCACACGCTCACTTGCCGTAGTACGCGTTGTAGATCGACAACGTCGACTTGTTGCCCTTCTTGTCCGCGATCTTGGCGTGGAACGAGATCGCCTTGTTCTTCGCCGGGTTCTTCACGGAGATCTTCCCGTTGCTTACCGTGACCTTCTTCCAGGTCTGGCCGTAGTCGTACGAGACGTACACGGCGAGGGACTTGAGGTTGGCACCGGCCGCCGAGCCGAGGACTTCGACCGGCACGGACTGCTTCTTGTCCGCCTCCGCCCTGCTCCACAGGTCGACCGCCGGCCTGAACCGCGCCGCGGAGACGGGCAGCCTCGCGTTGTCCGCCTTCTTGGAACGGAACGAGAAGCTCGCGTCGACGCGCGTGGTGGCCGCGCCGATCGTGACGCTGCGCTTCACGGACGTCGTCAGCCGGTACGCGGCGTCGCCCGCCGGCACCTTGAACGGCTTCTGGCCGGTCAGCGGGTCCTCGTTCTCCCCGATTCTGGTGCCGTTGCGGTACAGCGTCGACTTCACCGAGGAGAACACCGAGGAACCCACGTGCGTCTGACCGTCCGCGAACACCGGGAGGCGACCCACGATGCCGTTGCCCCGCCGGTAGACGCCGTACTCGCCGCCGATGCGCGGGCCGAACACGGCCGTGTTGAACGTCTTCCCGTAGCTCTGGCCCGCCTTGAAGGTCTGCGGGGCGCCCAGCGAGTAGCTCGCCTCGACCGTCGGGAAGCCCTGCTCGTCGTCCGGGCCGTTCTGCTCGAACTCCATGCCCCACTTCACCTTGTCCCCCGTGGAGACGTGGAACGTGCGGGTGGTGGGCAGCTTGTTCGGGAGGGAGACGGACGCGGAGCCGTAGTCATCGGACAGGACGCCGTACGCGCGCAGCGAACCGGTCTTGCCCCGCGTGGACGCGCCGAGACCGGCCTTGACCGTGGCCAGCTCGCTCGTCCTGTAGTGCTTGGTGTAGCCGGTGGCCAGCTGCCTCACCGGGCCGCCCGCGACGGTGTCGTACTCGGCGCTGTCGCCCTGGGCCCAGACGGACGCCCACTGCTGGGTGAGCTTGACGCCGGTCGGGGCGGCGCCGAGGGCGCCGGTGCGGAAGTTCTCGTACCCGTCGAGCAGCCAGCCGAAGCCGGTGGCCAGGTCCGGGGTCTCCACCGTGTAGTCGGGCGAGGCGAGCACGCTCTTGGCGTCGGCCGAGGGCACCGTGACGTCGACCGGCTTCGCGGTCCGCGCGTCGACCGTCACCGTCGCGTCCTTGGTGATGTCGAGCTTCGGCTGGTACATCCAGTCGTTGCCCTTGGAGAAGTCCTGCGGGTCGACCGCGATGTCCGAGTCGAGGACGTAACTGCCCTTGGGCACGCGCACCTTGACGGTGCCGGACGGGTCGTACGGCGTCAGGCCCTGGCCCTTGGCCAGGCCCATGATTCCCTGGAGGTAGACGTCATACGTCTTGGTCGGCTGCCCGTCGCGCCCGATGAACTTCAGCGTGAGGTCGTACGACTCCACCTCGCGCATCACCGCGGCCGCGGTGCGCACCGACTGGCCGCCGCCCTTCGCCGTGATGTACGCGGAGTACGCGCCGTCGACCGTGCCGCCGAGACGGGAGTCGGCGGTCACGTCGACGGAGGCGGTGCCGCCCGCGGGGACGGTGACCTTCTTCGCGCCGAGCGTGAAGAATCCGGTCGGGGCCGGACGGCCCTTCGGGTCGGTGGCGGTCGCCGTCAGGTCGAGGGTGACGTCGTTCTTGCCGAGGTTGCGGTACGTCACCTTCTTGGTGACCGGCTTGTCGTCGGCGTGCGGCCACTGCTGCGTACCGAAGCTCACCGACACCGGGTCCGCGATCACCGTCTGCTTGATGGCCCTGTCGACGGCGATACGGCCCGAGCCCTGCTGGAACGCCGTGTACGCGCCGCCCTTGGTGGAGCCGGTGAGCGCGCCCTTGAGCTCGGGCTGCTTCCAGTCGGGGTGCTGCTGCTTGAGCAGGGCGGCGGCGCCCGCGACGTGCGGGGTCGCCATCGACGTACCGGAGATCGTCAGATAGCCCTCGGGCTTCTGGCCGACCTCCCGCTCGATGACGGAGCCGGGCGCCGCGGCGGCCGTGATGTCCACGCCGGGCGCGGTCACGTCGGGCTTGATCGCGCCGTCACCGACGCGCGGGCCCTGGCTGGAGAAGTCCGCCAGCTTGTCGTTGTCGTCGACCGCGCCGACGGTCAGGGCGGCGTCCGCGCTGCCGGGCGAGCCGACGGAGCCGGGCTCGCCGTCGTTGCCCGCGGCGATCGCGAAGAGGATGCCCTTGTCCTTGGAGACCTTGTCGACCTGCGCTTCGAGGGGGTCGACACCGGGGGTGTCACCGCCGCCGAGGCTGAGGTTGACGACGTCGGCGCCCTCGGCGGCCGCCCAGTCGATGGCGGCGATGATGCCGGAGTCGTCGCCGTATCCGTCGTCGCCGAGGACCTTGCCGTTGAGCAGCTTGGCGCCGGGTGCGACGCCCTTGAACTTGCCGCCCGACTTGGCGCCCGTGCCGGCCGCGATGGACGCGACGTGGGTGCCGTGGCCGTAGCGGTCCTTGGCGTCGGCCGACTGCGAGAAGTTCTTCTCGGCGATCACCTGGTCCTTGAGGTCCGGGTGGGTGGCGTCGACGCCGGTGTCCAGGACGGCTATCTTGACGCCCTTGCCGTCGTACCCGGCGGCCCAGGCCTTGTCGGCGCCGATCTGCTTGACGCTCTTGTCGAGGCTGGCCCTGCGGACCCCGTCGAACCAGATGTGGCCGATGCCGGACGCGGTGGTGCGGGTCGCGCCCTTGCCGCTGGTGAGCGCGGCCCACAGGTCGGCCGCGTCGCGCTTGGGTGTGGCGACGGCGTCGGCGTTCAGCGACTTCAGGGTCCTGCGGACCGTGGTGTCACCGGCGGCGCGGACGTCGGCCTTGGCGGTGTCCGCGGCGCCCTTGTAGCCGACGATGACCCGAAGGCCCTTCTTCTGCACCGCGCGGTTGCGCTTCTTGTTCAGCTCGGTGACGTCGAACAGCCGCGGGTCGATCTTTCCGTCGGACAGCAGGCGGCGCGCGTCGGCGGGTATCAGCAGGGTGTGCCCGCCGGTGCGCCGTACCTGTACGGGTATGTGTTCGCGTCCCTTGGCCCGGTCGAGGCCGATCACGCGGCCCGTGGGGTCGAGGACGGCGCGGTCGCCGGTGATCAGGGTGACGTGGGTCGTGCGGGCCTGTCCCGCGGTGGCCGGTCCACCGGTGGCCTGTGCCCCGTTGCCGGTTCCCCCCGTGGCCGGTGTCGCGGTGGCCGGGCTGGTCATGCCCGCCGCGAGGGCCACGGCGACCGCCGTGGCGATCCCCGCCCCGTACGCTCTCTTCACTTGTCTGTGCAAGTCTCCCCCTGGAGGTAAAGGGGCTCCCGCCCCTCGGAGGTCGAAGTATGCCGAGGGGGGAACAGCTGCTCAACAGTGGGGCGGAAGTGGGGAGTTGTGCGGCCGAAAACCATCGCGGAACGCCAAAAAGCGGCCCGGACCCCGTCGGGGGTGCGGGCCGCTCTCGTACGACATGCGTCAGCGTCGAACGGCGGGATCCGGCACAGCGGTCAGACGGCGGAGCCGGCCTTCCACTGGGCCCAGTCCATGTTCCAGCCGTTGAGGCCGTTGTCCGGGGCGACGACCTTGTCACCGGTGTTGCGGACGTCGACGACGTCACCGGTGATGGAGTTCTCGTAGAACCAGGAACCCGGGGTGCTCTTGTCGCCCGCGCCCTTGGCGTCCTGGAGGCCGATGCAGCCGTGGCTGGTGTTGGCGCCGCCGAAGATGGAGGGCGAACCCCAGTAGTTGCCGTGGATGAACGTGCCGGAGTTCGACAGGCGCATGGCGTGCGGCACGTCCTTGATGTCGTACTCGCCCTTGCCGTCGCCGTCCTTGAAACCGACGGTCGCGCCGTCCATGCGGGTCTCCTTGAACTTCTCGGAGATCACCATCTTGCCGTTGTACGTCTTGTTCTGCGGCGAGCCCGCGGAGATCGGGATGGTCTTCACGACCTTGCCGTCCCGCGTGACCTTCATCTGCTTCGTCTTGGCGTCGACGATGGAGACCTGGTTGCGCCCGATCTTGAACTGGACGGTCTTCTGCTGCACGCCGTAGACGCCGTCGGCACCCTCGACGCCGTCGAGGTTCATCTTCAGCGTGACGGTGGAGTTGCCCTTCCAGTAGTCCTGGGGTCGGAAGTCCAGGCGGTTGTTGCCGAACCAGTGCCCGACGATCTCCTGCCCGCTGTCGGAGGACACCTTGACGGCGGACTGGACCTCCTTCTTGTTAGTGATCCCCTTGTCGAAGTTGATCGACACGGGCATACCGACGCCGACCGTGGAGCCGTCCTCGGGCGTGAAGTTCCCGATGAAGCTGTTGGCCTTCGAGACGGTCGTGAAGGACGAGTTCTCGTGCGCCTTGCGGCCCTCGGAGTCCTGGGCGGTCGCCGAGATCTTGTACCTGGTGGCGCGCTCCAGCTGGCCGACGGGCTTCCAGCTCTTCTTGTCCGCAGCTATCTGCCCCTTGACGGGCGCGCCGCCGTCGGCCGGCGTCATCGTCACGTCCGTGAGCGTGCCCTTGCTGACGGTGACCTTGGCCGCGCTGTTGATGCTTGCGTTGTCGGAGCCGTTCTTCGGGGCGATCGCGATCTGGGCGACGGAGGTCTTCTTGGCGGCCGCCTCGTCGACCTGGTTCTGCGACTCCTTGCCGCCCGAAGCCTTGTCACCGTCGTCGCTGCTGCACGCCGAGAGCACGAGCACGCCGCCCACGAGGGCGGACACGGCCGCGACGCCCTTGCGTCCACGCCCGGTCCTGCGGCGCCTACTGTCCGTCATCACACGCATCTCCATAGTTGCCGAATCCCCAAGTCAACCCCCGAGGGTCCCCCGCAACCCCGCATAACGTCCTGCCCGGTTCGTCCCGTTCCACTATCGCGAAGAGTGTGGGGAACACCACGTTCGCGGTACTGGACCGATCTGGACCGACTACTCGTCTTTCTCCCGTCGACCACCGTGCACGGTGAGACGACTGAACCCCGGGCGGCGGTTGCTGCCCGGGGTTCCCGATTCCGGATTCTTCAATCCCGACTGGCCCTACGACAGCGCGCCACCCCGTCCACCCCGGCCACCCGCATCCTCGTCGTCCCCATCATCCCCATCGTCCTCGTCCGTCTCCCAGTCCGGCGAATCGGGGTCGTAGTCGATCATTTCGCTGCTCCACGAGGCCTGGCTGAGTTCGGTGCCGGGCACCTCGCTGACCAGGTCGAAGGGGTCCACGAGGTAGGCGATCGCCTCGGCGACGTCCTCCTGGACGGCGCTCTCCGCGTGCGCGCGCTCCTCGGTGGGCATCTGCTCGTCCTCGGCGATGCGGCCGAGCGCGGCCGAGGTCACCTTCCCGGCGTCAGCCACCTCGACGACCATTTCGACTCGCAGCCGTACAAAGCGTGATGTCTCGTCTCCACTCATACGACGGAGCGTACGGCCCCGTCACCTCGCGACTTTCCCGCGACCCGCACCTTTCATTAGCATCGCCCCACACGGCCAATTCGCCAGCGCCACAAGGGGGATCCGATTCCGTGTCCGCACGCCGATCGTTGCTGACCACAGCCGCCGCCGGAGCCGTTCTCGGTGCCCTGTGCTTCGTCCCCTCCGCGAACGCGACGTCGCCGACGTCGCACGACGCCCCCCGCGACACCCGCCCCGCGACGTCGGCGGCGACCTCGTCCGCTACCTCGACCGCACCCCACCACGAGGCCACCGCGGCCTCCGCGCCCCGCCTCGCGGAGACGGGTGGCTTCGACACGACCCCCTACGTGGTCGGGGGGACGGCGTTCCTCGGGCTGGGGGCGGCCTTCGTGGTCTTCTCGGTACGCAGGGAGCGGGCGGAGGGCGAGGCGGCGTACTGACCCCGTGCGATGCACCGCCCCGCGCGGTCCCACGGGGGGGCCGGTGTCTTTGGGGGTGGGCGGGGGCGTCCGGGGTTGTGCGGAGTGTGGCGGTTCCGGGCCGGCAGTAAAGGGCGCTCCCTGCGGTCGCGTCGGCTTCGCCGATTCCGCTGCGCTCCACCCTTGACTCCCGTCCCTCCACCGCACGTTGACTGTGACCCGGACGCCCAGGGGTGGGGCCGCCGGGGGGGGCTGGGATGGGTCATTCCCTTTGCCTGCCGGGTGCGGCCCGGTCCAACGCGAGCCGACGTCACGGTCGGGGCTCGGCTGCCCCAGCGGCGTCGCCGCTCGGGCCATCCCCTCGCGCTGCCGGGTGCGGACCGGTCCAACGTGGGCCGACGTCACGGTCGGGGCGCGGCTGCCCCGGCGGCATCGCCGCTCGGGCCATTCCCTTGCGCTGCCGGGTGCGGCCCGGCCCAACGCGAGCGCACGCTACGGTCCGGGCTCGGCTGCCTCAGCGGCCCAGCCGCTCGGGCCATCAGCCATCGCTGCCGGGTGCGGACCGGCCCATCGTGGGCGGCCGCCAGGGTCGCGCTCGGTCAGACCATTCATCGGTCGGTCGGTCGCCTGCCGCTCCGCCGGGGCACCTACTTTGGGAAAGTTGCGAATGGAGTCCCCGCGCGCCCCCTCTTCACTCCCAATGCGCCGCCCCGGATGGGAGTCTGCCGAGGCGCACGAGGCGGCGCGCGGGGCGCGTCAGGGGGGCGCGCGACGGACTGCTTCGCAACTTAGCGAAAGTTGATGCCGCCCCCCGGGCGATAGGTCGCGTATCCGAGACGGGCGGGGCGTGCGGGGCGCGACAGGGGGGCGCGCGGCGGATCGCTTCGCAACTTTCCCAAAGTAGGTGCCGGACCGGGCAGCGACCCGAGCGTTGGGCAGCACCCCGGGCGCGTGACGGTGATTCACGATGGGCCGATCCGCACCCGGCAGCGAGAGGTGGTGGCCCGAGCGGCGAGGCCGCAGGGGCAGCCGCGCCATGACCGTAGCGTGCGCTCGCGTTGGACCGGGCCGCACCCGGCGGCGAGGGGGGATGGCCCGAGCGGCGATGCCGCTGGGGCAGCCGAGCCGGGGCCGTAGCGTGCGCTCGCGTTGGACCGGGCCGCACCCGGCAGGCAAAGGGAATGACCCATCCCACACCCCCCGGCGGCCCCACCCCTGGGCGTCCGGGTCACAGTCAACGTGCGGTGGAGGGACGGGAGTCAAGGGTGGCCCGAAGGGACATCGGCGCAGCCGACGCGCAGCGCAGCGGAGCGCCCTTTACTCCCGGCCCGGAACCGCCACACTCCGCAAAACCCCGGACGCCCCCGCCCACCCCCAAAGACACCGGCCCACCACGACTGACCCCGGCCAGGCAACGTACCCGCAGACCGGCCAGTCGGCCAGTTCGGCAGGGAGGATGTTTCGGGTGACGTTCGCGGGGACGGCTTCGCCCCGGGGCCCGCGCGGCGGGACGAGTACGCGTACTCACCGGGCCCCGCACCCCGCTCATCAGGGCAGCAGGAGCCCACGGATTCCCTCTCTCGCCGGTCGATCGGGTGACCCTTGGCCCTCGGCAACATGGGCGGCCGGGACGGTGGCTAGGCATGCGGTTATGAGATTCGAGCCCCGGCACATGAAGCCCGGAATCCCCCGCGTCCGCCGCGTCCGTCTCGTCGGCACCGTCTGCGCCATCGTCGCATCGGCCGCCCTGGTGACGGGCTGCGGGGACGACAACAGCAAGACATCCGCCTCGGCGCCCTCCGGCGCGGCGAAGGAGGCGGCCTCCCCGACCAGCAGCGCCACCGACAAGGCGTCCCTCACGGAGGACCAGAAGGAGCGCAAGGCGCTACTCGGTGCCACCAAGGTCACCTACAGCAAGGCCGCCGAGACGGCGCTGGACAAGGTGCCGGGCGGCAAGCTGACCGACCTCGACCTGGACGGCGTGGACGACGACGACCACGACGGCGACCGCGCGAGCGCGAGCCCCAGCGGTAGCGCAAGCGCGAGTGCGAGTGCGAGTGCGAGCAGCAGCCCGAGCAGCAGCACCAGCGCACGCGCCGGCACCCCGCAGTGGGTCGCCGAGGTGGCCGAGAAGGACGGCACCGTGCACAAGGTCCGCATCGACGCGGCCTCCGGCAAGGTGATCAGCTCCATGCCCGACAAGGACCAGGACGCCGACGACAAGCGCGAGACGGCCAACTGGCTCTCCCGCAGCAAGCAGACGGCGCAGCAGGCCGCGAAGGTGGCCACGGACAAGAAGAAGGGCACCGTCACCTCCGTCAGCCTGGACGACAACGACAGCGGGGGCGTCGTCTGGTCCGTCGACGTCGTCACCGATGACTGGAACAAGACCGACTTCGACATCGACGCGGTCAAGGGCAAGATCACCCGCGAGCACGTCGACCGCGACTGACGTGCCGCCAGGAACACCAGGAACACGGAAGAGGGTGCCGCCACCAGGTGACGGCACCCTCTTCGGCGTAAGAGCCGTCCGCTACGCCAGCGTCCCCGTCACCGGCTCCACCGCCGCCACCAGCGCACCGGCCCGTACGAACGCGTCCGCCGCCGCCAGGTCCGGCGCGAGGAAGCGGTCGGGACCGGGGCCCTCGACGCCCGCCTTGCGGACCGCCTCGATGACCGCACGCGACGCCGGCGCCGGGGAGAGGCCCTCGCGCAGCTCGACCGCGCGCGTGGCGGCGTACAGCTCGATGGCCACGATGCGGGTCAGGTTGTCGACGGCAGTGCGGAGTTTGCGGGCGGCCGACCAGCCCATGGAGACGTGGTCCTCCTGCATGGCGGAGGACGGGATGGAGTCGGCCGACGCCGGGACGGCGAGCCGCTTCATCTCGCTGACCAGCGCCGCCTGCGTGTACTGGGCGATCATCAGGCCGGAGTCGACGCCCGCGTCGTCCGCGAGGAACGGCGGCAGGCCGTGCGAGCGGTTCTTGTCCAGGAGCCGGTCCGTGCGGCGTTCCGCTATGGAGCCGAGGTCCGCCGCGGCGATCGCGAGGAAGTCCAGGACGTACGCGACGGGGGCGCCGTGGAAGTTGCCGTTGGACTCGACGCGGCCGTCGGGCAGGACGACGGGGTTGTCGACGGCGGCGGCCAGCTCGCGCTCGGCGACCAGGCGCGCGTGCGCCATCGTGTCCCGGCCCGCGCCCGCGACCTGCGGGGCACACCGCACGGAGTACGCGTCCTGCACGCGCGGCGCGTCGTCCTGGTGGTGCCCTGTGAGGCCCGACCCTTCGAGGACCGCGAGCATGTTGGCGGCGGAGGCGGCCTGGCCGGGGTGCGGGCGGATGGCGTGCAGCTCGGGGGCGAGGACCTTCGCCGTGCCGAGCAGCGCCTCCAGCGTCAGCGCGGCCGTGATGTCCGCCGACTTGTAGAGGTTCTCCAGATCCGCGAGGGCCAGGATCAGCATGCCGAGCATGCCGTCGGTGCCGTTGAGGAGGGCCAGGCCCTCCTTCTCGCGGAGCTCGACGGGGGTGATGCCGTGCGCGGCGAGCAGCTCGCCCGCGGGCCGCACCTCGCCGTCGGGGCCCTCGGCGTCGCCCTCGCCCATCAGCGTCAGCGCGCAGTGGCTCAGCGGCGCGAGGTCACCGGAGCAGCCCAGCGAGCCGTACTCGTGGACGACCGGCGTGATGCCCGCGTTCAGGACGTCGGCCATGGTCTGCGCGACCTCGGGGCGTACGCCCGTGTGGCCGGAGCAGACCGTCTTCAGGCGCAGGAACATCAGCGCGCGGACCACCTCGCGCTCCACGCGCGGGCCCATGCCGGCCGCGTGCGAGCGGACGATGTTGCGCTGCAGCTGGGCGCGGAGGTCGGGGCCGATGTGGCGGCTGGCCAGGGCGCCGAAGCCGGTCGAGACGCCGTACACCGGATCGGGCTTGGCGGCGAGCGCGTCGACGATCTCGCGGGCGGCGGCGAGCGCGGACAGCGCCTCGGCCGACAGTTCGATCCGTGCGTTCCCGCGTGCGACGGCGACGACGTCCGCCGCGGTCGTCCCGGAGGTCCCAAGGGCCACGGTGCCCACGCTGTGCATATCCATATTCAGCAGCGTACGGATTGAATCGCCAGGTGTCACGGGTGGGTTTGGTCCGGGCCACTTACCGGAAGCCATGAGCACCCCGGCCGTCCCCGCGCCGGTCCTCCGGCCGCGGCTCCCGGCCCCGGAACTTCCGCCGCTCCCCCGCCTCGGGCGCCCCCGCGGGCGCGTCGGCGAGGCGGATCACCGGGTCGTCCGCCCCCTCGTGCCCGCCCTCGCGCCCCGCCACCACCGGTTTCACCGCGCGCGCGGCCTTCGCGCGATACTGCGCCGCGTCGGCGAGACGGAAGAGGCGGCGGGCGGAGCGCACCGGGCCGATCGGGTCCCCGGTCGACGCGACACCGCACGCGACCCCGTCACCGAGCTCCAACTCGGCGGCGCGTACGCAGAGTTCATCGGCGACCCGCACCACCTCGTCGGCGGTGGGCCCCACGGAGAGGAGGCAGAACTCGTCGCCGCCGAGCCGCGCCGACAGCGTTCCCGGCAGCATCGCGCCGCAGAGCGAGAGGACCGAGCCGAAGCGTTCGAGGAGGCGGTCGCCGACCGCGTGGCCCCGGGTGTCGTTGACCCGCTTGAGCCCGTTCACGTCGCAGACGACCAGGCTCACCACGGCGCCCTCGGCGAGGTGCCGCTCCACCGCCTCGTCGAGTCCGAGGTCGACCGCGCGACGGTTGGCGAGCCCCGTCAGCGCGTCCGTGAAGGCCAGTCTGCGGGCCTCCTCCAGACGCTCGGTCTGCGCGATCCCCGCCGCCACCACCGCCGCGAGGACCGTCGCGAGGTCGGCGTCGGCCCGGTCGAAGACGGGGGCGCCCGGCGCGCGTGCCACGTACAGCTCGCCCCACGCCCGCCCGTGCAGCACGATCGGCGCGATCACGCAGCAGCCGCGGCCCCGGCGGCGCAGCGCGGCCACCCGCTGGTGGCAGTAGCCGGCCGCGCGGGGGCCCGCGGGGCCCTCGGCCGTCTCGACCCAGGCGTGCGGCTCGCCGCCGCCCGCCCAGTGCTCGTGCAGGAACTCGGTGATCTCCGGGAACTGGTGGACGGGGTACGCCTCGTTCTCCGGGAACTCCTCCTCGCCCCGGGCGCGTTGACCCGCGTTCACCAGGACGCGCAGCCGTCCCGTGTCCCGCTCCCACACGGAGAGCGCGGCGAAGCTGCCGTTCAGCGCGTGGCAGACGCCGACGGCCGCCGCCCGCCAGGACTCGCGCGGAGTGTGCGCGGCGGCCATTCCCTGCGCCAGCTCCACCACGGCCCGCAGCCGGACGTCGTCACCCATTTCCCCAGATTAGGAGGTTTGCGGGGTTTTGGAACTTCGGGGCGGGGCGCACCCGCCGCGCCGCCGCGCTACTCGCCCGGCCACTGCGGCTTCCGCTTCTCGTTGAACGCCGCCACACCCTCCGCCCGGTCCGCCGAGAACGCCACCGTCCGCCACGCCGCGTCCTCGACCTCCAGACCGGCCCGCAGGTCGAGCCCGTGCCCGAGGCGCAGGGCGCGCTTGGCGGCGCGCAGGCCGACGGGCGAGTTGGCGGCGATACGGGCGCCGAGCGCGAGCGCCTCCGTACGGGCCTCGCCCTCCCCCACGAGGAGGTCGACCAGACCCAACTCCCTTGCCTCCGCGGCCTCCACGCGGCGCGCCGAGAAGATCAGCTCGGCGGCGCGGGCCGCCCCCACACGGCGCGGCAGGAGCTGCGTGCCACCACCGCCCGGGATGACGCCGACGGAGACCTCGGGGAGCCCGACGACCGCGGTCGGGTCGGCGACGATCATGTCGCAGGCGAGCGCGAGCTCGAAGCCGCCCCCGAGTGCGAAGCCGTGCACGGCGGCGACGGTGGGCATGGGCAGGTCGAGGACGCCGGTGTAGGAGGCGCGGGTGGTGGGGCGCTGGCGGCGCAGCTCGGCGTCGCTGAAGGAGTTCCGCTCCTTCAGGTCGGCGCCCACGCAGAACGCCCGCTCGTGGGTGGAGGTCAGCACGACCACGCGGGCGTCGCGGTCCTCGGCGAGGGCGGCGCAGGCGGCGGCGATGGAGCGGGCCATCTCCGTGGAGACGGCGTTCATCGCCTTGGGCCGGTCGAGGACGAGTTCGACGACGCACCCGTGCCGCCGGACCGCCACGTACTCCCCGTACCGCTGCTCGTCACCCATGACGCTCCTCCACCTCCGGTTAACGGTCGTTACCCGGCGATCATGTCAGCCGGGCCCCGGCCCGGGAAGGGCTCAGCCCCGGCGGGCCAGCAGCCACGGTTCGACGACGCCGAGGCCTCGCACGGGCCGCTGCCACATCGGCTGGAGCGCGAAGCGGTACGAGGGCGGCTCCTCGCCCTCCTTCTCCGCCTGGGCGGCCTCCTCCGCCGCCGCCGCCTCGGAGGCGGGCGCCTCGCCCGTCCGCGTCAGCTCCTCCGCGAGCGCGCCGTCGACGAGGACGGCGTCCCGTGGCGCTATCGACGTGAGGCGGCTCGCGAGGTTCACGGTGGTGCCGAAGACGTCGCCCATCCGGGTCGTCACGGTCCCGAAGGCGATGCCGACGCGGAGCTCCGGCATCGTCTCGTCGTTGGCCATGGTCTCGATGAGCCGCAGCGCGATCTCCGCGGCGACGCCCGCGTCGTCGGCGGCGTACAG
The DNA here is from genome assembly GCF_042881135.1 of Streptomyces sp. NPDC058284. NCBI lineage: Bacteria > Bacillati > Actinomycetota > Actinomycetes > Kitasatosporales > Streptomycetaceae > Streptomyces > Streptomyces sp. NPDC058284. Next base: position 81,091 of record NZ_JBHVYE010000011.1, read on the forward strand.
CACCTCGTCGCCGAGGGTCTTGATGAGCCGCCCGCCGTGCGCGGCCACGAGGTCCGCCGCCGTGGTCTCGAAGGCCTCGACGAGCTCGCCGAGCTCCTCCTCCTCCATGCGCCGGGTCAGCCGGGTGAAGCCGACGAGGTCGGCGAAGCCGACGGCGAGGCGCCGGTCGACCATCTCCTCGTCGTCCGCGGCCTGCACGACCCGGCCGGTGGCGGCGGCGAGCTGGCGCCGCCAGACATAAACGAGGAACTCCTCCAGCTCGGGCAGGAGCAGTTCGACGAGCGGATACGTGACTTCGGTGCGGGTCATGCCGGGCTCGGGCGGCTCGGTGAGGCCCTCGAGGAAGGAGTCGATCTGCCACTCGGCGAGCCGGGCGGTGGTCTGCCCCGTCGACCGTGCCACCTGCACGGCCATGGCCTCGCTGAGCAGCCCCGCCTCGACGAGGCCCGCGAGGCGGCGCAGGGCGAGCACGTCCGCCTCGGTCAGCGCCTTGGCCTGGCCGATGTCGGGAAAGCCCATGGCGCGCCAGAAGCGGGACGCCAGCTCCATCGAGACACCGGCGCTGCGGGCCGCCTGGAAGGGGGTGTAGCGGCGGTCGGCGCCGAGGATGAGCTGTTCGAGGCGGAGGGCCAGGGGGTCCCTCTCCGCGTCGCCCTCGCCGTCCCCGTCCACCTCGGGCACCCCGGAGACACCCGGCACCGTGCCCTCCGCCCCGCCGTCACGGGCGGCCACGGACCCAGCGGTACGGCCGGACCCGCTGTCGTGGGCGGGGTGTGCACCCTCGCCGGAGCCCGTGTCGTCGACGGTCACGCCTGCTGCCCTTCCGATCTGCCGCGGTCAGGTATCGACCGGCGTCAACTTTACGGCAGGTGTGCCGCAGCTCACGTACGACTCCCGCGACCGCCTTCTTGACTCGGCCGGGGGAGCGCTCCCGCTTCCTGCCCTCGGGCGCCCGCCGCCCGCACCCGCGGCACGCCGCACCGTCACCCCGCCGGGCGCAGATGCACGATGTCCCCGGCCCCCACCGGCTCCTGCACCCCCTCCTCCGTGGCGAGGACCAGGCGGCCGTCGCCGTCCACCGCGACCGCCTCGCCCACGACGGACCGGTCACCGGGGAGCTCCGCGCGGACCCGGCGGCCGAGCGTCGCGCAACCCGCGGCGTACGCCTCCTGGAGCCGGGAGGCGGCCGGGTCGCCGTCGGCGCCGCGCCAGTCCCCGTACCACTGCTCCAGGGAGCGCAGGACGGCCCGCAGCAGCGGATCGCGGTCCGTGGTGGCCGCGCCGGCCAGGGCGAGGGAACCCGCCGTGGGGACCGGCAGCTCGTCCTCGCGGAGCGTGACGTTGATGCCGACGCCGACGACGACGCCCCCGCCGGACGCGGACCCCGCCCGCTCCACGAGGATGCCGCCCGCCTTGCGCTCCTGGCCCCCCACGGTCACCAGAAGGTCGTTGGGCCACTTGAGTGCCGTGTCCACGCCGGCCACCCGCGAGAGCCCCGTGGCGACGGCGACACCGGTGAGCAGCGGCAGCCAGCCCCACCGCTCGACCGGCACTTCGTCGGGCTTGAGGAGGACGGAGAAGAAGAGGCCGGAGCGGGCGGGCGCGGACCACCGGCGGTCCAGGCGGCCGCGGGCCGCGCTCTGCTCCTCGGCGACGAGCACCGCGCCCTCGGGCAGCTCGTCCGCGCGCGCCGCGAGGTCGGAGTTGGTGGAGCCGGTGGCGGCCACCACGTCCAGGGAGGACCACAGACCACCGTCCCGCAGCAGGGCCCGCCGCAGGGAGGCGGCGCCGAGCGGCGGCCTTTCGAGGTCGGACCAGCGGTTGTCTTCAGCATCTGACGGCGTCATGCAAGCCACCTTAGGTGTGGTAAACGCCGCACTGCCGAACGGTATCCACGCCGATACGCTACGGGTCAGTAGCCAGCCGCACAGCCGTAGACAAGCCCCTTTGAGCAGGCAGGGAGCCGCATCCCGATGTCCGAGCCGGAAGAGCCCAACGTGCCCGCGTCAGACCGCAGCGCCGATGACGGCGCCGATGCCAGCGCCATCGACATCCATACGACCGCGGGAAAGCTCGCCGACCTGCAACGCCGCATCGAGGAGGCCAAGCACGCCGGTTCGGCCCGCGCGGTCGAGAAGCAGCACGCCAAGGGGAAGCTGACGGCCCGCGAGCGGATTGAACTCCTGCTCGACGACGGCTCCTTCGTGGAGCTGGACGAGTTCGCGCAGCACCGTTCGACCAACTTCGGCCTGGAGAAGAACCGGCCGTACGGCGACGGCGTGGTGACCGGTTACGGCACGGTCGACGGCCGCCCGGTCGCCGTGTTCTCGCAGGACTTCACCGTCTTCGGCGGAGCGCTCGGCGAGGTCTTCGGCCAGAAGATCGTCAAGGTCATGGACTTCGCGCTGAAGACCGGCTGTCCGGTCGTCGGCATCAACGACTCCGGCGGCGCCCGCATCCAGGAGGGCGTCATGGCCCTCGGGATGTACGGCGAGATCTTCCGCCGCAACACGCACGCCTCCGGTGTGATCCCGCAGATCTCCCTGGTCGTCGGGCCGTGCGCGGGCGGCGCGGTCTACTCCCCCGCCATCACCGACTTCACGGTCATGGTCGACCAGACCTCGCACATGTTCATCACCGGGCCCGACGTCATCAAGACCGTCACCGGTGAGGACGTCGGCTTCGAGGAGCTCGGCGGCGCGCGCACCCACAACTCCACCTCCGGGGTGGCGCACCACATGGCGGGCGACGAGAAGGACGCCATCGAATACGTCAAGTCCCTTCTCTCCTACCTGCCTTCGAACAACCTCAGCGAGCCGCCCGCCTTCCCCGAGGAGGCCGACCTCGCGCCCACGGACGAGGATCTGGCGCTGGACACGCTGATCCCGGACAGCGCCAACCAGCCGTACGACATGCACGGCGTCATCGAGCACGTCCTGGACGACGCCGAGTTCTTCGAGACGCAGCCGCTGTTCGCGCCGAACATCATCACCGGCTTCGGCCGGATCGAGGGCCGCCCGGTCGGCATCGTCGCCAACCAGCCGACGCAGTTCGCGGGCTGCCTGAACATCGACGCCTCCGAGAAGGGTGCCCGCTTCGTCCGGACCTGCGACGCGTTCAACGTCCCGGTCATCACCTTCGTCGACGTGCCGGGCTTCCTGCCGGGCGTCGAGCAGGAGCACACGGGCATCATCCGGCGCGGCGCGAAGCTGATCTACGCGTACGCGGAGGCCACCGTCCCGCTGATCACCGTCATCACGCGCAAGGCGTTCGGCGGCGCGTACGACGTGATGGGCTCCAAGCACCTGGGCGCCGACCTGAACCTCGCCTGGCCGACCGCGCAGATCGCGGTGATGGGCGCGCAGGGCGCGGTGAACGTGCTGCACCGCCGCACGATCGCCGCGGCGGGCGACGAGGCGGCCCAGGAGGCGGCCCGCGCACAGCTGATCCAGGAGTACGAGGACGCCCTGCTCAACCCGTACACGGCGGCCGAGCGCGGCTATGTGGACGCGGTGATCATGCCGTCGGAGACCCGGTCGCATCTCGTACGCGGCCTGCGTCAGCTGCGCACCAAGCGGGAATCCCTCCCTCCGAAGAAGCACGGCAACATCCCCCTCTAGTCCCTCAGGGAGGGCTCATGATCAAGGTCGTACGGGGCAACCCGACCCCGGAGGAGCTGGCCGCCGCCCTGGCAGTGGTCCAGGCGCGCGCCGCGGCGCTGGCGGGGGCGCAGTCCGGCGCGCCCGCACTCCCCGATTCCTGGGCCGACCCCGCGCGGGTGGCCCGCCACCGGCTGTCCGCGCCCTCGCCCACCGCCTGGGGCCGCACCTACTGGCCCGGTTAGGGCCTGGAGCGGCGCGGGTCGGGCCGGGGAACTTGAGTACGCGTACTCAGGCGCCCCGGCCCGTCCGGTCGCAGTATCGACTGCATGCTGTGGTCGGATCCGGAGAACGATCCTCCGAAGGACATGCGGGACCTGCAGGCGAAGATGCGCCGTGCGGGCCTCGTCCTCGCCCTGGCGATGGTCGTCGCGATGTTCGTGCTCGGCATCCATTGAGTGCCCCGCGCCGGCCGGCACAGCGCCTACGCTGACCCGCATGACTGATCAGCCCCGCCGCCTCGTCCTCGCCTCCCAGTCCCCCGCCCGGCTCGGCCTGCTCCGGCAGGCGGGCCTCGCCCCCGAGGTGATCGTCAGCGGCGTCGACGAGGACAAGGTGTCCGCGCCCACCCCCGCGGAGCTGGCCCTCGCGCTGGCCGAGGCCAAGGCCTCCGTGGTCGCCGCGCGGCCGGAAGCCAAGGGCGCGCTGGTCGTCGGCTGCGACTCCGTCCTGGAGCTGGACGGCCAGGCTCTCGGCAAGCCGGCCGACGCCGAGGAGGCCACCGCCCGCTGGAAGGCCATGCGTGGCCGCGCGGGCGTGCTGCAGACCGGCCACTGCGTCTACGACACCGCCTCGGGGCGCTACACGTCGGCGACGGCGTCGACCGTGGTCCGCTTCGGGGAGCCCTCCGACGCCGAGATCGCCGCGTACGTCGCGAGCGGCGAACCGCTGCACGTGGCGGGGGCGTTCACCCTGGACGGCCGCTCGGCGCCGTTCATCGAGGGCATCGAGGGCGACCACGGCAACGTCATCGGCCTCTCGCTGCCGCTGCTGCGCCGCCTCCTGGCGGAACTGGGCGTGGGCATCACGCAGTTGTGGCAGCCGTAAGAGCTGCCCTCGGACCAATGGCTCAGGCGGGCTGCGGGGCGCCGTTCTCGGGCGCTCCGCCGCCCTCCGCCGCCCCGTCCTGCCGCGCCTTCCTCTCGTACGCCACGAGCGGCAGCACGATCAGGCCGAGGACGACCATCATGAAGACGAAGGCGGTCCAGCCCAGCAGGCCGACGCAGAAGGCGCCGAGCAGGCCGTGCACGACGGCGCAGCTGATCAGGACCAGCCGGCCGAAGGTGCCGGGGGCGCGGTCGCGGGCCGCGGTGCGGGCCAGGACGACGGCGCACAGCGCGAGGTAGCCGCCGAAGAGGAGTCCGGCGATCCAGGTCGACACGGTCATCGTGTGCGGGTCGAGGCCCGCCAGGGACATGTCCTGCTTGTCGACGACGTGGCCGAGGAACCAGTTGAGGAGCGCGATGCCGAGCGCCTCCGCGAGGAGAACGATCGCGCCCACCCAGGCCACCGGTCTGCGCGCCACGGCGCCCCACCCACTTCCGCTCCGCTGTTACCCCTGGTACGTCGCTTCACCATGAACGCTACTAACGGGTAAACCCCGGGACAAGAGCTGTGCCGCAGGCAAAGAATCATTGGGCCATTCGTAGGGACTCCACAAAGAATGCCGCGCGTCCGCAGCGCGGGCGGACAGAGACCTTGACCACACCGGAGGGCTACGCTGCCGTGGAGGGACCCTGTCTACGGCGGTACGACAAGGGATTTCGCGGAACCAGCCGGCCTCGAGTCACACTCCGTGTGGGCAAGCTCACCATTGGGGACGGGTCGTAAGCCCGTGTCGGCAGTCCCTAAACTCGGCTTGTTTCAAGGAGGGAGCCATCGTGCGCAAGGTGCTCATCGCCAACCGTGGCGAAATCGCTGTCCGCGTTGCTCGGGCATGCCGGGACGCAGGGATCGCGAGCGTAGCCGTCTACGCAGACCCCGACCGGGACGCTCTGCACGTCCGGGCGGCCGATGAGGCGTTCGCGCTGGGCGGTGACACTCCGGCCACCAGCTACCTGGACATCTCCAAGGTGCTGGCGGCGGCCAAGGACGCGGGGGCGGACGCCGTCCACCCCGGTTACGGCTTCCTTTCGGAGAACGCCGACTTCGCGCAGGCCGTCATCGACGCGGGCCTGAACTGGATCGGCCCGCCGCCGCAGGCCATCCGTGACCTCGGCGACAAGGTCGCCGCGCGGCACATCGCGCAGCGCGCAGGCGCCCCGCTGGTCGCGGGCACGCCCGACCCGGTGTCCGGCGCCGACGAGGTCGTCGCCTTCGCCGAGGCGAACGGCCTGCCGATCGCGATCAAGGCGGCGTTCGGTGGTGGCGGCCGCGGTCTGAAGGTGGCCCGCACCCTCGAAGAGGTCCCCGAGCTGTACGACTCCGCGGTGCGCGAGGCCGTGGCGGCCTTCGGCCGCGGCGAGTGCTTCGTCGAGCGCTACCTCGACAAGCCGCGGCACGTGGAGACCCAGTGCCTGGCGGACAAGCACGGCAACGTGGTCGTCGTCTCGACCCGTGACTGCTCGCTGCAGCGCCGCCACCAGAAGCTGGTCGAGGAGGCGCCCGCGCCGTTCCTGACGGCCGAGCAGAACGCCGAGCTGTACGCCGCGTCGAAGGCCATCCTCAAGGAGGCCGGCTACGTGGGCGCGGGCACCGTCGAGTTCCTCGTCGGCGTCGACGGCACGATCTCCTTCCTGGAGGTCAACACCCGTCTGCAGGTGGAGCACCCGGTCACCGAAGAGGTCGCGGGCATCGACCTGGTCCGTGAGATGTTCCGCATCGCCGACGGCGAGGAGCTCGGCTACGGCGACCCCGAACTGCGCGGCCATTCCTTCGAGTTCCGCATCAACGGCGAGGACCCGGGCCGCGGTTTCCTGCCCGCGCCCGGCACCGTCACCACCTTCGCGCCGCCGTCGGGCCCCGGCGTCCGCCTGGACGCGGGCGTGGAGTCCGGCTCGGTCATCGGCCCGGCCTGGGACTCGCTCCTCGCCAAGCTGGTCGTCACCGGCGCGACGCGCGAGCAGGCACTGCAGCGTGCCGCCCGGGCGCTCGACGAGTTCACCGTGGAGGGCATGGCCACCGCCATCCCCTTCCACCGTGCCGTCGTCAGGGACCCGGCGTTCGCGCCGGAACTCAGCGGCTCCACCGACCCGTTCACGGTCCACACCCGCTGGATCGAGACCGAGTTCGTCAACGAGATCCCGCCGTTCACGGCCACCGCGGACGCCGAGACGGACGAGGAGCCGGGCCGCGAGACGGTCGTCGTCGAGGTCGGCGGCAAGCGTCTCGAGGTCTCGCTGCCGTCCTCCCTCGGCATGACGATCGCGCGCACCGCGGCGGCGGGCGGCGCACGCCCCAAGCGCCGCGCGGCCAAGAAGTCCGGCCCCGCCGCCTCCGGCGACACCCTCGCCTCGCCCATGCAGGGCACGATCGTCAAGGTCGCGGTAGAGGAGGGCCAGGAGGTCAACGAGGGCGACCTGGTCGTCGTCCTTGAGGCCATGAAGATGGAGCAGCCCCTGAACGCGCACCGCTCGGGCACCATCAAGGGCCTCACCGCGGAGGTGGGCGCGAGCCTGACCTCCGGTGCGGTGATCTGCGAGATCAAGGACTGACCCGCGACGGCGCGAGGGTTTCCGGGGCGCTGCCCCGGGCCCCGCTCCGCAATCGCCGGAGGGGCTGATTTCCCGGCTCCTCCGGCGTCGCAACCACCCCGCTCCCGCCCCGCGTCCTCCCCCTCGTAGAACCGAAGACCACGGGGGGACTTCAGTGACACGCACGGGGGACATATCCGGGCTGCTCGCCGCGGCGGGCGCCGGCACGGCCGGCGGCTGGCTCGCGGTGACCGCGGACGCCGGGGAGCGCTACGAGGCGGGGCTCGTCCTGGGGCTGACGCTCAGCCTCTCGGTGGCGCTGTTACGCCGCTTCACGCACCTGCCGATGGGGCGGCGCCGCCCCTACACCTTCACCCTGCCGCTGCCCGCGCCCGACTGGCGCGCCCCGCTGCCGGAACCGCACGGCGACGCCGAGGCCCTGCGGCCGCACGCCGAGCGCCGCGCGGAGCTGCTCAGCGACGCGGCAGCGCTCGGCGACACCCTGCGCCACACCTGCTCGCTCTCGCCCCGACTGCGCACCGAACTCTCCTCGTTCGCCGTCACGGCGGCCATCCAGGCGAGCAACTCGGTGATCCGGCCGGTCAGCGACGGGCCGCAGAGCCCCGACCCCGCGTACGACGCCGCGCGCGCCCTGGGGGAACTCGTGGCGGCGGCCGAGTTCAGCCGGATCGGACTGCGCGCCCTGGCGGCCCTGGTGACGGAACGGCCGCTGCGGCCCGACCCGCCCTGCTACTTCAACCCGCTGCACGCGCGCGGGCACGCGCGCGTGGTGCCCCCGGGGGCCCCTGACGGCGGCGAGGAGGTCGCCGCCTGCCACGGCTGCGCCCGGCGGCCCGCGCCGCTCCTGGTGCCGTCGGCGGCGGGCCCGGTGCCGTACTACGAGAGCGACGCCGTCGACATCCGCTGGCGGCTCCTCGGCTACGGCGCGGTGGTCCCGGACAACGGCGCCACGATGATCGCCACGGCCCGCGACGGTTTCCGCATGCCCGCCGGGGCCGGCGGCAAGAAGCAGCACACGAAGGCGAGTTGATGATCATGGGTAACCTGGCGGCGGGCGTGCTGACCGGAGTGCTCGTCGGCACCTGCGTCACGTATCCGCTGGTGCTCTGGCTGACCCGGAACCTGCGCGGCGGCGCCCTGCCGCCGCACCGGCGCGAGCGCAGGGCCAGGGCGGAGCTGGACGCCTTCTTCGCCCGGGAGGGTGCCGCGGGCAGTGGCATCCTTGAGGTACGCGTACGTTCACGAAGGGTGCGGGGATGACGACCGGCACGGGCCAGCAGCCGAGAGCGCCGCGACAGGCGGCACAGTCGGCGCGGGCCATGCGGGCCGACGCCCGCCGCAACTACGACCGGCTGCTCGCCGAGGCGCGCTCCGCCTTCGCCGAGCACGGCACGGGCACCTCCCTGGAGGACGTGGCGCGCCGCGCGGGTGTCGGCATCGGCACGCTCTACCGGCACTTCCCGAACCGGTGCGCGCTGATGAGCGCGGTCTGGGAGGACGCGGTGAGCGATCTCCTCGCGCGCTCGCACGCGCTGCTCGACGACCCGCAGCCGTGTGCCGCGCTGGTGACGTGGCTGCGCGCCATCATCACTCATGCGGGTGAGTACCGCGGCCTGTCCAGCGCGCTCATGTCGGCGTCGCACGACGACACTTCGGCGCTCGCGCGGTGCAGCAAGCCGATGCGCCGGGCGGGCGCGGCGCTGCTCGCCCGCGCCCAGGAGGCAGGGGCCGTGCGCCCCGACGTCTCCATCTCCGACCTGCTCCAGCTGACCAACGCGATCTCGCTGGCGGCCGAGGAGACCCCGGACGATCCGGAGTTGGCCGACCGCCTGCTCACGCTGACCCTGCGGGGCCTGAAGGCCGACGGGCAGCCGACGGCGTAACACCGGCACCGCCCACGGCCGCGGATCCCGTCCTTCGGGGCCGCGGCCGCCCGGGTCAGCGACGGCGCAGGTCGGCGACGCGCGCCGCCCGTTCCCCGGGCGGCTGCTCCCCGAGGACCGCGCTGCGCAGTTGCTGGCCCGGGGCCGCCCCGTGGTTGCGACGCTGACCCGGCAGGGGCACGTCCCGGCGCGGCTGGCGCCCCGCCTGGACGGAATCGGCACCGGGCCCGGTGTTAGGGCCGACGGCACCGCCCGCCACCGCGATCTGCACGCCCTGGTCGGCCAGGGCCTGCAGCTCCGTGGCCGCGCGGTCGTCGTGCCCCGGCGGCTCGTCCGTGACCAGGCGGGTGATGACGTCCGTCGGCACCGTCTGGAACATCGTGTCGGTGCCGAGCTTGGTGTGGTCCGCGAGGACCACGACCTCGGCCGCCGCCTGGACCAGCGCGCGGTCCACGCTCGCGGAGAGCATGTTGGACGTGGAGAGGCCGCGTTCCGCGGTCAGACCACTGCCCGAGAGGAAGGCCCGGGTCACCCGCAGGCCCTGGAGGGACTGCTCGGCGCCGCTGCCCACGAGCGCGTAGTTGGAGCCGCGCAGGGTGCCGCCGGTCATGACGACTTCGACGCGGTTGGCGTGGGCCAGCGCCTGCGCCACCAGAAGGGAGTTGGTGACGACGGTCAGACCGGGCACCCGCGCGAGCCGTCGGGCCAGCTCCTGCGTGGTCGTACCCGCCCCGACGACGATGGCTTCGCCCTCTTCGACAAGGCCCGCAGCGAGATCGGCGATGGCTGTCTTCTCGGCGGTCGCGAGATGTGATTTCTGCGGAAAGCCGGACTCCCGCGTGAATCCGCCCGGCAATACCGCACCGCCATGTCGGCGGTCGAGGAGTCCTTCTGCCTCCAGCGCGCGCACGTCCCGCCGTACGGTCACTTCGGAGGTCTGGACGACGCGGGCGAGCTCACGGAGCGATACCGCCCCGTTGGCCCGCACCATTTCGAGGATCAATTGGCGACGTTCTGCAGCGAACACGAAACTGACAGTAACCCCAACGACCGTCTGCTTTCAGCAGTTTGCGCCGAATTACAGAAGTTGTTCGCACGGCAGGGCGGGAAGTGGTATGGGTGCTTTGCACTTCGCGTATGCCGCGCGAATGGGCCGCAACACTCCGTGACCTGCGCGGAGTTGTTTCCGGCCGCCCTTCGGATCAGCTCTCGCCCGCCGTCTTCCGCGTGTGGAGCTGGCGTGCCACCTCGGCGATCGACCCGGAAAGCGAGGGGTACACGGTGAACGCATTCGCGATCTGCTCGACGGTCAGATTGTTGTCGACCGCGATCGAGATGGGGTGGATCAGTTCCGAGGCGCGCGGTGCGACGACCACACCGCCGACGACGATCCCCGTTCCCGGACGGCAGAAGATCTTGACGAATCCGTCGCGGATGCCCTGCATCTTCGCGCGCGGATTGCGCAGCAGCGGCAGCTTCACCACGCGGGCGTCGATCTTTCCGCCGTCGACATCGGCCTGGCTGTAGCCGACGGTCGCGATCTCGGGGTCGGTGAAGACGTTCGCCGAGACGGCCTTCAGGTTCAGCGGCTGCACCGCGTCGCCCAGGAAGTGATACATCGCGATGCGGCCCTGCATGGCGGCGACGGAGGCGAGCGCGAAGATCCCGGTCACGTCACCGGCGGCGTACACGCCGGGCGCGGAGGTGCGCGAGACCTTGTCGGTCCAGATGTGACCCGAGTCCTTCAGCTTGACCCCGGCCTCCTCGAGGCCCATCCCGCTGCTGTTCGGGATGGCGCCGACGGCCATCAGGCAGTGCGTGCCGGAGATGACGCGGCCGTCGTCGAGCGTGACCTCGACCCGGTCCCCGACCCGCTTGGCGGAGGCGGCGCGGGAGCGGGACATGACGTTCATGCCGCGGCGGCGGAAGACGTCCTCGAGGACGGCGGCGGCGTCCGGGTCCTCGCCGGGGAGCACCCGGTCACGGCTCGAGACGAGCGTCACGTTCGACCCGAGCGCCTGATAGGCGCCGGCGAACTCGGCGCCGGTCACACCCGAGCCGACCACGATGAGCTCCTCGGGCAGCTCGTCGAGGTCGTACACCTGGGTCCAGTTCAGGATCCGCTCGCCGTCGGGCTGCGCGTCGGGCACCTCGCGCGGGTGGCCGCCGGTCGCGATGAGGACCGCGTCCGCGACGAGGGTCTCCTCACTCCCGTCGGCGGCACGCACCACGACCTTGCGGGAGCCGTCGGTGTCCTGCTGGCCCGCCAGACGGCCCCGGCCGCGCAGCACGCGCGCGCCCGCACGCGTGACGGACGCGGTGATGTCGTGGGACTGGGCGAGCGCGAGACGCTTCACGCGGCGGTTGACCTTGCCGAGGTCGACGCCGACCACGCGCGCGGGGGTGTCGATGTGCGGGGTGTCGTCGGCGACGATGATCCCCAGCTCCTCGTACGACGAGTCGAAGGTGGTCATCACCTCGGCCGTCGCGATCAGAGTCTTCGACGGAACGCAGTCGGTGAGCACCGACGCCCCGCCCAGACCGTCGCAGTCGACGACGGTCACCTCCGCGCCGAGCTGGGCGGCCACCAGGGCCGCCTCGTATCCGCCGGGTCCGCCGCCAATGATCACGATCCGAGTCACGTACTCCATTGTCCCGCACGCTTCAAGGTGGTTACGCGCCGGGGCCCTCCGTCCGTGCGGCCACCCCACGACCACGCGGTCCTCGCGGTACGGGAGGGGCGCAGGTGATTGCTGCCGTACCCTCGACCACATGTCGCTCTACGCCGCGTACGCCGGCAATCTGGATCCGCGGCTCATGTCACGCCGCGCCCCGCACTCACCGCTGCGCGCGACCGGCTGGCTGACCGGCTGGCGGCTCACGTTCGGCGGCGAGCACATGGGCTGGGAAGGCGCGCTCGCCACCTTGGTCGAGGCCCCCCGTTCCCAGGTCTTCGTCACGCTCTACGACATCGCCCCCATGGACGAGGACTCCATGGACCGGTGGGAGGGCGTGGGCATGGACATCTACCGGCGCATGCGGGTCCGCGTCCACACGCTGGAGGGCGAGGAGCCCGCCTGGGTGTACGTGCTCAACGGTTACGAGGGCGGCCTGCCCTCGGCGCGCTACCTGGGCGAACTCGCGGACGCCGCGGAATCCGCCGGGGCGCCCCACGACTACGTGATGGAACTGCGCAAGCGCCCCTGCTGAACCGGTGGTCCCGGCACGGGCCGACCGCCCTCGTCGGAAACGACAAGACAACGATCGAAATCCCGTGAGCATCGTCATCTACGCGCGTAGGCCCTGAGCGGCTACTCTCGTCCGCGTGAACGCTTCAGTTATTCCGGACCACATCCAGGGCGACCCCTACGCCGCCGCCGACGCCGCCGCCGCGCGCCTGCGCGAGCTGACGGGCGCCGAGACCCACGACGTCGCCCTCGTGATGGGCTCCGGCTGGGCCCCCGCCGTCGGCGCGCTGGGCGAGCCCGAGGCGGAGTTCCCCGTCACCGAGCTGCCCGGCTTCCCGCCGCCGGCGGTCGAGGGCCACGGCGGCCGCATCCGCTCCATCAAGATCGGCGACAAGCGCGCGCTGGTCTTCCTGGGCCGCACCCACTACTACGAGGGCCGTGGCGTGGCGGCCGTCTCGCACGGCGTCCGTACCGCCGTCGCCGCAGGATGCAAGACCATCGTGCTGACCAACGGCTGCGGTGGCCTGCGCGAAGGCATGCGCCCCGGCCAGCCGGTGCTCATCAGCGACCACCTGAACCTCACGGCGACGTCCCCGATCGTCGGCGCGAACTTCGTGGACCTCACCGACCTGTACTCGCCGCGGCTGCGGACGCTCTGCAAGGAGATCGACCCCTCTCTCGAGGAGGGCGTCTACGCGCAGTTCCCCGGCCCGCACTACGAGACGCCTGCGGAGATCCGCATGGCCCGCACGATCGGTGCGGACCTGGTGGGCATGTCCACCGTCCTCGAGGCCATCGCCGCGCGCGAGGCGGGCGCGGAGGTGCTCGGCATCTCCCTCGTCACGAACCTCGCCGCGGGCATGACGGGCGAGCCCCTGAACCACGAGGAAGTCCTCCAGGCGGGCCGCGACAGCGCGACGCGGATGGGGGAGCTGCTGGGGAAGGTCCTCCCCCGCGTTTAGCGGGCGGGGGCGCCTTGGGCGGGGGCTCGTTGGGCGGGGGCTCGTTGGGTCGGCCCCCCGCCCCCGCCTTCCGTCTGCGGGTACGAACAGGCCCGCCGCTTCGCGGCGGATGTATCCCACCCACCCACCCGTTTGCCCCGCAGCGCACGGCCGAGGTAGGGGCGGGGGCGGGGGGTTGCCCCGCAACGTACGGCAGGACGGGTCAGCCCCCACCGGGCCGCAGTCGCACACGCACCGGAGGGGACGTGGGGGTATGTGCGAACGGAGCACCGAGCATCCTGTAGCCCCATTGTCCGGGCAGCGCGACGCAGGGATAGCGAGTACGCACATACCCCCGCGGCCCCGCCCCACAGACGAACAACAGGCGCAGACCCCAGCCCAAACGGACCCGCAGACGAACCCGACACACGAGAGGCTGAAGAACCCGTGCAGGACACCGAACTCATCGCACGTGCCCAGGCCTGGCTGGCCGAGGACCCGGACCCCGAGACCCGCGAAGAGCTGGCCAAGCTCATCGACGCCGAGGACACCGAAGAGCTGACCGCACGGTTCGCCGGCACCCTCCAGTTCGGCACCGCGGGCCTCCGCGGCGAGCTCGGCGCGGGCCCCATGCGCATGAACCGCTCCGTGGTCATCCGCGCCGCCGCGGGCCTCGCCGCGTACCTCAAGGGCAAGGGCCAGAACGACGGCCTGGTCGTCGTCGGCTACGACGCCCGCCACAAGTCGGCGGACTTCGCCCGCGACACGGCCGCCGTCATGACCGGCGCGGGCCTGCGCGCGGCGGCCCTGCCCCGCCCCCTGCCCACCCCCGTGCTCGCCTTCGCCATAAGGCACCTCGGCGCCGTCGCGGGCGTGGAGGTCACGGCCAGCCACAATCCGCCGCGCGACAACGGCTACAAGGTGTACCTGGGCGACGGCTCCCAGATCGTGCCGCCCGCGGACGCGGAGATCGCGGCGGAGATCGACGCCATCGCGAGCCTGAACGACATCCCCCGCCCCGAGACCGGCTGGGAGACCCTCTCCGACGACGTCCTGGAGGCCTACCTGGCCCGTACGGACGCCGTCCTGGCCCCCGGCTCCCCGCGCACCGCCCGCGCCGTCTACACGGCGATGCACGGCGTCGGCAAGGAGACCCTCCTCGCTGCGTTCGCCCGCGCCGGTTTCCCCGAGCCCGTCCTCGTCGCCGAGCAGGCCGAGCCGGACCCGGACTTCCCCACGGTCGCGTTCCCGAACCCCGAGGAGCCGGGCGCGATGGACCTGGCCTTCGCGACGGCGGCCCGCACCACCCCCGCCCCGGACCTGATCATCGCCAACGACCCGGACGCGGACCGCTGCGCGGCGGCCGTGCGGACGGGAGAGGGCGACGCGGACTGGCGGATGCTCCGGGGTGACGAGGTGGGCGCCCTCCTCGCCGCGCACCTGGTCGCGCGCGGAGCGCACGGCACCTTCGCCGAGTCGATCGTCTCCTCGTCCCTGCTCGGCCGGATCGCGGAGAAGGCGGGCCTCCCGTACGAGGAGACCCTGACCGGCTTCAAGTGGATCGCCCGCGTGGACGGCCTGCGCTACGGCTACGAGGAGGCGCTCGGCTACTGCGTGGACCCCGAGGGCGTACGCGACAAGGACGGCGTCACCGCCGCGCTGCTCCTCACGGAGCTCGCGTCCGAGCTGAAGGAGCGGGGTCGTACGCTGCTCGACCTGCTCGACGACCTGGCCGTGGAGCACGGTCTGCACGCCACCGACCAGCTGTCGGTACGCGTCGAGGACCTGTCGCTGATCGCGGACGCCATGCGCAGGCTGCGCGAGCAGCCGCCGACGGAGCTCGCGGGCCTGCCCGTGACGAAGGCGGAGGACCTGACGCGGGGCACGGAAACGCTGCCGCCCACGGATGGCCTGCGCTACACGCTCGACGGCGCCCGGGTGATCGTGCGCCCGAGCGGCACGGAGCCCAAGCTCAAGTGCTACCTGGAGGTGGTGGTCCCGGTGTCGTCCAAGGCGGAGCTGGCCGGGGCGCGGGCCGAGGCGGCCAGGACGCTGGAGACGATCAAGCGCGACCTGTCGTCGGCTGCGGGCATCTGAACGGAACGGTTCTACAGCGCCCATAGCCCCCAGCCATTGGCCACGTAGCCCGGGACCACCCGTGCGAGTGGTTCCGCTAGCGCAGCTGCCGCAGCGATCCGGTGCGCTGCCGGTCCCCCAGGAAGGGACGACCGGTAGCGCACTTTCACGTTCCGGGAGCTGCCGCAGTGCCGTACGGAATCTCCGAGTCCTCGCCCGCCACCGCCGCGCCGTCCTGCGTACCCGCATCCAGGCGCTCCGGCAGCGTCCCTCACCCGTCACCGGGGTTCAGGGGGCGGGTGGGACGGTCCCTGCGCCACGCCGCGCCCGCGCTCCTCGCGTACGCGGGCGTCCGCGCCCTGGGCCTCCTGGTGCTCGCCACGTGGGCGCACCGGAAGCACCGGGGGGTCGGGCATCTGCTGATGCGGTCCTGGGACTGCGACTGGTACCTGAAGATCGCCGACCACGGGTACACGCACACGCTCGGCACCCAGTTCGACGCGAACAACCTCGCGTTCTTCCCGCTGTACCCGGTCCTTGTCAGGGTGGGCGACACGGTGCTCCCCTGGCTGCCGCGCGGCGCGGCGGGCCTCGGCATCACGCTGGTCTGCTCGTTCCTCGCGGCGTGGGGGATCTTCGCGGTGGGCGCCCGGCTGTACGGCCGCCGGGCCGGGGTCGTCCTCGCGGTGCTGTGGGGCAGCCTGCCGGTCGCGCTTGTGCAGTGGATGGGCTACACGGAGTCGCTCTTCACGGCGCTCACCGCGTGGTCGCTGTACGCGGTGCTCACCGGCCGCTGGGTGTGGGCGGGGGTCCTGGCCTCACTCGCGGGGCTCACCCGCCCGACGGGAGTGGCGCTCGCCGCGGCGGTGTCCGTGACGGCGCTCCTGTCACTCCACGGCCGCTTCGCCGGACAGCGGTCCGGCTTCCCGCGTCCCGTCCTTGGCGCCCTGCTGGCCCCGCTCGGCTGGCTTTCGTACGTCGGGTGGGTGGGCCTGCGCCTGGGCCGCTGGGACGGCTATTTCGCCGTGCAGAAGCTGTGGCGCAACGAGTGGGACGGCGGCGTGGAGACGCTGCGGCGCATGCACGCCCTGTTCGTGGTCGAGCGGCCGCCGCTCTTCCTCGCCATGGTGACGGCGACGCTGCTGGGGGCGGTGGTCCTCTTCGTGTTCTGCGTGGGCGACCGCCAGCCGTTGCCGCTGCTGTTGTTCAGCGGTCTGCTGCTGCTGATCGTCCTCGGCAGCAGCGGGGTGTACTTCCCGCGGGCACGCTTCCTGCTGCCCGGCTTCCCGCTTCTGCTGCCGCTCGCGGTGGCGCTCGCGCGGGCGAGGAAGCGGGTGATGGTGTCGGTCCTGGTGATGGCGGCGGTCGGCTCGGCGGGGGTCGGGGGGCACATGCTTCTGGCGTGGATGGGTCCGCCGTAGATCGCCGGTCTGCGGATTGCCACGACCGGTACGCCCTCCGGCCCGGTGGTACTTCGCCGCTCCGCGGCGGGGTTCTGTGCTCGGCGCCTCAGCGCCACGTACTGCTGCGCCGCTCCGCGGCGGGGTCCAGTGCTCCGCGCCTCAGCGCCCGGTAAGGCTGCGCCGCTCCGCGGCGGCTTCTCCCGCCCGCCCACTCGTACCCCGCACCACAGCACCCCGTAACGCTCCGCCGCTCCGCGGCGAGGTCACGTCACCGCGAGCAACACCGCAAGCAGCAGCGCCCCCGCCAGACACGGCACCACGATCTCGTACGCCCACCGCACCAGCGGCTCGCCCTGTGCGGACGGTTCCTCGGAGCGGCTTTCGGCGAGTTCGCGGAGTTCGTCCATGGACTGGTCGCCCGAGGAACGGGTCCGCACCGTGGGGTCGAGGAAGGGGCGGCCGCCCACCGTCGGGTCGCCGGACGCGGCGGCCTGCGACTGCCTGCGCGCGGCCCTCTTGCGGCCGCGCAGCGAGACGGGGATCGCCCAGAGCTGGTACTTGGCGCCCGCGGCGGTCAGGACCTCGTTGGAGTACCCGGAGCGGAGCGACGCGACGGACGCCCACGGCAGGGTGATCGTGCGGAACGGGTTGCGGACGCGGAGCCGGTCGTCGTTGGCGTACACGACGGGCCGCACGGTGAACGCGAGGACCAGCGGCACGGCGAACAGGAGCCCGGCGAGGGCGAGCCACGGGGTGCGGCCTTCGCCGCGGACGACGGCGTCGATGCCGAGCCAGGCGCCGAGGGCGAGCAGCAGGACGCCGCCGGCGATGCCGGCGGGGGACCGGAAGGTGCGGTCCTTGTACGCGGGCTCCGCCACGGGGTTCTGGGGGTCGCTCATACCCTGATTCTGCCTGAAGCCCGGCCCGGGGCCCCTGGCCGGTCCCCACCCCGATCCCACCGCGGCCCGATCCCGGCCCCACGCCGACCCCGTCTCGGCCCCTACCCGGCCCCGGGCAGCGCCCGGAACCCCCACCCCTGTACAGCAGCTACGCGCGTAGATATGCTCCCCTCGTGACCATGCCCACTGCATTCGCTGACGTGACAGCGTCCGACAGCACGCTCCGCCGCTTCCTTCACGGGCTGCCCGGCGTCGACGCGGTCGGCCTGGAGGCGCGTGCCGCCTCGCTCGGAACCCGTTCGATCAAGACCACGGCGAAGGCGTACGCCATCGACCTGGCCATTTCGATGATCGACCTGACGACGCTCGAGGGCGCCGACACCCCGGGCAAGGTCCGGGCGCTCGGCGCGAAGGCCGTCAACCCCGATCCGACCGACCGGGAGACGCCCCGCACCGCGGCCGTCTGCGTCTATCCGGACATGGTCGCCACCGCCAAGGAGGCCGTCGCGGGCAGCGGCGTGAAGGTCGCGTCCGTCGCGACCGCCTTTCCCGCGGGCCGCGCGGCGATCGAGGTGAAACTCGGTGACGTGCGGGAAGCCGTGGCCGCGGGCGCCGACGAGATCGACATGGTCATCGACCGTGGCGCCTTCCTCTCCGGCGACTACATGACCGTGTTCGAGCAGATCCGCGCCGTGAAGGAGGCCTGCGGCACGGCCCGCCTGAAGGTCATCTTCGAGACCGGTGAGCTCTCGACGTACGACAACATCAAGCGCGCCAGCTGGATCGGCATGATCGCGGGCGCCGACTTCATCAAGACCTCGACGGGCAAGGTCGGCGTCAACGCCACCCCGCCCAACACGCTGCTCATGCTGGAGGCCGTCCGCGACTTCCGCGCGCAGACCGGGGTACAGATCGGGGTGAAGCCCGCGGGCGGCATCCGCTCCACCAAGGACGCGGTGAAGTTCCTCGTCCTGGTGAACGAGACGGCGGGACCCGACTGGCTGGACAACCACTGGTTCCGCTTCGGCGCCTCGTCGCTCCTCAACGACCTGCTGATGCAGCGCCAGAAGCTGGCCACAGGCCGCTACTCCGGCCCTGACTACGTGACGGTGGACTGACCCATGACCTCCACTCCTTTCGAGTACGCACCCGCGCCCGAGTCCCGCTCCGTCGTCGACATCGCGGCCGGCTACGGCCTGTTCATCGACGGCGAGTTCACCGAGGCCGCCGACGGCAAGGTCTTCAAGACGGTGTCCCCGTCGACCGAGGAGGTCCTCTCCGAAGTCGCGCAGGCCTCCTCCGAAGACGTCGACCGCGCCGTCAAGGCCGCCCGCAGGGCGTTCGAGAAGTGGTCGGCGCTGCCGGGCGCCGAGCGCGCCAAGTACCTCTTCCGCATCGCCCGGATCATCCAGGAGCGCAGCCGCGAGCTGGCCGTCCTGGAGACGCTGGACAACGGCAAGCCGATCAAGGAGACGCGCGACGCCGACCTCCCCCTGGTCGCCGCGCACTTCTTCTACTACGCGGGCTGGGCCGACAAGCTCGACCACGCCGGTTATGGACCGAACCCGGCGCCGCTCGGTGTCGCGGGCCAGGTCATCCCGTGGAACTTCCCGCTCCTGATGCTGGCCTGGAAGATCGCCCCGGCGCTCGCCACCGGCAACACGGTCGTCCTGAAGCCGGCCGAGACCACTCCGCTGAGCGCCCTGTTCTTCGCGGACATCTGCCGTCAGGCGGGCCTGCCCAAGGGCGTCGTCAACATCATCCCCGGGTACGGCGACGCGGGCGCCGCGCTGACCGCCCACCCCGACGTGAACAAGGTCGCCTTCACCGGCTCGACCGCCGTCGGCAAGGCGATCGCCCGCCACGTCGCGGGCACCGACAAGAAGGTCACGCTCGAACTGGGCGGCAAGGGCGCGAACATCGTCTTCGACGACGCGCCCATCGACCAGGCGGTCGAGGGCATCGTCACCGGCATCTTCTTCAACCAGGGGCAGGTCTGCTGCGCCGGGTCGCGCCTCCTCGTACAGGAGTCGATCCAGGAGGAGCTGCTCGACTCGCTCAAGCGGCGCCTGTCCACCCTGCGCCTGGGCGATCCGCTCGACAAGAACACCGACATCGGTGCCATCAACTCCGCCGAGCAGCTCGCCCGCATCACCGCGCTCGCCGAGACCGGCGAGGCGGAGGGCGCCGAGCGCTGGTCGCCGTCGTGCGAACTGCCCACCTCCGGCTACTGGTTCGCGCCGACGCTCTTCACCAACGTCACACAGGCGCACACCATCGCCCGCGACGAGATCTTCGGCCCGGTCCTCTCCGTCCTGTCCTTCCGCACGCCGGACGAGGCCGTCGCCAAGGCCAACAACACCCAGTACGGGCTCTCCGCCGGCATCTGGACGGAGAAGGGCTCGCGCATCCTCGCGGTCGCGAACAAGCTCCGGGCGGGCGTCGTCTGGGCCAACACTTTCAACAAGTTCGACCCGACCTCGCCGTTCGGCGGCTACAAGGAGTCGGGCTTCGGCCGCGAGGGCGGCCGGCACGGGCTGGAGGCGTACCTCGATGTCTGACCGACTCACGGTTTTCAAGACCTACAAGCTGTACGTCGGGGGCAAGTTCCCCCGCTCCGAGAGCGGCCGGGTGTACGAGGTGAACAAGGCGACATCAGCCGCTGACGCGGCGGGCAAGGGCGAGTGGCTCGCGAACGCGCCCCTCTCCTCCCGTAAGGACGCCCGTGACGCGGTCGTCGCCGCCCGCAAGGCGTTCGGCGGCTGGTCGGGCGCGAGCGCGTACAACCGCGGTCAGGTCCTCTACCGCGTCGCGGAGATGCTGGAGGGCCGCAAGGACCAGTTCGTGCGGGAGGTGGCGGACGCGGAGGGCCTCTCCAAGTCCAAGGCCGCCGCTGTCGTGGACGCGGCGATCGACCGCTGGGTCTGGTACGCGGGATGGACCGACAAGATCGGCCAGATCGTGGGCGGCGCGAACCCCGTCGCGGGCCCCTACCTCAACCTCTCGACACCCGAGCCGACCGGCGTGGTCGCGGTCCTCGCGCCCCAGGACTCGTCGTTCCTCGGCCTGGTCTCGGTGATCGCCCCGGTGATCGCGACGGGCAACACGGCCGTCGTGGTCGCCTCCGAGAAGGCGCCGCTCCCCGCGCTCTCCCTCGGCGAGGTCCTCGCGACGTCCGACGTCCCCGGCGGCGTGGTCAACATCCTGAGCGGGAAGACCACCGAGATCGCGGCCCCGCTCGCCACCCACCAGGACGTCAACGCGATCGACCTGGCGGGCGCGGAGGCGGACCTGGCGCGCGATCTGGAGATCGCCGCCGCCGACAACCTCAAGCGCGTGCTGCGTCCACAGCCTGTGGACTTCTCCGCCGACCCCGGCACGTACCGCCTGACGGCCTTCCTGGAGACCAAGACGGTCTGGCACCCGACGGGTTCGCTCGGCGCGTCCGGCTCGGCGTACTAGCCACCGCCACCCCCGCACACCGCGGAGCCCCGGCCTCCTCCGTCCAGGAGGCCGGGGCTCCGTCATGTCCGCGGTTCGAGGCCGAGCCGGACCGCGATGCCGTCCAGGACGCAGTCGAGCCCCGTCTCGAACCGCCAGGCGGCGTCGTCCTTGCGTCCCGCGTCGAGGGCGTAGCGCCGGTAGGCCGGGTAGCGGCCGGTGCTCATCAGGTACGTCATCTGCGGCGCGAGTCCCGCGCGCGTCTCGTCGCCGCTGGTCCAGCCGTTGTCCTCCATGAACTGGCGCAGCGCCACCTCCGACTGGCTGACGCCGTGCACATAGGCGCCGACGGTGCGGAAGGCCGTCATGATCGTGTCGGCGTCGAGGCCGTGGTTCTCCAGCGCCGCCAGCTGGCGTTCCGCCATGGCCATCCGGTTCGGCGTCAGGGCGAAGTGCGGCGTGGGGAGCTGGGCGAGCCAGGGGTGCGCCAGCATCAGGTGGCGGCTCCCGACGGCGTACGCGCGCAGCACCTCGCGCCAGCCGGTCACGTCCTCGGGTACGACGACCTCGGCGGTGACCCGGTCGACCATCAGCGCCCACAGGTCGTCCTTGCCGGAGACGTGGCGGTACGCGGCCATGGGCGCGACGCCGAGATCGGTGGCGAGGCGGCGCATGGTGACGGCCGCGAAGCCCTCGGCGTCGGCGATCCTCACCGCCACCTCGGCGATCTTCTGCGGTGTCAGCGCGGTGCGCTGCGCGGCCGCCGGGCGCTCCATGCGTTCCCAGAGCGTGATGTCGGGCTCGGGCTTCTTCTGTGCTGCCATGCGTACACCGTATCCCGTGTAGACGCCGTACACATCGATGTGTACGTTGTACGCGAACGATACGCCGTACACATTCACATTCCCGGGGGACCCCCATGACCACACCCACTTCGCGCCCCGCCGCCCTCCGCGTCGCGCTCCTCGTCGGCTCCACCCGCGAGGGCCGCTTCGCACCCGTCGTCACCCGCTGGATCAAGGGCCACGTCGACCAGCGCGACGACATGGACGTCGACGTCGTCGACCTCGCCGAGACCCCGCTGCCCACGGTCCTGCCCGCCTTCGGAGAGCCGCCCGCGCCCGGCACCACCGAGGCCCTCGCGCTGGTCACCCCGCGCCTGGCCGCGGCCGACGCCTTCGTCTTCATCACGCCCGAGTACAACCACAGCTACCCGGCGTCCCTGAAGAACGCCATCGACTGGCACAACGAGCAGTGGCACGCCAAGCCGATCGGTTTCGTCTCCTACGGCGCCATCTCCGGCGGCCTGCGCGCGGTCGAACACCTCCGGGTCGTCATGGCCGAGTTGAACGCCACGACGATCCGCAACACCGTCAGCCTGCACAACGCCTGGGGCCTCTTCGACGAGGAGCAGGAGATGACGGAACCGGCGAGCGACGCGGCGGTCAAGACCATGCTCGACCAGCTCGCATGGTGGGCGCTGGCCCTGCGCGAGGCCAGGTCCGCCCGCCCGTACGCCGCCTGACGTCACGTCACCCACAGCGAGGACGCCATGAACCAGCGCACGGAGCCCCGCGCACCCACCTCACCCGCCACCCCGGAACCGACGCCCGCACCACCCGCACCGCCCGCACCGCCGAAAACCCCGGACCCGCCCTCCCCGCTCGCCCTCCTCGGCCTGCTCCTCGGCATCATCCTGGCGACGCTCGACGGCACGATCGTCGGCACCGCGCTCCCGACGATCGTCGGCGACCTCGGCGGCCTCGACCACTTCCCCTGGGTGGTGACGGCCTATCTGCTCACCGCCGCCGTCTCGACCCCGATCTGGGGCAAGCTGGGCGACCTGTACGGCCGCAAGGGCGGCTACCAGGCCTCCGTCACGATCTTCCTCCTCGGCTCCGTACTCTGCGGACTCGCCCAGAACATGGAGCAGTTGATCGCCTTCCGCGCCCTTCAGGGGCTCGGCGCGGGCGGGCTCTTCGTGGGCGCGATGTCCCTCATCGGGACGCTGCTGCCGCCCGCGGAGGCGGGACGCGCACAGTCGATGGCCGGCGTGCTGCTGCCCGTCGCGATGGTCGGCGGACCGCTGCTCGGCGGCTTCCTCACCGACCGGCTCGACTGGCGCTGGGTCTTCTACGTCAACGTGCCCGTGGGCGCGGCCGCGCTGCTGATCGTCGGCCTGCTCGTCACGGTGCGCGGCGAGCGCGGCCCGGCCCGTATCGACGCGGCGGGCGCCGCCCTCCTCACGGCGGCGATCCTGGCGCTGACGCTGCTCGGAACCTGGGGCGGCACCACGTACGACTGGATCTCGCCGCAGACCGGCGGCCTCGCGCTGCTCGCGGCGGTCGCGCTCGCCGCCTTCGTCCGCGTGGAGCGGCGCGCCCCCGAACCGGTCATCCCGCCCCGCCTGTTCCACGACCGCAACTTCACGCTCGCGCAGGTGCTCACCTTCCTCGCGGGCGCGGCGATGCTGGGAGCGGCCGGTTACCTGCCGCAGTACATGCAGTTCGTCCGCGGCAAGTCGTCCACGGAGAGCGGCCTTCTGTTGCTCCCGCTGATGCTGGGCATGATGGGCGCGCAGCTGTACATCGGCCGGGCGGTGGGCAAGGGCGGCAGGTACCGCGCGTATCCGATCGCGGGCGGCGCCATCGCCACGGCGGGCGCCCTCGCCCTCCTGACGGTCGGCGTGGACACGGCCACGGCCGTCACGTCCGGGCTGACCTTCGTGCTCGGCGCGGGTCTCGGCTCTCTGATGCAGCCGTCCCTGCTGATCACCATGAGCAGCGCGGAACCCCGCGATCTGGGTGCGGCCAGCGGCACCACCACGCTGTTGCGCACCATCGGCGGCTCGCTCGGCGTCGCGGTGCTGGGCTCGCTCTACACGGACCGGCTGACCGGCACCGTCACCGACCGGCTCGGTCCGGCCGGGGAGAGCCTCGCGGGCGGCCACGAGCTGACCCCCGCTTCCCTGCGCGGCCTGCCCGAACCGCTGCGGGAGGCCTTCCGGTCCGGGGTGACCGACGGCCTGCACGCCGTCATGACCGGCACGGCGGTGCTGTGCGCCGTGACGTTCGCGACGGCGTGGCTGATCCGCGAGATGCCGTTGCGCTCGAAGAAGGACCCGGCGGCGACCGATCAACTCGCCAACTGACCGGCGGCCTAGCCGGGCAGCAGCCCCGCCACCGCGCCCACCACGGGAAGGTCGGACAGTGAACCGCCCTCGGCGAGCGGGGCGGTGACCACTCCCGTGCTGAGCGGCTTGAAGTCCGCGATCTGCGTGCCGAGGGTGTTGTCGAGCGGGTCGGCGCTGGTGTTCGCCAGCGGGTCGAGCTGCAGGTCCTTGGCGGGGCCGAGGCCACCCTCCGTCGAGTGGTGCACGGCCGACGTGAGGACCTGGAGGGGCATCGCCGTGTCCAGGGCACTGAGCGGCGCGGTGAGCCCGGCCGCCGCGGGGCCCGGCTCCGCCGCCCCCGCGACACCCGCGCCCATGCCGAGGGCGGCGCCCGCGGCGGTGACGGTGAGGCCCGCGCGCAGCAGTGCGCGTTTGGCGGGCCGGGGTGACGGGGTTGCTGCGTGTCGTGCCATGGGTACCGCCCATATCCGTGCGTAGTGAGTGACCGAGCGCGCACGTAGCGTAGTTGAGTCGCCGCACGGGAGCCAACGGGCGACTCGCCCGGTAGGGCGCGCCGGGCGTTCCCGGCGAGCGGGGCACGGGGCCGGGCGGAAGGGTGGGTTCCGCGCTCGGCTCGGTTGATAATGGCTCCCGTCCACGCTGACGAGCCGTGTCGGGAGATGCGGTCCACCCCCAGGTGCAAAGGCCACAGCTTTGGGTTCCCGTCCCCCGATACCGACCCGCGTCGTGCTGCTCGCGGGCCCCTCCGGCTCAGGCAAGTCCTCCTTCGCCGACCGCTCCGGGCTGCCCGTCCTGTGTCTGGACGACTTCTACAAGGAGGGCGACGACCCCACGCTGCCGCAGGTCCCGGGCAGTTCGGACATCGACTGGGACTCCGTCGGCTCCTGGGACGCGGATGTCGCGGTCGCCGCCATCGAGGAGTTGTGCCGTACGGGGCGCACGCAGGTGCCGGTGTACGACATCGCGACCAGCTCGCGCGTCGGCCAGGAGGCGCTGGACATCGAGCGCACGCCGCTGTTCATCGCGGAGGGCATCTTCGCCGCGGACATCGTGCGGCGGTGCGAGGAGCTCGGCGTGCTCGCCGACGCGATCTGTCTGCGGGGCAGGCCCGCGACCACGTTCCGGCGGCGGCTGCTGCGGGACCTGCGGGAGGGGCGCAAGTCCGTGCCGTTCCTGCTGCGGCGGGGATGGCGGCTGATGCGGGCCGAACGCGCCATCGTGGCCCGGCAGACCGCGCTGGGCGCGCACCCCTGCGGCAAGGAGGAGGCGCTGGGCCGGGTCGCGGCCGCGGCGGCGGGCCGCCATGTGAAGGCGCGGGCCAAGGCGTCGTCGTAGCGTACGAGACCGCGAAGCGACAGGAGACCGGGGAAGCAGCGGGAGACGGGGAAGCAGCGGGAGACCGGAAAACAGAAGGACCGGAAAGACCCCCCGGCCTTCCGGTCCCGCTGCTTGTTTCCCCCGTGCTTTCCCCCGTGCATCCGCCGCAACCCCCCGGAGCGGCGGCCCCCCTACTTCCCCCGTGTTCCCCCCGCCCCTCAGGCGACCAGCTCGCCGAAGGACTCCTCCTGGTCACGGCCGAAGCTGAGGACCTCGTCCTCACGCAGCCGGCGGAGCGAGCGCCAGATGCTGGACTTCACCGTGCCCACGCTGATGTCGAGGATGTCCGCGATCTCGGGGTCCGTACGACCCTCGTAGTAGCGGAGCACGAGCATCGTCCGCTGCAGTTCGGGGAGGCGGGCCAGGGCCTGCCAGAGAACCGCGCGCAGCTCCGTGCCGCGCATCGCGTCCGTGTCGCCCACCGTCTCCGGCAGCTCCTCGGTCGGGTACTCGTTCAGCTTGCGGCGGCGCCACGCGCTGATGTGCAGATTGGTCATGGTGCGGCGGAGGTAGCCCCCGACCGCGGCCTTGTCGCTGATCCTGTCCCAGGCGCGGTATGTCGAGAAGAGGGCGCTCTGCAGCAGGTCCTCGGCCTCGAAGCGGTCGCCTGTCAGGTGGTAGGCGGTTGCGTACAGGGAGGCGCGCCGTTCCTGGACGTAGGCGGTGAACTCCGCCTCCGACAGCGACTTGCGCTCCCCCGAGCCCTCCCCGTACGCGGCTCCCCCGTGAGCCCCGTCAACCACCGTCATGAACCCGGTGTGCTGACGCCCGGCACCGCGAGCGCACCCCCGCCCTCCCGTTGCACCGGACTTCTCGGCGCTCCGTCCGACGTCGTGGAGACGCGTGACAACTGCGCTTGAGCTGGTGCTGTGCAGCGTATTCATCTTGCGCCCCCCGTCGGGTGGAGTCCGGCCTGTTCCGTCTTGCTTCCGTGCTTCCTGCTTGTGACCAGAACTCTGCCGGAGCCACTTCATGACGGTGTCCGTCGACTGTCACAGGCCTGTCACAGGGGTTCGGTACGTCTTCCACCTGTGAAGGTCACGTGTGGGTGGGGGCATCTACCCGCTCTTAAAGGGCCCGGGGAAGACCCAGCAGTCGAACTGGGGCCGTGGCATGGGACAGAATGACGTCCGTGCCTTCCCTGTTGCTGATCGAGGACGACGACGCCATCCGGACGGCCCTGGAGCTTTCGCTCACGCGCCAGGGGCACCGGGTGGCCACTGCTGCCACCGGCGAGGACGGTCTGAAGCTGCTCGGTGAGCAGCGGCCGGACCTGATCGTGCTGGATGTGATGCTGCCGGGCATCGACGGGTTCGAGGTGTGTCGTCGTATCCGGCGCACCGACCAGCTGCCGATCATCCTGCTGACCGCGCGCAGCGACGACATCGACGTCGTCGTGGGCCTCGAGTCCGGCGCCGACGACTATGTGGTCAAGCCCGTGCAGGGGCGGGTCCTCGACGCCCGGATCCGGGCCGTGCTGCGGCGCGGCGAGCGGGAGGCCAACGACGCGGCGACGTTCGGTTCGCTCGTCATCGACCGGGCCGCGATGACCGTGACGAAGAACGGCGAGGACCTGCAGCTCACGCCGACCGAGCTGCGGCTGCTCCTGGAGCTGAGCCGCAGGCCGGGACAGGCCCTGTCGCGGCAGCAGTTGCTGCGTCTGGTGTGGGAGCACGACTACTTGGGCGACTCCCGGCTCGTCGACGCGTGCGTGCAGCGGCTGCGCGCCAAGGTCGAGGACGTACCGTCGTCGCCGACCCTGATCCGTACGGTGCGCGGCGTCGGTTACCGGCTGGACACGCCTCAGTGACCAAACCGCACGACAAGCTCCGCGGGTGGGCCGCGGCACGCAAGGCGATACTGGCGGGGCTGCGCTTCACGAGCCTGCGGCTGCGCCTCGTCGTGGTGTTCGGCCTGGTGGCGCTCACCGCCGCCGTCTCCGCGTCGGGCATCGCGTACTGGCTCAACCGCGAGGCCGTGCTGACGCGCGCGCAGGACGCGGCGCTCAAGGACTTCCGCCAGCAGATGCAGAGCCGCGCGGGCGCCCTGCAGGCCAATCCCTCGCAGGAGGAACTGCAGTCCACCGCCGAGCAGATGGCGACCAGCGGCCAGCGCTACAGCGTACTTTTGGTCGCCGAGAAGAAGACCGGCGGGCAGATCGTCGGCTACTCCGACCTGGACGCCTTCACGCTCGCCAAGGTGCCGCCCGCGCTGCAGAAGGCGGTGAAGGAGAAGCAGCCGCTCACCTCGGGAAACAAGAGCGCCCACCACCTGTACTGGCAGCGGATCGCCGACCACGGCACGCCGTACCTGGTGGGCGGCGCCACCGTGATCGGCGGCGGTCCGACGGGCTACATGCTCAAGTCCCTGGAGCCGGAGGCGAAGGACCTCAGTTCGCTCGGCTGGTCCCTCGCCATCGCCACGGGGCTCGCGCTGATCGGCTCCGCGCTGCTGGCGCAGGCCGCGGCGACGACCGTGCTGAAGCCCGTACACCGCCTGGGGGTGGCCGCGCGGCGGCTCGGCGAGGGCAAGCTGGACACCCGCCTGCGGGTGTCGGGCACCGATGAACTCGCCGATCTCTCCCGGACGTTCAACAGGACCGCCGAGAACCTGGAGAAGAAGGTCGCCGACATGAGCGCCCGCGACGAGGCGTCCCGGCGCTTCGTCGCCGACATGTCGCACGAGCTGCGCACCCCGCTGACCGCGATCACCGCCGTGACGGAGGTCCTGGAGGAGGAACTCGACGCGGAGACCGGTTCGGTGGACCCGATGATCGAGCCGGCCGTACGGCTCGTGGTGAGCGAGACCCGCCGCCTGAACGACCTCGTGGAGAACCTCATGGAGGTCACCCGCTTCGACGCGGGCACCGCGCGCCTGGTCCTCGACGATGTCGACATCGCCGACCAGATCACGGCGTGCATCGACGCGCGCGCCTGGCTGGACGCGGTCGACCTGGACGCCGAGCGCGGCATCATGGTCCGGCTCGACCCGCGCCGCCTGGACGTGATCCTGGCGAACCTCATCGGCAACGCCCTCAAGCACGGCGGTTCCCCGGTGAAGGTCTCGGTCCGCCTGGAGGACGCCAAGCTCGTCATCTCCGTACGCGACGGCGGCCCCGGCATCCCCGAAGAGGTCCTGCCGCACGTCTTCGACCGCTTCTACAAGGCGAGCGCGTCCCGCCCGCGCTCCGAGGGCAGCGGCCTCGGCCTCTCCATCGCCCTGGAGAACGCGCACATCCACGGCGGTGAGATCACCGCGGCCAACTCCGAGGAGGGCGGCGCGGTCTTCACGCTGTGGCTGCCGCGCGACGGTGACGGCACCGACGGCCCCGATGGCCCCGACGGCCCCGAGGACGCGGACAGCGCCGAGGGAGAACAGGCATGAACGGGCGACGGACGCGCGCCGTGGCCGCCGTCGCGGCGCTCACCGCGGTGCTCGCCGGGTGCGGGATCAGGTCGACCGAGGTGCCGACCGACTACGGCGCGGCGCCGTCCCGGGTGCCGTGCGTGCTCTCGGGCTCCGGCATCGCCTCGCGGTCGGGCGGCGGCGTGCCGGTGGAGGTGTTCCTGGTGTGCGCGGCGCAGCTGGTGACCGTCGACCGGGACCTGCGGATCCGCACGGACAAGGCGAGCACCGACCGGGTACGCATCGCCCAGGCGCTCCTCGAGGAGCTGGCGGCGCCCCCGGCGGCCCCCGAGCGGCAGGCGGGCTTCGCCACGGACGTGCGCGCGGGCGTCACCGTCTCGGGACCGCGCAAGGGCGAACCCGGTGACGCGCTGCGCCTCAGCACACCGCCGGAGAGCCTGTCCACGTTCGCGCTGGCCCAGATCGTGTGCACGCTGGCCGACAACGCGGCCTCCGACGAAGGGGCGGTCGTCCTGGGTGGCCCGGGAGACGCCCCGTTGCGGCGCTACGAGTGCACCCCGGAGGTCCGCTCGAGGCCGGGTACGGTGGCGCCGCCCACGGAGAGCGTCGACCAGTAGCGGACGGGTACGCGGAACCGATCCTGCCGCCTCTGACGTCTTGGGGGACGTGCGCCAAGGCTCGGGCGGCCGTATTGCCGCCATCCGCTTCCGTGCGGCGGGGGGATTCCTCCTCGCCGCGCACCTCCTGCTCGTCGGGTGGATCACGCTGCGTCCACTGGACGTGCCCTGGGTGAGCGCCGCGAATCTGCAGCCGCTCGCCGGGATCAAGGCGGATCTGGCGCTGGGCGGCTTCCAGGCGGCCCGCCGGATCGGCGAGAGCGTGCTGCTGCTCGCGCCGCTCGGGGTGCTGCTGCCGCTGGCCGACGGCCGGCTCACGGTCTCGCCGTGGGGCTCCCTGGTCCGCACGGTCGCTGCCGGAGCACTGCTCTCCCTCGGCATCGAGCTGTTGCAGACCGGGGTCCCCGGGCAGGTCGTCGACATCGACTCACTGCTCCTGAACACCCTCGGGGTGGCCGTGGCACACCTCGCGGTGGTGCCCGCGGTCAGGGCCAGGCTCCGTCGTGACAGAGGCGTCGAGCGCCGCCCGGCCCGCCGCCGGGAGGAGCTGTCTCAGGGGTCGACCCCGACAATTCCCAGGGTCGGCATCGCCCCGTAGAGCGACGCTTTGGGCCACTTCGCGAACGTACCGTCGAGGTATCGGGGCACACGGAAGAAGCCCCCCACCTACGGTTCACGAAGGAGCCCGACATGACCGCCCTTGCCCGCCCCACCCACGGCCGGATGATCGGCGGAGTGTGCGCAGCCCTGGCCAAGCGCTTCGGCACCTCCGCGAAGATGATGCGCGTCATCTTCGTCGTCTCGTGCCTGCTGCCCGGCCCGCAGTTCCTGCTCTACATCGCGCTGTGGTTCCTGCTGCCGTCCGAGAGCAAGACCCGCCAGGCCTGGTGACCTCGCCGGGACCCGGACACAACGATGGGGCGCCCCCTCACGAAAGGGGGCGCCCCATCGGCGTACGTGCCGGGCCGGGTCAGCCGAGCGGCAGGCCGTTGATGCCGGTGCCGCCGAGGGGGATGCCGCCGAGCAGGCCCGAGACGGGGGAGGCGGGGACGCCGGGCTTGGGCTTGGGGCTGCCGGGCTTGACCTTCTGGTCGCCGAGGAGGCCGGGGGCGACGCGGTCGACCGCCGGGCCCAGGGTCTGCAGACCGCTGCCGACGGCGCTCTGCCCGGCGGCGAGGGACTCGGTGGCGCCGGTCAGACCTCCGACGGGGACCACCGAGGAGACGGGGCCGAGGGCGGCCGCGGGGTCCGGCACGGCGGGGGCGGCGTTCGCGGCGCCGGCACCCGCGGCGGCGAAGGCGGCGCCGAGAGCGGCGACACCGAGGGTCTTGGCGGCAGACTGCTTCATTGTCAATGCGTCCTTGTGTCTTGGGCGGCTGTGCTTACGGAGGGGGGTGTGCGGAGTTCAACGACCGTAAGCGGCCCCGATCACGGGCGGCGGTCAAACGAAAAGCGGCCGGGAGTGGGTACTCCCGGCCGCCCTCGCGTCCCGCAGCGGCGGACGCCGCGCCCTCAGCTCTCGACAGAAGCGCTGGTCGAGACGGTCTGCCGGAACAGCCACTCGGACTTCAGTTCGGCATAGCCGGGCTTGATCACGTCATTGATCATGGCCAGTCGTTCATCGAAAGGAATGAATGCTGATTTCATCGCATTGACTGTGAACCACTGCATGTCGTCGAGCGTGTAGCCGAACGTGTCGACCAGGTGCTCGAACTCGCGGCTCATGCTGGTGCCCGACATCAGGCGGTTGTCGGTGTTCACCGTCGCGCGGAAGTGCAGCTTGCGCAGCAGACCGATGGGGTGCTCGGCGTACGAGGTGGCCGCGCCGGTCTGGAGGTTGGAGGTCGGGCAGAGCTCCAGCGGAATCCGCTTGTCACGGACGTACGACGCGAGGCGGCCGAGCTGCACCGAACCGTCCTCATCGACCTTGATGTCGTCGATGATGCGCACGCCGTGGCCGAGGCGGTCGGCGCCGCACCACTGCAGAGCCTGCCAGATCGACGGCAGGCCGAAGGCCTCGCCCGCGTGGATCGTGAAGTGGTTGTTCTCGCGCTTGAGGAACTCGAAGGCGTCGAGGTGGCGGGTGGGAGGGAAGCCCGCCTCCGCGCCCGCGATGTCGAAGCCGGTCACGCCGAGGTCGCGGTAGCGGTTGGCGAGCTCAGCGATCTCCAGGGCGCGGGCCGCGTGCCGCATGGCGGTGAGCAGTGCGCCGACGCGGATGCGGTGGCCGTTGGCCTTCGCGCGGCGCTCGCCCTCGCGGAAGCCCTCGTTGACCGCCTCGACGACCTCTTCGAGGGTGAGGCCCTGCTCCAGGTGCTGCTCGGGGGCGTACCGGATCTCGGCGTAGACCACGCCGTCCTCGGCGAGATCCTCGGCACACTCGGCGGCGACGCGCTTGAGGGCGTCCTTCGTCTGCATCACCGCGCAGGTGTGGGCGAAGGTCTCCAGGTAGCGCGGCAGGGAGCCGGAGTCGGCCGCCTCGCGGAACCAGATCCCGAGCTTGTCGGGGTCGGTCTCGGGCAGTCCCTCGTACCCGCATGCGCGGGCGAGGTCGACGATCGTGCCGGGGCGCAGGCCGCCGTCGAGGTGGTCGTGGAGGAGCACCTTCGGGGCGCGGCGGATCTGTTCGGCGCTGGGCTTTTCACGGTCCGTGTGACCGGTCGTGTGTGTCTGGCTCGTCATTTCGGCACTCTAGCGCCTACGCGCGTAGAACTCACTGGTCGATACGTAACAGTGACCCTGCGGACGGGTGGCGTACACGATGGCTTCTGACACTGTTCTGTCATGGCACAGGAAGGGACCGTGGGGCCGGCGGGCGCGGCCAGGCTCGGGCGTGCGATCGGACCGGCTCCCTCGGCGGTGGGCGGAGCGGTGCTCCTGCTGCCCGGCGGCGCCGAGACCTCCGCGCGCAGACCGTCGCCGCTCGCGGGCGTCGGCGTACGGGCGCTGGGCCGCAGACTCGCCCACGACGGTCGGGAGGCGGGCCTCGTCACCCACGTCGTGCACTACCGCTGCCGGGGCTGGAACGGCGCGCAGGCGCAGCTCGCCCACGACACGGCCTGGGCGGCGGACGAGATCGTACGTCTCTACGGCGACGTCCCCGTGTGCCTCGCCGGAGTGGACATGGGCGGGCGCGCGGCGCTTCGCTCGGGCGGGCACGAGGCCGTCAACTCCGTTCTGGCGCTTGCGCCTTGGCTGCCGGAGGACGACATGGCGGCGACCCCCGAGCCGGTGAAGCAGCTCGCGGGGCGGCGGGTGCTGATCGTGCACGGCACGAACGACGAGCGGACCGATCCCGAGCTGTCGTTCCGGCTCGCCGAGCGGGCGAAGAAGGCGAACCGTGATGTGTGCCGGTTCGAAGTGCACTCGGACGGGCACCGGTTGCATCAGCACCAGGCCGAAGTCCTCGCGCTGGCCTCGGACTTCGTGATGGGGACGTTGTTCGGGGCGGATTTCGCGCGGCCCCTTGAGGACGCGTTGGCGGCTCCGCCGCCGTTGGGGCTGCGCATGCCGTTGGCCTCCGGCTTCGGGCGGTCGCTTCGGTGGTGAGGGTGGGACGGGGCGCGGTCGGTCACCGGCTTCGCCGCGTTCGTCCTCAATCGCCGGACGGGCTTGAGACATCGCCGGGGGCGGGGTGACCGGAGAGTCCGGAGCCGGGGTGACCGGAGAGTCCGGGGCCGGGGTGACCGGAGAGTCCGGGGCCGGGCTGCGGCGCGGACGACTGATGCAGCAGCCGGCCCTTCCTGCTCAGCAGGAACGCCTTGAACGCCGCCACCGGTGGCGTGTCCGGGTGGCCGCCCAGCCACGCCACGCCGATCTCGCGGACCGCCCGCTGGCCCGTCACCGTGAGCTCCACGACTCCCGGGCGCGGCACGGCGGGTGGTGGCAGCAGGGCCACGCCGAGGCCCGCCGCGACCAGGCCGCGCAGCGTCTCCGCCTCCTCGCCCTCGAAGGCGACGCGGGGCTTGAAGCCCGCCTCGTGGCAGAGGTCGTCCGTGATGCGGCGCAGGCCGTAACCGGGCTCCAGGGTCACGAACGCCTCTTCGGCGGCCTCGCCGAGGCGGACCCGCTTACGGGCGGCCAGGCGGTGGTCGTCGGGGACCACGAGGCGCAGCCGCTGTTCGTCGAGGCGGCGGGCGACCAGGTCGGGGGCGTCGGGCACCGGCGAGGTGAGGCAGAGGTCGAGCTCGCCCGCGCGCAGCCGCTCGATCATCGCCTCGCCGTAGTTCTGGACGAGGCTGAACCGCACGCGCGGATGGTCGGCGCGGAAGGCGCGGATCAGGCCGGGTACGGTCTCCGAGCCCATGGTGTGCAGGAAGCCGAAGGCGACCTTGCCGGACTCCGGGTCGGCGTCCGCGCGCACCGACTCCGCGGCGCGCTCCACCTCGCCGAGGGCCCGCTCGACCGAGGCGAGGAAGGTGCGGCCCGCCGGGGTGAGCGAGACGGTGCGGCCGCGGCGGGCGAACAGGTCGACGCCGAGGTCTCGTTCGAGCCGGACGAGGGCGCGGGAGAGGGTCGACTGGGGGATCCGCATCTGCTGCGCGGCGCGCGTGACGTGCTCGCTGCGGGCGACGCCCGCGAAGTACGCGAGGCGGGGCGCGAGCAGCGTGACGATGTCCTGCGGGTCACTGTTCTGTGACACGCGCGGCGCTGACCTGTGCTGATGCTGCATGGCATCGATTATGGGGTTTCCATGCATTGGACGCATCAAAAAGTCGGCCGTACGTTCGTGGCATGCCTGCTGCCAGTACTGGG
Organism: Streptomyces sp. NPDC058284; assembly: GCF_042881135.1. NCBI lineage: Bacteria > Bacillati > Actinomycetota > Actinomycetes > Kitasatosporales > Streptomycetaceae > Streptomyces > Streptomyces sp. NPDC058284. The sequence goes on from NZ_JBHVYE010000011.1 coordinate 115,482, forward strand.
GCGTCCGCCACCCATGCGGTCGCCCCCGCCCCGTCGTCCCCCGCCACCGATTCACGCCTGGCCCCGGGCGGACCCGGCTACCGTCGGATGAGTTTCGCGCTCTTCCTCGCGGGGGTCGCCACCTTCGCCCTCCTCTACTCCACGCAGGCCCTCCTCCCCCTCGTCTCCGCCGACTTCGGCGTGAGCGCGAGCACGGCGAGCTGGACGGTGTCGGGGGCGACGGGCGCACTGGCTCTCTTCGTCCTGCCGCTGAGCGCGCTCAGCGAACGCTTCGGGCGGCGCGCGGTGATGACCGCATCGCTGACCGTCGCCGTCGCCGTCGGCCTCCTCGTCCCCTTCGCTCCCTCGGTCGAGGTCCTGATCGTGCTGCGCGCCGTGCAGGGCGCGGCCCTCGCCGGGCTCCCCGCCTCCGCGATGGCGTTCCTCGCCGAGGAGGTGCGGCCGAAGGCGCTGGTGGCCGCGATCGGCATGTTCGTGGCCGGCAACTCCATCGGTGGCATGAGCGGGCGCATCGTCACCGGCTGGGTCGCGCAGGCGTGGGGCTGGCGTGCGGCGGTCGGCGTGGTCGGCATCGTCGCGGTGCTGTGCGCGGTCGCCTTCCGCGTACTGCTGCCCGCGCCGCGGCACTTCACCCCGGGGCCGCTCAGCCCGCGAGCCCTCGCGCGTACGGTGCGTACGCATCTGTCGAATCCGCTGCTCTGCAGGCTGTACGCGATCGGCGCGCTCTTCATGACCGTCTTCGGCGCGGTCTACACGGTGATCGGCTACCGCCTCACCGAGGCGCCGTTCTCGCTTCTGCAGGGCGTCATCGGCTCGATCTTCCTCGTCTATCTCGTCGGCACGGTCTCCTCGGCGGCCGCGGGGAAGCTGGTGGCGCGGCTCGGGCGGCGCGGGGCGCTGTACCTGGCGGTGAGCACGACCGCCGGCGGCCTGCTGCTCTCCCTCTCCTCGTCGCTGCTCATGGTCCTGCTGGGCCTCGTCCTGATCACCGCGGGCTTCTTCGCGGGCCACGCGGTCGCGTCCTCCTCGGTGAGCCGTACGGCCACCGAAGGGCGGGCGCAGGCTTCCGCGCTCTACCAGTCCGCGTACTACCTGGGCTCCAGCGCGGGCGGCACGCTCGGCGCGGTCGCCTTCCACGCGGGCGGCTGGGCCGGGACCGTCGGCCTCGGCGTCCTCGCGGTGCTCGGCGTCGCCGCGGTCACGGTGTGGGGTTCGCACGCGGCGCGGGTGGAGTCGCGGCGCGCTCTCGTCGCCGGTTCCTGCTGATTTCACCTGCGGGTTTTCCCGGTCCGGGGGCCGTTGTCAGTGGGCTGCGGTAGCTTCCGATGTGTTGGGCCTCACAACGGGCCCTTTCGGGGAACGCGCAGGGGTGGGGATGGGCGACATGGCTGGGACGACGACCGATCTTGACGTCACGCTGGAGAAGCACCGGGTCGAGCTGACCGGGTACTGCTACCGGATGCTGGGTTCGGCCTTCGAGGCCGAGGACGCCGTGCAGGACACGATGGTGCGGGCCTGGCGCAGCTTCGAGAAGTTCGAGGGGCGCTCCAGCATCCGCTCATGGCTGTACCGCATCGCGACCAACGTCTGCCTGGACATGCTGAACGCGGGCAACCGCCGCGCCCGCCCCATGGACCTGACCGCGGCCACCCCGCTGGCCCAGGCGGCGCTCAACCCGCGTCCGGACAACACCTGGCTGGAGCCGGTGCCGGACGCCCGCGTGCTGCCGAGCCTGCACGACCCCGCCGAGGCGGCCGTCGCCAAGGAGTCGGTGCGTCTGGCGTTCGTCGCCGCCCTGCAGAGTCTGCCGCCCAAGCAGCGGGCGGTGCTGATCCTGCGGGAGGTCCTCGCGTGGAAGGCCAGTGAGGTAGCCGAGCTGATCGACACGTCGGTCGCCTCGGTGAACAGCGCGCTGCAGCGGGCCCGTGCCACCCTCGCCGAGCGGCCGGAGGACGACACGGCCGTCTCCGATCCGCTGGACGAGGAGCAGCAGAAGCTCCTCGACCGCTACGTCGCCGCCTTCGAGGGCTACGACATGGCGGCGCTGACGGCGCTGCTCGCCGAGGACGCCGTCATGACGATGCCGCCGTTCGACCTCTGGCTGCGCGGCACGGCGGACATCACGGGCTTCATGACCACGATGGGCGCGGGGTGCGCCAACAGCCGCCTGTTCCCGGTGAACGTGAACGGCACGCCGGGCTTCGCGCACTACAAGCCCGACCCCGAGAACGGCGGCTTCGCGCCCTGGGCGATCCAGGTCATCGAGATCTCAGAGGGCCGCATCGCCGGCTTCCACTGCTTCCTGGACACGCCGCGGTGGTTCCCGCTGTTCGGCCTGGCCCCCCATCTCGACGACTAGCCCGAGCAGTTCGACGAGCCCGACGAGACCGAGCAGGGCGAGCAGGGCGGGGCTGGGATTCCTGAGCCGGATCCCGCCCCCGGCCCCGGCCCCGGCCCTGCGGGCGGCGAGGTGCAGCCGGGCGATGGCGTCGACGGTGGTGAGGTCGGCGGTGGTCACGCCGGAGACGTCACAGATCACGTCGGCGCCGCCGCCGGGCCCGTGCCGGGCCGCTGCGACCCGGTCGCACAGGGGTGGAATGTCTCCTGGGCGCAGCGGGCCCTCGATACGAATGAGGTTCTCTTCGGGAGCAGTCACGCAGGGTTGACCGCGGCGGCGGCCGGAACTCATCGGTGGGCGGGCTGTACCTCTGGTGGGCCTGCGTCTTTGTTGGTTACCGGGGCCGCCCGGTGTTGTGCGGAGTGTGGCGGTTCCGGGCCGGGAGTAAAGGGCGCTCCGCTGCGCTGCGCGTCGGCTGCGCCGATGTCCCTTCGGGCCACCCTTGACTCCCGTCCCTCCACCGCACGTTGACTTTGACCCGGACGGCCAGGGGTGGGGGCGACGGGGGCGATGCTCGGGCCATCCCCTTTCATCGCCGGGTGCGGCCCGGTCCAACGCGAGCCGACGTCACGGTCCGGGCGCGGCTGCCCGTGCGGCCTCGCCGATCGGGCCATCCCCTCGCGCTGCCGGGTGCGGCCCGGTCCATCGTGGGTGGCCGCCACGGTTGGGGCGGGCCCGGCTCCGCCGCTCGGGTCATCACCTCGCGCTGCCGGGTGCGGCCCGGCCCAACGTGGGCGGGAGTGACGGTCGATGTGCCGGTGGGCCCGGGCCGGTCCCCTCCGGCACCTACTTTGGGAAAGTTGCGAATGCATTCGCCGCACGCCCCCCTGCCAAGCCGGATGCGCCCCCTCGCATGCGGGCTTGCCCCTGCGGATGCGCGAGATGAGGTGGTGGGTGGGATGACGCGCGGGACGTGGGAGGGGGACGGTTGAGTCGGGCCGCCCCCTCCCGGCACCTACTTTGGGAAAGTTGCGAACGCGTTCGCCGCGCGCCCCCCTGCCAAGCCGGATGCGCCCCCAACGTGCAGGCTTGTGGCATCCGATTCGCGAGAACGGCAACATGGCTGGCGGCGCGCGGGGCGTGGGAGGGGGCGCGCGGCGAGTCGGTTCGCAACTTTCCCAAAGTAGGTCCCGGAGAGGCCAGGGCAGAAACCCATGGCAGACCGCCGCCATCGCTTCGGCCGGGACGGTCGCCGCACACCACTCGCCCCGACCCCGCACCCCAACCGTGACAGCGACTCACGATGGACCGGGCCGCACCCGGCCGCGAGAGCCGATGACCCGAGCGGCGAAGCCGGGCCCACCCCAACCGTGACGGCGGCTCGCGTTGGACCGGGCCGCACCCGGCGATGAAAGGGGATGGCCCGAGCACCGCCCCCCTCGCCCCCACCCCTGGCCGTCCGGATCAAAGTCAACGTGCGGTGGAGGGACGGGAGTCAAGGGTGGAGCGCAGCGGAATCGGCGCAGCCGACGCGCAGCGCAGCGGAGCGCCCTTTACTCCCGGCCCGGAACCGCCACACTCCGCACAACACCGGGCGGCCCCAGCAACCATCAAAGACGCAGGCCCACCGAAGGCGCCCGTGCTAGCCGATCCGGCCCAGGATGATCGGAGTCGCCGAGAAGCCCGTCCCCGCCGGAGCGATGTCGTAGGAGCCGGCCACCGACTCCAACGCATACGCGAAGCGGTCCGGCGTATCCGTGTGCAGGGTCATCAGCGGCGCCCCCGCCTCGACGGAGTCGCCCGGCTTGGCGTGGAGTTCGACACCCGCGCCCGCCTGGACCACGTCCTCCTTGCGCGCGCGGCCCGCGCCGAGGCGCCAGGCCGCGACTCCGATGTCGTACGCGTCGAGGCGGGTGAGGACGCCGGACGACGGGGCCCGGACCACGTGCGTCTCGCGGGCCACGGGGAGCGCCGCGTCCGGGTCGCCGCCCTGCGCCGTGATCATGCGGCGCCAGACGTCCATCGCCGAGCCGTCGGCCAGCGCCTTCGCCGGGTCGGCGTCCGGCAGGCCCGCCGCGTCGAGCATCTCGCGGGCCAGCGCGAGGGTCAGCTCGACGACGTCGGAGGGGCCGCCGCCCGCGAGGACCTCCACCGACTCGCGGACCTCAAGAGCGTTGCCGGCCGTCAGGCCCAGCGGGGTCGACATGTCCGTGAGCAGCGCGACCGTGCGGACGCCGCTGTCGGTGCCCAGCTCGACCATGGTCGAGGCCAGTTCGCGGGCGTCGTCGAGGTTCTTCATGAAGGCGCCGGTGCCGACCTTCACGTCGAGGACGAGCGAGCCGGTGCCTTCGGCGATCTTCTTGGACATGATGGAGGAGGCGATCAGCGGGATCGCCTCGACCGTGCCGGTCACGTCACGCAGCGCGTAGAGCTTCTTGTCGGCGGGGGCCAGGCCGTCACCCGCGGCGCAGATGACCGAGCCGACGCCTTCGAGGACGTTGAGCATCTCCTCGTTGGAGAGCAGCGCGCGCCAGCCGGGGATGGCCTCCAACTTGTCCAGGGTGCCGCCGGTGTGGCCGAGGCCCCGGCCCGAGAGCTGCGGGACGGCCGCGCCGCACGCGGCGACCAGCGGGGCGAGCGGCAGCGTGATCTTGTCGCCGACACCGCCCGTGGAGTGCTTGTCGGCGGTGGGGCGGGAGAGGGAGGAGAAGTCCATGCGCTCGCCGGACGCGATCATCGCGGCGGTCCAGCGGGCGATCTCCTTGCGGTTCATGCCGTTGAGCAGGATCGCCATCGCGAGGGACGACATCTGCTCGTCGGCGACCGCGCCGCGGGTGTACGCGTCGATGACCCAGTCGATCTGCTCGTCGCTGAGCTCGCCCCGGTCACGCTTGGTGCGGATGACGGAGATGACGTCCATGGCATGTCCTTCCAGCAGTACAACGGCGTACGTACGTGAATATGCCGCGACTCTACGCGCATAGAGCCCCGAGATGAAGGCAGCCCCGCACCCGAGATCCGCAGATCCCAAGGGCACGGGGCCACCCGTCAGTTGCGGTTCTCCGGCCGCCCGCCCAGGTGCTGCGGCCCGAACGCGTCCGGCAGCATGTCGCCCAGCGTACGGAAGCCCGACGGCGTCTCCAGGATGAGCTCCGCGCCGCCGAACTCGTACAGCAGCTGGCGGCAGCGCCCGCACGGCATCAGGACCTCACCCTTGCCGTCCACGCACGTGAAGTGGGTGAGCCGGCCGCCGCCGGTCAGCTGGAGCTGGGAGACGAGGCCGCACTCGGCGCAGAGGCCGAGGCCGTAGGAGGCGTTCTCCACGTTGCAGCCGGCGACCGTCCTGCCGTCGTCGACCAGGGCTGCGGCGCCGACCGGGAACTCCGAGTACGGGGCGTACGCGCGGGACATGGCCTCGCGCGCCGCCTCCCGCAGGGCGTCCCAGTCGGCGTCGGCGGCGATGAACGTCACTTGCCCTGGCCCCTTCGGTACGGCATTCCGTCCGCCTTCGGCATCCGAAGCCGCTGGGCGGAGAGCGAGAGGACCAGCAGGGTCACCACGTACGGGGTGGCGGTGACGACCTGGTTGGGCACCTCGTCGGTCAAGCCGTACCACAGGAACATCAGCGCGGAGACGGCCGCGGTGATCGCCGCGGGCACGTACCGCTTGCGCCAGGCGAGGTAGACCGCACCGATGACCAGCAGGATCGCGAGGAGCAGCAGCAGCGCGTGGACGTTGGTGCCGCCACCCCGGAGCTTCAGGCTGTCGGTGTAACCGAACAGGCCCGCGCCGAGCGCCAGTCCGCCCGGCATCCAGTTGCCGAAGATCATCGCGGCGAGGCCGATGTAGCCGCGGCCGCCGGTCTGGCCCTCCAGGTAGATGTTGGAGGCGACCAGGGAGAGGAACGCGCCGCCGAGACCCGCGAGGCCACCGGAGATGACGACGGCCAGGTACTTGTACTTGTAGACGTTGACGCCGAGCGACTCCGCCGCGATCGGGTTCTCGCCGCAGGAGCGCAGGCGCAGTCCGAACGAGGTGCGCCACAGCACCCACCAGCTCAGCGGCACCATCGCGACGGCGACCACGGTGAGCGGCGACAGGTTGGTGAACAGGCCGCCGAGCAGGCCCGCGAGGTCGGAGACCAGGAACCAGTGCTTGCCGTTGAGGTCCATCAGCCAGTCGGAGAGTCCCGGCACGGAGAAGTCCCCGAGCGAGTCGACGGGCGGCGACTGCTTCGACGTACCGCCCTCCTCGCCCTCGAAGGCGAACGTCGCGAGGTAGCGCGTGACGCCAAGGGCCAGGATGTTCAGGGCGACACCGGAGACGATGTGGTTGACGTTGAAGGTGACCGTGACGATCGCGTGCAGCAGTCCGCCGAGCGCGCCGCCGAGGATCCCGAAGACGACGCCCGCCCACGGGCCCCACTGGAATCCGGCCCAGGCGCCGAACCAGGTGCCGAGGATCAGCATGCCTTCGAGGCCGATGTTGACGACGCCCGCGCGCTCGGCCCAGAGGCCGCCGAGGCCCGCGAGGCCGATCGGCACGGCGAGTTTGAGGGCCGTCGACATCTGTCCGGTGGACGTGATGCCGTCGGCGCCGGTGATGATGCGGACCACGGAGGTCAGCACGAGGACGCCCGCGACGATCAGCAGGACGACGGGGAGCGAGACGCGGCGGCGGCCCGGCGCGGGCTGCTTGGCCGGGGGCTTGGCGACGGTTGCCGTGCTCATCGGGCAGCCACCTCCTTCACGGAGTCGTTGTTGCCGTTGTTGCCGTTGTTGCCGTTCGCCCGTGCGGCGGCGGCCAGTTCCTCACCGACGCGCCGCTGCTGGCGGCTGAGCCCCCAGCGGCGTACGGACTCGGAGGAGACGACGACCGCGATCACGATGAGGCCCTGCATGATCACCGCGATCTCCTTGTCGTACGCGACCGGGGTCGCGTAGTCGAGCGCGGGCGAGGCCTTGTCGAGGAACGCCCAGAGCAGCGCGGCGAGGGCGATGCCGACCGGGTTGTTGCGGCCGAGCAGCGCGATGCCGATGGCGGTGAAGCCGAGTCCTGCCGGGAAGCTGAGGCTGTAGGTGTGGGTGTCGCCGAGCAGGATCGGCAGGCCCGCGAGGCCCGCCATGCCGCCGGAGACCAGCATGGCGGTGAGCACCATGCGCTTGGCGTTGACGCCGGAGGCCGCGGCGGCCGACTCGGAGGCGCCGGTGGCGCGCAGGTCGAAGCCGAACCGGGTGCGGTTGAGGACCAGCCAGTACAGGACGCCCGCGGCGACGGCGACGAACACGAAGCCGTAGACCTCGCCGCCCGCCAGCTTGATGCCGGGGAACCAGCCGGACTTCTCCATCACGCCGGTGGTCTGGTTGTTGCCGACCGGGACGCCGAAGTTGTCGGTCAGGGTGAGGTAGCCGATGACGCTCGTCGCGATGGAGTTGAGCATGATCGTCGCGACGACCTCGCTGACCCCGCGGGTGGTCTTCAGGATGCCCGCGATGCCGGCCCAGAAGGCACCCGTGAGCATGGCGACCACCATGAGCAGCGGGATCTGCAGCGGCGCCGGGAGCGCGACGTGCGCGCCGACGACCGCGGTGATCATCGCGGCGAGGCGGTACTGGCCGTCCACACCGATGTTGAACAGGTTCATGCGGAAGCCGATGGCCACCGCGAGCGCGGCCAGGTAGTACATCCCTGCCTGGTTGAGGGTCAGGACCTGGACGTCGGAGTAGGAGATCTGCGTCAGCATCAGCCGGTACGGCTCGATCGGGCTCTTGCCCGACGCCAGCAGCACGACCGAGGTCAGCGCCACGGCCACGACGAGGGCGATGACCGGCCCGGCCACCGCGAGGAGCACACGCTCCTTGTCGATCTTCTTCATCGGGTCTCGTCCTCCTCGGAGCCGTCACCGGACTCGGGGTGTTCCAGGTGACCGGAGGCGGCACCCGTCATCGCCGACCCCAGCTCCTCCGGCGTGATGGTGGCCGGGTCGGCGTCCGCCACGAGCCGCCCGCGGTAGATGACGCGCAGGGTGTCGGAGAGGCCGATCAGCTCGTCCAGGTCCGCGGAGATCAGCAGTACGGCGAGGCCTTCGCGGCGGGCCTCGCGGATCTGGTCCCAGATCTGCGCCTGCGCGCCGACGTCCACACCGCGGGTGGGGTGGGCGGCGATCAGGAAGCGCGGCTTGTGGCTCATCTCGCGGCCGACGATCAGCTTCTGCTGGTTGCCGCCGGAGAGCGAGGCGGCCGTCACGTCGATGCCGGGCGTACGGACGTCGTACTCCTCGACGATGCGGCGCGTGTCGGCCTGGGCGCTCTTGAGGTCCAGCCAGAACCCCAGCTTCCCGCCCGAGTTCGGCTTCTCGGTGACGTGACCGAGGATGCGGTTCTCCCACAGCGGGGACTCCAGGAGGAGCCCGTGGCGGTGGCGGTCCTCGGGGATGTACCCGATGCCGTCCTCGCGGCGCTTGCGGGTGGGGACGGCCGTGATGTCCTCGCCCGCCATGCGGATCACGCCCGAGTCGGCGTGCTTGAGGCCGATGAGCGCGTCGATCAGCTCGGTCTGGCCGTTGCCCTCGACGCCCGCGATGCCGAGGACTTCGCCCTCGTGGATGGTGAAGGAGATGTCGTCGAGCAGCGCGCGGCCCGAGTCGCCGTCGGCGAGCAGCTTGAGGCTCTCGACCTGGACCATCGGGCGGTCGGTGACCGTCGACTCCGCCGTCTCGGGGGTGGGCAGTTCGCTGCCCACCATCAGCTCGGCGAGCTGGCGCGGCGTCGTCTCGGACGGGATCGCCGTGCCGACCGTCGTGCCGCGCCGGATGACGGTGATGTCGTCGGCGACGGAGAGGACCTCACCCAGCTTGTGCGAGATGAAGATGACGGAGAGGCCCTCGGACTTCAGTTCGCGCAGGTTGTCGAAGAGCGCGTCGACCTCCTGCGGCACGAGGACGGCCGTGGGCTCGTCGAGGATCAGCGTGGTGGCGCCGCGGTAGAGGACCTTGAGGATCTCCACGCGCTGCCGGTCGGCGACGCCGAGGTCCTCCACGTACGCGTCGGGGCGCACCCCGAGTCCGTAACGCTCGGAGATCTCGGCGATTCTGCGCCGGGCCGCGCCGCCGATGCCGTGCAGCTTCTCGCTGCCGAGAACGATGTTCTCCAGGACGGTCAGCTGGTCGGCGAGCATGAAGTGCTGGTGCACCATGCCGATGCCGCGCGCGATCGCGTCGGCGGGGCTCGCGAAGGCGACCTGCTCGCCGTCGACGGTGATGGTGCCCTCGTCCGGCTTCTGCATGCCGTAGAGGATCTTCATCAGGGTCGACTTGCCCGCGCCGTTCTCTCCGACGAGGGCGTGCACGGTGCCCTTGCGGACGGTCAGGTGGATGTCGTGGTTGGCCACGACGCCCGGGAAGCGCTTGGTGATGCCGACTAGTTCGACGGCGACGGGCGGAGGGTTGGTGGACGCGTCGATGGCGCACTCTCCTCGGGGGCCGGAAGGCCTGAAAAGGGCCTGAAGGAAAGGGGCCGCCTACGCGCGCAGTGCCCCTGCTGCTACTGGAAAGTCCCTGCGCGAAATCGCCTCGTTGCAGGGGATGTTGAGATGTGGCCCGCGCGAACGGGGCGCGGGTGAACCATCGTCCCCCACACCCCGTCGCACGAGAATCACGCTGCCGTCACGGCAGTCGGCAAGGCGCCGCGCCTTACGGCGTGGTCCGGCCCTGCAACCGCGCCCTACGGCGTGGTCTTGACCTTGATCTTGCCGCTCTTGATGCCCTCTTCGGCCTTCTTCAGCGCGGCCTGGACGTCCTTCATCTTCTGGAAATCGGGGTTCGAGTCGGCGAGCGCGACACCGCCGGACTTGAGGTCGGCGCGGACGACGCCGCCCTTCGCGCTGCCGTCCTCGACGGCCTTCGCGAGGTTGTAGACCGAGCCCGCGACGTCCTTGGTCGCCGAGGTCAGGATGTACTTCTTGTACTTGGCGAGCGCGTCCTGCTTGTACTGGTCGGAGTCGACGCCGATCGCCCAGACCTTCTTGGCGGCGGCGGCCTCGATGACGCCCTGACCGGAGAGGCCGGCGGCGTGGTAGACCACGTCGGCGCCCTTCTCGATCTGGCCCTGGGCGGCGGTCTTGCCCTTGTCGGGGCTGGAGAAGCCGCCGTCCTCGGCCTTCTCCGTCAGGTACTGCTTGACGACCTTGACCTTGGGGTCGGTGTCCTTGACGCCCTGCGCGAAGCCCGCCTCGAACTTGTGGATGAGGGGGACGTCCACGCCGCCGACGAAGCCGACGGTCTTGGACTTGGTGGTCTTGGCAGCGACGACGCCCGCGAGGTAGGACGCCTCCTGCTCGCTGAAGACCAGGTCGGAGACGTTGTCGGCCTTGACCGTCTCGTCGTCGACGATGCCGAAGGTGGTCTTCGGGAACTTCGCCGCGACCTCCTTGATGGCCGGCGCGTACGCGTAGCCGACGCCGATGACCGGGTTGTAGCCCTGCTTGGCGAGCAGCGTCAGCCGCTGCGCCTTGTCGGCGTCCGACTCGCCGTCGACCGGCTCGATGGCCTTCTCGCCGGTCTTGAACTCCTTGGCCGCCTTCTTCATGCCGACGGTCGCGGCGTCGTTGAAGGACTGGTCGCCGGCGCCGCCGACGTCGTAGGCGATGGCGATGCCCTTGTTCTTGTCGTCCTTGCTCGCGGCGGCGTCGCTGGACGTGCCACCACAGGCGGAGACGGTTACGGCAAGAGCGGCGGTCGCGGCGCCCGCGACAGCTATTCGAGACACCCGGCGCATAGAGACGAACTCCTTGAGTCAAGCAAGCACAAGCACGTACAAGCAAGCATCGGCGCCTACCTGGCGCTGATTTCGCCGCAGCGTAACGCGCGTAGACCTGACATAAGAACCCTTCTGTCCGCTCCGTTATCGAGCTGTGGCCACCGGATGTCGGGCACCCGAACGGCAAGTGGGCGCCCCCTTCAGAGGGAGCGCCCAGCAGCCGCAGCGGGTACTACGTAAAACGTGTGCGGATCACGCCCTACGGGTTGATCTTGACCTTGACCTTCCCGCTGACGATGTCCTTCTTGGCCTTCTCCACCGCGGCGACGACGTCCTTCATCGCGGCGTACTTCGGGTTCGAGTCGGAGAAGCCGACACGGCCGGACTTGAGGTCGTAGCGCTGCTCGCCCTTCATCGGCTCGCCCTCGACGACCGACTTCGTCAGGTCGTACACCGCGCCGCCGACGTCCTTGAAGGCGGAGCCGAGGATGTACTGCTTGTACTTGGCCAGCGCCTTCTGCCGGTACTGGTCGGAGTCGACGCCGATCGCCCACTTCTTCTGCGACCCGACCTCCTGGATGACGCCCTGGCCCGACAACCCCGCGGCGTGGTAGATCACGTCGGCGCCCGCCTCGATCTGCCCGCTCGCGGCGTTCTGTCCGCGGTCCGGACTGGAGAATCCGCCCTCCTCGGGCTTTTCCGTCAAATACCGCTTCTCGATTTTGATCTTGGGATTGACGGACTTCACGCCCTGCACGAATCCGGCCTCGAATTTGTGGATGAGCGGAATGTCCACACCGCCCACGAATCCCACGTGCTTGGCCTTGCTCACCTTCGCCGCGGCGACGCCCGCGAGATAGGAGCCCTGCTCCTCGTGGAAGACCAGGTCGACGACGTTGTCCGCCTTCACGGTGTTGTCGTCGATGATCCCGAAGGTCGTCTCAGGGAACTTCTTCGCTGCGGCCTGCACCGCGGGCGCGTAGACGAAACCGACGCCGACTACCGGGTCGTAGCCCTGCTGGGCGAGCTGTTCGAGGCGCTGGACCTTGTCGGCGCTCGACTCGCCGTCACCCGGCTCCATGTCCACGCCACCGATCTTGAACTCCTTGCGGGCCTTGGCGTACCCCGCGTAGGCGGCGTCGTTGAAGGACTGGTCGCCCTTCCCGCCGATGTCGTACGCGAGGCCGACGCCCTTCGCCTTGTACGAGGACGAGCCCCCGGAGCCCTTGTCCTTGCCGTCGTCGTCCTGCGACGCCTCGCTGCTGGTCTTTCCGCAGCCGACCGCCGCGAGGACGAGGACGGCGAGTGTCGCGGTGATGTGAGTGGCGCGTGATGCCCGGGCGCGAGCTGGTCGCGGCCGGCGGGATTGCGAAGAGAGACGACGCACAGGAAGCACCCCTTGATCGCCAACGCGCCGCGTACGACGCTGATTTCGGCGCACATTAACGCGCGTAGAAAGGGAGGGGAACGGGTTTTCGCGGTGCCGTTACCTTGTTGTGCTTTTCGCCCGCCTCTTGCGGCACCGCACACGCATTCCCTTCCCTGCCCTGTCCCTATGGGCCCTTGCGGCCCTTACGGCGCCGTCACCCCTGACGGGCACAGGACGTGAGGCGATCGGCGAACGCGACGATGAGGTCGCGCAGTTCGGCGGGGCGCTCGACGACGAACGGCCGGTCGAGTGAGGCGAGTACGGGAGGCAACCAGTCGAGCCGCTCCGCCCGCAGCTCGACGCGCAGCCAGCGCGCGCCCGCCGGGGCCTGGCCGGGCGCGGGCCCTCGCTCGGGCTCCTGCTCCTGCCCCTGCTCCTGCTCCTGCTCCTGCTCCTGCTCCTGCTCCTTCAGGATCGCGACGCTGGCGGGGAGGCGCGCGCGGATCTGCTCGACCGTCCCGTGGATCCGCATGATCACCTCGTGCCGGTACTCCGCCGTGGCGAATCCCGACAGCACGCGCTGGGCCGGACCGGGACCGGCGGGCGCTTCGAATGAGCCGGGCAGGGTCCGTGCGTCCACGATGCGATCGAGCCGGAGGGTGCGGTCCTCGCCGACCCGGGCGTCCCGGCCCGTCACGTACCACCGGCCCGCATGGGCGACGATCCCGTACGCGTGCAGGGTGCGTTCGCTGCGCCGTCCTTCGCGGTCGGTGTAGCGGACCGAGACCGGTCGGCGGTGGCGCACCGCGTCGGCGATGGTGAGCAGCAGCCCGGCGTCCGGGTGGTCCAGCTCGCCGGGGTGGTCCGTGAAGGCGAGGGCTTCCAGGAGTGTGTCGAGCCGGCGGGCGATGTGCTTGGGGAGCACCCGCCGGATCTTCGCCGACGCCGTCTCGTTCGCCGTGCGCTCCGTCGTGGTCAGTCCTGCTGCCCGGCGACCGGCGACCAGGCCGAGCAGCACGGCGAGCGCCTCGTCGTCGCTGAGCATGAGCGGAGGCAGGCGGTACCCGGGAGCCAGCCGGTACCCGCCGTAGCGGCCGCGCACCGACTCCACTGGCACGTCCAGGTCGACCAGTTGGTCCACGTACCGCCGCACGGTGCGTCCGTCGACGCCGAGCCGGTCGGCGAGCTCGGCCACCGTGCGGGTGCCGCCCGACTGCAACAGCTCCAGGAGGGTCAGCACGCGGCCGGTGGGTCGGGACATGTTCGCAGCCTAATGCGAATACAGGACGGATTCTGTCCTCTATCTCTCCTAGCCTGCGACTGCACGCCTTCAGCGATGTGTACGCCTTTGGCGATGCATACGCCTTCAGCGATGCGTACGCCTTCCGCACAGCCCAGGAGATTCCCATGGACTTCGTCTCGATCCGCATCATCACCAGCAACGTCGCACGCCTCGTCGACTTCTACGAGCGGGCCACGGGGATGCGGGCGGTACGGGCCACCGAGGACTTCGCCGAACTCAGGACCGCGGGCGCGACCCTCGCGATCGCCGGCACCCGCACCGTCCCGCTGTTCGCCCCTGGATCCGCCCGCCCGGCGGACAACCACAGCGTGATCACCGAGTTCCTCGTCGACGACGTGGACCGCGTGCACCAGAACCTCACCGGCTTCGTCACCGACTTCGTCAACGAGCCCACCACGATGCCCTGGGGCAACCGGTCGCTGCTGTTCCGCGACCCCGACGGCAACCTCGTCAACTTCTTCACCCCCGTCACCCCGGAGGCGATCGAAAAGTTCGCACGCTGACGCGACCAGGGGCGCCACCAGGAGGGCGGGACGCCACGCCTACCGCACCGCGTCCAACATCGCGGCGGCGGTGAAGAGTTCGACTCCCGCGGTGATCGCCGACTCGTCGACGTCGAAGTCGCCCTGGTGGAGGTCCCTGACGGTGCGCTCCCCCGGCTCGCGCACACCGAGCCGGGCCATGGCTCCGGGCACCCGCTCCAGGTACCAGGAGAAGTCCTCGCCGCCGAGGCTCTGCTCGGTGTCCTCGACCGACTGCGGGCCGCGCCGCGCCGCCATGGCGTCACCCAGCAGATCGGTGACCACCGGGTCGTTGACGACGGGCGGCACTCCGCGGATGTAGTTGATCTCGGACTTGGCGCGGTAGAGGTCGGCGATCTCCTGGACCGCCCCGTGCACCAGGTCGGGCGCGTCACGCCAGGCCCTGAGGTCGAGGCAGCGCACGGTGCCGGAGAGCTCGGCGCGCTGCGGGATGACGTTGGGCGCGTGGCCCGACTCGATGCGGCCCCAGGTCAGCGAGAGCCCCGAGCGGGCGTCGACGCGCCGGCCGACCAGGGCGGGGACCTCGACGGCGACCTTGGCGGCGGCGGTGACGAGGTCGGTGGTCAGGTGCGGTCGCGCGGTGTGCCCGCCGGGCCCGGCGAGTGAGACCTCCAGGCGGTCGCAGGCGGAGGTGATCGGCCCGTGCCGCAGTCCGATGCGGCCCGCGTCGACGCGGGGATCACAGTGCACGGCGATGATCCGGCCGACGCCGTCCAGGGCGCCCGACTCGATGGCGTCGGTCGCGCCGCCCGGCAGCACCTCCTCGGCGGGCTGGAAGATCAGCCGTACGGGATGGGGCAGCTCCCCCTTCGCGGCGAGCCCGGCGAGCACGAGCCCGGCGCCCAGGACGACGGTGGTGTGCACGTCGTGCCCGCAGGCGTGGGCGCGGTCGGGCACGGTGGAGCGGTAGGGCACGCCCAGCTTGGTGTCCGGGATGGGCAGCGCGTCGATGTCGGCACGCAGGGCGAGCATGGGCCGTACGCCGTCCCAGTCCCCGACGTCGCAGATGAGCCCCGTACCCCCGGCGAGCACATGGGGCGCGAGGCCCGCCTCCTCCAGCCGCGCCTTGAGGGCCGCGGTGGTACGGAACTCCTGGTTGCCGAGCTCGGGATGCATGTGCAAGTCGCGCCGGAAGGCGACGAGTTCGGCGCGCAGCGCTTCGGGCAGCGCGCCGGGGAGCAGGTCCGCCGGGGCGGACGCCGATCCGGTCACGTCGTCGGACACGCTTGTGCACACGTCTTCGGACACCTCTTCGGACGCATGGGACATCAGTTGGTTCACCCTTTGAAGGGTAAGGCGACGCACCGGCCAACTGACCCGCGATCAACAAAAGTTCAGCCCGTTAGGGGAAGAATTTCTGGCCGCGTGGCGCATGACCGTTGGTCGCGATGGGTAAACTTTCAGGCCGCCACGGAGGATGCGTAAGCCGTGCGGCGCCTGTAAGGCGGCGCGCACCCCCGGTCTACGCCTTGTGCGCGAGGAGCTGGACCTCCTGGAACTGGCGCTTGTCGGTCGGGGTCGGCTCGATCACCAAGCGGGACGTCTCCGTCAGTCCCTGTTCGCGCAGGAGTTCGGCGAAGCGGTCGGGGGACCAGCGGTAGGCCGTCGCGACCACGTGGTCGTAGGACTGCGTCTCGTGCTCGGGGCCGTCGGTGGCGGGGAACTCGATCAGCAGGTGCCCGCCGGGGGCGAGGACCCGGGCCGTCTCGGCCAGGATGGCGGGCAGCTCCGGCGGCGGGGTGTGAATGACGGACCACCGTGAAAGCACCCCGCCGAGTACGCCGTCCTCGATGTCCAGCGCGGCCATGGAGCCGACCTCGAACCGCAGCCCGGGGTGTGCCTCGCGTGCGAGGTCGACCATCACGGGCGACGCGTCGACGCCGAAGGCGTTCAGGCCGAGGCTGTGGAGGTGGGCGGTGAGGTGGCCGGGCCCACAGCCGAGGTCCGCGACCTCGCGGACTACGTTGCCGTCGCCGCTACCGCTGCCGCCGCCGCTCGTCCGCACCAGCTCGGCGAAGGCGCTCAGCAGGGCGCGCTCCAAGGGGCGGTCGAGCAGCGCCGGGTCGTGGAACATCTGCGCGTAGGTCGGGGCGATGGCGTCGTAGGCGTCGCGGGTGGTGTGCAGGGTGTCGGATGCGGTCATCCGGAGACGGTAACGGAGGCGGTCGGCGAGACGCCCACCATTTCGGCCACCCGGTGGCCCCTCCAGCCGCGACAATGAGCCGGTGTCCGTCGTCCGTACCCGGGAGGAGACCGGCCAGCCATGACCGAGGACAGCAGCTCCGCGCCGACCTGGCGGGACGGCGCCCCCGGCGTCCTCGCGTTGCCGTCCGGGCGGGTCGTCCGGGGACGGGGGTTGCGGCAGCCGTTGCCCGGTGGGGAGCTGCCCGACTTCGGCGTGTACCTGCTGGGGAAGCCGCCGCCCGACCTGCCCTGGGAGTCGCGCTGGCTGCGGTGGCCCGACTTCCGGCTGCCCAGTGACCGGGGGGCGGCCCGCACGCTGCTGCGGGAGGCGTGGGAGCGGTCCTGTGGCGAGCGGGTCGAGGTCGCCTGTGGCGGCGGACGTGGGCGGACCGGGACCGCGCTCGCCTGTATCGCCGTTCTCGACGGGGTGCCCGCCGGGGACGCCGTCACCTTCGTGCGGCGCCATTACGACCGGCGCGCGGTCGAGACCCCCTGGCAGCGGCGGTACGTGGAGCGCTTCACCCCGTAGGCGTCACATCACGGTGTCACATCACGGTGTCACGCCGGTGCCACGTGCCCCACCGACCTCAAGCGGTGCACGTCCCGTGCCGTTCCTGTCACCCCGGACAGGAAGCCCTGGGCCCGCGGCGACGCCGTCTCGGTGAGCCAGGCCGGGTCGATGTCGCAGACCGCCACCTTCACCTCCGTACCGGCCAGGGCCAGCGGCAGGGTGTGGACGACGGTCGAGGGGAAGCTGAGGATCGTGCGGCCGATGGGGCCCCTGCGGGCGATGAGTTCCAGGGGGAGGTCCGGGCGGACTACCTGGAGGCCCGTCTCGACCGCCAGGCGGTGCAGCTTCTCGGAGCTTTCGCGGCGGTGGGCGAAGTAGCGGGTGGCGCCGTGCGTGCGGGACAGTGCGCGGACCGCCTCCACGTACCGGTCCGGGTCGACCACACCCGTCTCGACCAGCGACGTGCCGACCAGGTCGGCGCCCTTGCTGACCCGGGGCGGGCCGAAGCGCTCCCTGGTCCAGGCGAAGGCGTTGAACGTGACCCGTACGCCGTCCGGCGCGCTCTCGATCGGCATGGCGGAGAAGACCTCCACGGTGCGCGTCCCGCCGGGCGTGAGGCGGCGCCGCGCCGACGCCGAGACCGGGGCGAAGACCAGGTCACGGGGGCCGGGCCGGCCGCCCTTGCGGTGCCAGCGCTGCAGGCGTTCGCCGCAGGCCAGCTGCGCGATGAACTCCATCGTGGCCGTGCCGTCGTCGACCACGACCAGGGAGCGGGCGCGGGTGATGGTGAGGAGGAGCTGTACGTAGCGGGAGAACGGGTCGCCTATGACGACCCGGTCGGCCCTGCGCAGGGCGCCGGTGAGCCCCCCGACGGTCTGGAAGGGAGCCGTCGCGCCGCCGCGTGCCTCCTCCCAGCGGACCTCCACGCCCTCGTCGCGGGCGAGCTGCGCCATGCGGCGCAGCTGGCCTCGCGTCATGGGGTCGTTCGGGGAGAGGACGACGACGGTGAGGCCCCCGGCCGGGCCGGTCGCGGCCGCGGCGTGCGCCCACTCGAGGACGTTGAGGAGCTGGACCGGGCTCTCCACGAAGGCGAGCGTGGTCGCCGCCCTGCCCGGGGCTGCCGTGGTGTCGGCGCCCGGGGCTGCCGTGGTGTCGGCGCCTCGGCCGACTCGGGGGCTCATCGTTGTGTGTCCGTCTCCCGTTGGATCGGGCCGCGGTTCAGACCGCGACCGGCTCGGCGTCGGCGGTCTCCGAATCGGCGACGACGCCGGCCACGCGGCGCAGCTTCTTCATCGGGCCGAGCTCCGACTCGTAGACCTTCTTGACGCCGTCACCGAGGGACGCCTCGATGGTGCGGATGTCGCGGACGAGGCGGGTGAGGCCCTGCGGCTCGACGGAGGCGGCCTGGTCGGAGCCCCACATCGCGCGGTCCAGGGTGATGTGGCGCTCGACGAAGGTGGCGCCGAGGGCGACGGCGGCGAGCGTGGTCTGCAGGCCGGTCTCGTGGCCGGAGTAGCCGATCGGGACGTTCGGGTACTCGGCCTGGAGGGTGTTGATCACGCGGAGGTTGAGCTCCTCGGCCTGCGCCGGGTACGTCGACGTGGCGTGGCACATGAGGATGTTGTCCGAGCCGAGTACCTCCACCGCGTGGCGGATCTGCTTCGGGGTGGACATGCCGGTCGAGAGGATGACCGTGCGGCCGGTGGCGCGCAGGGCGCGGAGCAGCTCGTCGTCGGTGAGCGAGGCGCTCGCGACCTTGTGCGCGGGCAGGTCGAACTTCTCCAGGAAGGCGACGGCCTCGGTGTCCCACGGTGAGGCGAACCAGTCGATGCCGCGCTTGGCGCAGTGCTCGCTGATGGCCTGGTACTCGGACTCGCCGAACTCCACGCGGTGGCGGTAGTCGATGTACGTCATCCGGCCCCAGGGCGTGTCGCGCTCGATGTCCCACTGGTCGCGGGGGGTGCAGATCTCCGGGGTGCGCTTCTGGAACTTGACCGCGTCGCAGCCCGCCTCGGCGGCCACGTCGATCAGCTTGAACGCGTTCTCCAGGTCACCGTTGTGGTTGATGCCGATCTCACCGGTGATGTAGACGGGCTGGCCGGGGCCGGCCGTCTTCGAACCGAAGCGGCGCAGGCGGGAGTTGGCGCCGATGGAGGTGACGGTGGTGTGGGAGGTCATGGCAGGAACGTTCCTTAACTGTGGAGGGAGTCGAGAGAGGGGCCGAGGATCCAGGTGGCGATCTCCCGGATCGCGCCTTCACCGCCGGGGACGGTGGTGACCGCGCGGGCCGCGCCGCGCACGACGTCGTGGGCGCTTGCGACCGCCACGGGCCAGCCCACGAGGGCGAAGCACGGGAGGTCGTTGACGTCGTTGCCGACGTAGAGCACGCGCTCGGGCGCGATGCCCTGCTCCTCGCACCACTGCTTGAGTGCGAGGTCCTTGCGGTCGATGCCGTGCAGGACGGGAAGCTTCAGCTTCCTGGCGCGCGCGGCGACGACCGGGTTCTGTTCCGTGGACAGGATCAGCATGTTCAGGCCGCTCCTGCGGAGGGCCGCGATGCCGAGGCCGTCCCCGCGGTGCACGGAGACGAACTCCCGTCCTTCGGAGTCGACCAGCACCCTGTCGTCGGTCTGGGTGCCGTCGAAGTCGAGGACGACCGCGTCGATGTCGGCCGCGGTGGGGAGGGCGGTGCCGCCTGCCGGGCGGTCCGCGTCGAAGAGGGGGGCGAGCGCGCGGGCCCTTGCGAGGTCGTGCGGGTCGTCGACCTCCAGGACGCGGGCGGGGTCGGTGCGGACCGGTTCGGTGCGGCCGAAGAATCGGTGCTTCTCGGTGCGGAAGCCCGCCGCGTCCATCGCGTAGGCGGCGCCGGTCTCCAGGAGGTCCTGGGGGCGGTCCTGGCGGCGCGGGCGGAACGATTTGTCGTGGTTGACGCCGTAACCGCCGCTGGTGCGCGTCGCGTTGGTGAGGGTCGCGGTGCCGCCCCGCGCGTCCGTGCGCTGCGCGGGGACCTCGGCGGCGCCGTCCGTGGCGTCGTCCGCCGCGTCGCGCCAGATGAAGCCGTGGAAGGGCGCGACCGTGACGGCCGTGTCCGCGCCGTTCTCGGCGACCGCCGAAGCGACTCCGTCGACGTCCTCGCGGGTGAGGAAGGGGCTGGTGCACTGCACGAGGAGGACGACGTCCACGGCCGCGCCGTGCAGCGCCTCGTGGGCGTCCATGGCGTGCAGTACGGCGGCCTCGCTGGTCGCCGTGTCACCGGCGATGGCGGCGGGGCGCAGGACCACTTCGGCGCCGGCCGCGCGGGCGGCCTCGCCGATCACCTGGTCGTCCGTCGAGACGACGACGTCGGTGACGAGGCGGGCGGCCAGGCACTCGCGCACGGCGCGCACCACGAGGGGTACGCCGCCGACCGGGGCGAGGTTCTTGGCGGGTACGCCCTTGGAGCCGCCGCGGGCGGGGATGACGGCGAGCACGCGGCGGGGCTGCGTACCGGCTTGGCCGGGGTGGGACATGGGGGCTCCTTGGAGGGGGTGGGGGCTCACGGCTCGCCGTCCTGCCGGTGCGGGGGGCTCACAGCTCGCCCATCCGCCGGATGACGGGGGCCACGCGCTGCACTCCGTGGCGGTAGGCGCCGCGGGCCGCGCGGCGCACGATCTGCCGTACGGGCCCGGGGTCCTTGTCGGCCGCGGGGGCGCCCGGCAGCGGTGCGCCGTCGGGGCCGAGGTGGTGGCGGGCGAGGATGCCGGGCAGATAGCCGCGGGCGGTGGTGAGGCTGTAGTAGGGCGCGAGGGGCGCGAGGCTCCCCGCGGCCGCGTCGGCGAGCAGCTCCCGGACCCGCTCGCGCGCCGTGTCGAAGGCCTTGTCGTACGCGCCGTCGGCGGCGACGCCCTGCCGTGCCAGCCACCGCGCGTCGGGCTCCGGGAGGTGGCCCGCGTCCAGCTGGTCCCAGGAGGCGAGGCAGCCGGAACCGGTGAAGTGGTGGTTGCCGAGCGCCTCGCGCACCCCGAGGTCGGTGAGGACGGCGGTGGGGATGCGGCGGTGCAGGGATTCGAGCGCGGCCGTGGAGGAGACGGTGACCAGGAGGTCGGTGCGGTCCAGGACCTCGCCCATGTGCCCGTAGACGAGGCGGCAGTTGGCGGGCAGGCCGCCGTCGATCCGTTGCGCCAGCTTCTGGTAGGGCAGCTCCTCGATGTGCGTGGTGTGCTCGCCGGGCTTGCTGCGCAGCTTGAGCAGGACCTCGCGCTCGGGGTGGCGGCGGGCGTGCTCGGTGAGCCTGCGCAGCAGGTAGGTGCGGTGTGCGGCGGTCTCGGGGACGGAGGGCTGGGCGGCGAAGACGACGGTGTAGGGGTCGTTCTCGCGGTAGGGCGCGCCGCCGAGGAACGGCAGCGCCGCCTCCGTCACCGCCGACGCGTCGGCGCCCACCCCCTCGTACACCGCGCGGAACCGCTCCGCGTCCTGGCGGGAGTTGGCGAGGACGATGTCCGCGCCGTGGCGCAGGAGGAGGCCGTCGGCGAGCTTCTCGTAGACGACGCCGACATAGCCGGTGACGACCACGGGGCGCTTCCTCGCGCTCCCGGTGAGGCGGGCGTCCTCGGTGACGCGGGCGAGTCCGTGCAGCAGCGCCTGGACCGCCCCGCCCACCAGGGCGAGCACGATCAGGTCGGGCGCGTCCCGCTCCACCTCGCGCAGGAACTCGACAGCGGTGACCTCGCGCAGGGAGTCCGCGCTGATGCCCACCTCGTCGAGCTGGCGGGGTGTGGGGGTGGCCCGGCCGCGGAGCAGGTACCCACTGAGCCGGTGACCTTCGGGGTCACGGCCTTCGGGGGCACCGCCGTCGGACCGAGCGCCCGATACGATGCGGTTCGCGGTGAGAGCGCCCCATTTCCATCGCGTATCGGAGTCGGCGAGTACGGCTACCCGCAGCGGGTTCTGGTTGCTTGCTGGCACGTCCCAGACGCTAGGAATACATTTCGATTCGCGGCCCAACTCAGGTGCAACAAACGGTTAACAGCATGCCGACGAACGGCGAATCGGCCCGGGAACGGCTTTACCGGCGGCCCGGTTAACCATTCCGCCACGCGTCGTTCACCTGCCATCCCACTGCGGGTCGACACGAATGACGGGCCGACACCTAGCGTCACCCACGTGGTTAAGCTCTCCGTCATCGTGCCGTTCTACAACGTGCAGCAATACGCGCCCGACACCTTGAGGAGTCTGCGCGCGAACGCGCGTGACGACTTCGAATTCATTCTCGTCGACGACTGCTCGCGCGACGAGACTCCGGACATCCTGGAGCGTGCGGCGCGCGAGCTTCCCGGCGCCATCCACCTCCGACACGAGATCAACGGCGGCCTCGCGACCGCCCGCAACACGGGCCTCGACGCGGCGAGCGGCGAGTACCTCACCTTCCTGGACGGCGACGACTGGCTCGCCCCCGGCTACTTCACTCAACTCGTCGCCGCCATCGAGGAGTTGGGCTGCGACTTCGTGCGCACCGACCATGTGCAGTGCACCGCGCGCGCCCGCAGCGTGCACCGCGTCCCGCACGGCAGGCGCGGCGTCGTACTGAATCCGCGCGACGTCATCCTGCCCGCCGACCGCTCGACGTCCGTCGACTACGCGTACGCCTGGGCGGGCATCTACCACCGCCGCCTCGCCGACCGGGGACTTCTGCACTTCACCGACGGCCTGCGCACCGCCGAGGACCGGCCGTGGATCTGGCGACTGCACCGCGAGGCGGAATCCTTCGCGGCGGTGGGCCTTCTCGGCGTGTTCTACCGGCGCGGTGTCGCCTCGTCGCTGACACAGATCGGCGATGTGCGCCAGCTCGATTTCATCAAGGCATTCGACCAGGTGATACGGGAAACGGCGGCGGACCGGGACGCGGACGAACTCCTGCCGAAGGCCGTACGCACCTACTGCGCGATCATCTCCCACCATTTGGGATCCATCGAAAGGTTCGAGCCATCCGTGGCGCGGAAATTGAAGTCAATGAGTGCGGCCGCGCTGAAGCGGATGCCGCAGGGCGTTCTCGACGACGCGCTCGACTCCATGGACGTCCAGCGGGCGACCCGGCTGCGCAGGCTGCGCCGGCGCCCGGCGTCCGCGGAGGTGGCCGCGTGATGGCGACCCCTGAGACCCCCTCCGAGGCGACCCCGCAGGCGCCCGCACGGGCCACGCCCCGTACGACGCAGATCTTCATGGCGTCCACGCTGTACGGCGTCGCGACGCTCGCCGCCGCCCTGGACGCCGGCCGCTTCGGCCCCGCGGACCGGCGCATCCTCCTGGTCAGCAACAACGCGGCGACGCCCGAGACGACGCCCGCTCTCGACACGATGCCCGGGTTCGCGCGGCTGCGCGGCCGGTTCGACGACGTGCGGTCCTGGAACGAGACGATCGCCCCTTTCCACCCGGGCGGCTGGGCCCCGCGCGGCGACGACGTCGTGCTGTGGGAGCGCTACATCCGGCTGCTCTGGGACCTCGGTGACGACGAGATCGAGCTCGCCGTCGAGTCCATCCAGGTCAACCCCGCGCTCGCCCTCGCGCAGATCTTCACCGGCGTCCCCGTGGACGTCTACGCCGACGGCCTGATGAGCTACGGCCCCACCCGCAACAAGATCGACCCGCTGGTCGGCACCCGCGTGCGGCGCCTGCTCCACCTGGACCTGGTGCCCGGGCTCACCCCGCTGCTCCTCACCGAGTTCGGGGTCGCCCCGGAGATCGTGCCGACCGACGCGTTCGTCGCCGTACTGGAAGAACTGTCGGGGGACGACGGCGCGGGCCCGGCGGGCGACCTGCCCGGCCTCGAGGGCTCCGCCCTCGTCCTTGGACAGTACCTCTCCGCGCTCTCCATCCTCACCGCCGAGGAAGAGGAGGAGCTGCACATCCGCATGGTGCGCGGCGCCGCCGAACTGGGCCACACGCAGGTGGTGTTCAAGCCCCATCCCACGGCGCCGGCCCGCTGGTCGCGCGCCCTGGAGAAGGAGGCGCGGGAGATCGGTGTCGAGCTGACGGTGCTCGACACGCCGGTGCTCGCCGAGGTGCTCTACCGGCGGATGCGGCCCGCGCTCGTCGTCGGCTGCTTCTCCACGGCGCTGCTCACGGCGTCCGCGCTGTACGGCCTGCCCGCCGCCCGCACCGGCACGGACCTCCTCCTGGAACGGCTCGCGCCCTACCAGAACAGCAACCGCGTACCGGTCACCATCGTCGACGCGCTGCTGCCCGAGCTCACCGACCGCGCCGCGGTCACCGCGCAGGAACCCGGCCTGACCGTCGGCGAGTTGACCAACCTCCTCAAGGCGGTCGGCTTCGCGATGCAGCCGCAGATATACCCGCGGCTGCGCCCCGACGCCGAGCGCTACCTCGCGCGGAACCTCACCACCGCGACCTGGCGCTACTTCAAGCGGCGCCGCCTCACCGCGCTCGCGCTGCCCGGCGCCCTCCCCTCGCAGCTCGCCTTCATCCCGCGCAACGCGGCGGTCCGCCGCGTCGCCCGCCGCGCGCGTTCGGTGCAGCGCTCGCTCAAGCGGACCGCGCTCGGATGACGTCTTCCGACACCACCCTCCCGATACGGTCCGCGGGAGCCGAACCCGCCGCGGACCCCGTCGCCGGAACCGGCGTGGAGACCTCCGCCCTGTCCGCTCCCCCTGCGGTCCCCGCCGCAAGGACCGCCCGCGCCAGGCCCCGCCTCCGCGCCCTGGACGGGCTGCGCCTGGTCGCCGCGCTCATGGTCGCCGCGTACCACTACGGCGGCCGCGACGGCGAGATATCCCAGGCCTGGGGCAGCTCGCCCAGGGAGCAGTTCCCGACGGCCAGTGAGTGGTTCGCGTACGGCTGCCTGGGCGTGCAGATCTTCTTCGTGATCAGCGGCTTCGTCATATGCATGAGCGGCTGGGGCAGGCCCCTGCGCTCGTTCTTCGCGTCCCGCGCGTCCCGGCTGCTGCCCGCCTACTGGGTGGCGATCGTCCTGGTGACAGCCGTCTTCGCGCTGCCCGCCGTCGCGTACAGGACGGTCTCACCCAGCGACACGCTGGTGAACCTCACCATGCTGCAACAGCCGCTCGGCGCCGACCGGGTCCTCGGCGTCTGCTGGACGCTCTGGGCGGAGCTGCGCTTCTACGCGCTGTTCGCCCTCTGTGTGGTCCTGCCGGGCGCCGCCCGCGCGCGCGTCGTGCTGTTCTGCGCGGTGTGGACGCCGTCCGCGGCCGTCGCGGAGGCCGCGAACCAGCCGCTGCTCGACGTGGTCCTGATGCCTGAGTACGCGCCGTTCTTCATCGGCGGCGTCGGCATCTACCTCCTCCACCGCGACCGCCGCGACCTCACCGCGTGGGGCATCACGGGCGTCAGCTGGCTGATCGGCCAGCACTACGCGGTCGGCCAGCTGTGGCACGCGCCCAACCCGGACTTCTTCTCCTACCGCTCGGCGTCCGTGATCATCGCGGTGGTGACGGCGGGTTTCGCGGCGGTGCTCCTGATCGCGCTCGGCCACCTGGACCGGGTCGACTGGCGCTGGCTGACGGTGGCCGGCGCGCTGACGTACCCCTTCTACCTGGTGCACGAGCACCTGGGCTGGGTGACCGTGGAGGCGCTGCACCGGCACCTGGGGCTGCCCTCGTACGCGACGTTCGGCCTGACCATCGCCGCGATGCTGCTCCTCGCGTGGCTCCTGAACCGGTACGTGGAGGCGCGGCTGACCCCGCTGATCCGCAAGGGACTGAGCCGGGACCTCACTCCCCACAAGTAGTCAGCGTCACTCCCACCCCCGCCACCACCACCGCGAGCCCCGCCTCGAACCCCTCCTCGGGCGCGCCGAACATCTCCTCGCCCGCCGCCGACGACAGCCGCCTGTACACGGCGATCTGCCCGCTGCCCGGGACGGATGACTTCCAGCTGACCGCCCAGTTCCCCGCCGGGACCACGCCCGACCTCTCCCTCCGGGGCGTACGGGAACTCGTCGCCGCCCGCACGCACTTGGACGCCGACGACGTGACGGAGCTCCGCTGGGTCTCCGACTTCCGGCCGCGCGCGGCGCTCGCGGACCGCTTCCGCGAGGGCCGCGTCTTCCTGGCGGGCGACGCGGCGCACGTCCACTCGCCCGCCGGCGGCCAGGGCCTGAACACCAGCGTCCAGGACGCCTACAACCTGGGCTGGAAGCTGGGCGCGGTGCTGCGGCACGGCGCGCCCGAGGCGCTGCTCGACACGTACGAGGAGGAGCGGCGGCCCAACGCCGAGCAGATGCTGGGCCTGTCCACCCGCATCCACCGCGGCGAGGCGAGGCGCGGCGCGGCCACCCGGCAGCTCGGCATCGGCTACCGCGCGTCGTCACTGGCGGTGGAGACCCGCACGGGCCTGTCCGATGACGAGGTGCGGGCGGGCGACCGGGCGCCGGACGGCCCGTGCGGCGGGGATGGCGCGGATGACTCGGATGGCTCGGACGGCTCGGACGGCACTGGCACCCTGTTCGACGCGTTCCGGGGCCCGCACTTCACGCTTCTCGCGGTGGGTGCGGACGCGGAACTGCCGTCGCCTGACGCGAAGTTGGTCCGCGTCCACCACGTCCCCGGTCACGAGCCGTACGGGAAGGGGCTGTTCCTGGTCCGGCCGGACGGTTACGTGGGCTGGGCGGGGGCGGACGCGCGGGACGGGCTCATGGAGTACCTGGCGCGGTGCGGGTGTTGACCTCAAGCGCGCTTGTGGTTCTAGGTTCCGGTGCATGACCAGTTTCGCGTACTCACACAGCGACGAGGACCTCGTCGGCCAGCCCGTCGGCTACTGGAGCTCGGCGGCGGGCGCGGCCGTCGTCCACCACATCCGCACCACCCTCGCCGGCCTCGGCCTCACCCAGCCCCAGTGGTGGGTCCTCAACCAGCTCCTCCAGGCCCCCGGAGGACGCCCGCGGGACGAGGTCGTCACGGTCCTGCAGGGCTATCTGGAGGTCGGCGAGGGCGCCCTGCACCATGACATCGGGGCCCTGCGCGACCGCGGCCTGGTCAGCGAGGACTCCACGGGTGCCCTCGCTCTCACCGACGAGGGGCGCACGCTGAGGGACCGCGTGGCCGAGCGCCAGCAGGAGCTGCGCGCCCAGATCCACGAGGGCATCACGGACGAGGACTACGTCCGCACGCTGAAGGTCCTCCAGCGGATGATCCACAACGTGGGCGGCTCGGCCTGGCACCACTGAGCGAGCACCCTGGAGCGGGCGGACCGCAGCCGCGCACGCTCGCCAGAGGCGGTCGGCGGCATCGGCGAGCGACGACTCATGCACTGTCACAGCCATGTCAGCCTTCTTTCGAGAGCACTCTTCATGAGCGTGACCACCCCCACGGGCATTCCGCTCCGGATCACCCGTTCGAGACCCCCAAGCCCCCCTCAGAACGCATCCGTCGGCACGTACGCCCCCCACACCTCCCGCAGCGCGTCGCACACCTCGCCCACCGTGGTTCGTGCCCGGAGCGCGTCCTTCATGGGAGGGAGGACGTTGGCCTCTCCCTTCGCCGCCTCCTTGAGGGCGGTGAGCGCGGTGCGGACCGCCGTCGCGTCGCGTTCCTCGCGGAGCCGGGCGAGGCGGGCCGACTGCTGTGCCTCGATGGCGGGGTCGACGCGCAGCGGTTCGTACGGTTCCTCCTCGTCGAGGCGGTAGCGGTTGACGCCGACCACCACGCGTTCGCCGCTGTCCGTCTCCCGCGCGATGCGGTAGGCGTTGCGTTCGATCTCGCCCTTCTGGAAGCCCTGTTCGATGGCGTGCACCGCGCCGCCCAGGTCCTCGACGCGCCGCATCAGGTCCAGGGCCGCCGCCTCCACGTCGTCCGTCATGCGCTCGACGACGTACGACCCGGCGAAGGGGTCCACGGTGGCGGTCACGTCCGTCTCGTACGCGAGGACCTGCTGGGTGCGCAGGGCCAGGCGGGCCGACGTGGCGGTGGGCAGGGCGATCGCCTCGTCGAAGGAGTTGGTGTGCAGGGACTGGGTGCCACCGAGCACCGCGCCGAGGCCCTGGACGGCGACGCGGACGAGATTCACCTCGGGCTGCTGGGCGGTGAGCTGGACGCCCGCCGTCTGCGTGTGGAAGCGCAGCATCAGGGACTTCGGGTTCCGCGCGCCGAACTCCTCGCGCATCACGCGGGCCCAGATGCGCCTGGCCGCACGGAACTTGGCGACCTCCTCCAGGATCGTCGTACGCGCCACGAAGAAGAAGGAGAGGCGCGGCGCGAAGTCGTCCACGTCCATGCCGGCCGCGACCGCCGTACGGACGTACTCGATGCCGTCGGCCAGCGTGAAGGCGATCTCCTGCACGGGTGAGGCGCCCGCCTCCGCCATGTGGTAGCCGGAGATCGAGATGGTGTTCCACCGGGGGATCTCGGCCCGGCAGTACCGGAAGGTGTCCGCGACGAGCCGGAGCGACGGCTGGGGCGGGAAGATGTACGTGCCGCGCGCGATGTACTCCTTGAGCACGTCGTTCTGGATCGTGCCGGTCAGCTTGGAGGCGGCGATGCCCTGCTCCTCGGCGACCAGTTGGTAGAGGAGGAGCAGCAGCGCGGCGGGGGCGTTGATCGTCATCGACGTGGAGACCTTGTCCAGCGGGATCCCGCCGAACAGGACGCGCATGTCGTCGAGCGAGTCCACGGCGACGCCCACCTTGCCGACCTCGCCGCTCGCGATCGGCGCGTCGGAGTCGTGGCCCATCTGGGTCGGCAGGTCGAAGGCGACGGACAGGCCGGTCGTGCCGTGCTCGATGAGCTGGCGGTAGCGGGCGTTGGACTCGGCGGCGGTACCGAATCCGGCGTACTGGCGCATCGTCCAGGGGCGGCCGGTGTACATCGTCGGGTAGACGCCGCGGGTGAAGGGGTACGCGCCGGGGGCGCCGAGCTTCTCCGCCGGGTCCCATCCCGCCAGGTCCTCGGGGCCGTACACGGGTTCGATGGGCAGTCCGGACTCCGACTCGTGTGTCATGTCTCCAGCTTGCGCCCGCGCCCCGGACGCGTCACTCGCGGCAAACCGGGAAACAGTAGAAGAAGTGTTGTCCATGAGCACCGGGGGCGTGATGGGCAGGGGCAGGATGGACAGGGGCGCGATATCGGCAGGGGCCTTGGCGGTACTGGTCCTGGCGGCGGGCTGCAAGGCGGTGGCGGTCGACACGGACGGCGGGCGGTCAGGCGCGGACCGCGGGGCGGGGGTGTCGGCCACCCGGGCGCCGACACGGACCCCGACGCACCCGTCCCCGTCCCCTCCGCCGACGCGGGCCCCGGCGTGGGCCGACACCGCACCCGGCACCTCACCCGACACGCCGTCCGCCGTGAAGGCCGCGCCGCCCCCGCCGCCCGCCATGACGCTCATGCGGGAGGGCGACCACGGCGGACAGGTGCGGGAACTGCAGGCCAGACTGCGGCAGATCGGCTGGTTCCAGGCGGCCCCCACGGGGACGTACGGTCCCCTCACCGCCGGCGCGGTCAAGGGCTTCCAGGCCAAGCGCGGCCTGCCCCGCACCGGCGCCACGGACACCGTGACCCTGCGCAAGCTGCGGGACATGACGCGCGAACCGACGCGGCAGGAGCTGTACGCGGGTGGCGGCAGGCCGGCCGCCGCGCCGGACAAGCGGTGCCTGACCGGCCGGGTCCTGTGCATCGCCAAGAGCAGCCGCACGCTGACCTGGATGATCGACGGCAGGGCCGTGTCGACGATGGACGTGCGGTTCGGCTCGCAGTACACGCCGACCCGCGAGGGCGTCTTCAGCGTCTACTGGAAGTCACGGCACCACGTCTCGACGCTCTACGACACCGCCATGCCGTACGCCATGTTCTTCAGCGGCGGCCAGGCCGTGCACTACTCGTCGGACTTCGCGGCCAGGGGCTACAGCGGCGCTTCGCACGGCTGTGTGAACGTGCGGGACGAGAAGAAGATCGCGAGCCTGTTCGCCCAGGTCCGCAACGGCGACCGCGTCGTGATCTACAAGTGAGAGCCGGTGTCGTCACCTGCGGGTGAGCGGGCCGGACCGGGCCCGGGAAAAGCGGCGTGGGCGGGATCGGGGGAACGTATCCCGCCCACGCCGAGGGCACGGAGCCGAAGGTACGGGGGGAACCCCCGGCTCGTGCGTGGGCCGATGACCAGTCGGCTCACTTCTTACTGCGCCACGGCTTCCGAAAACGTCACACCCCGGCCGGACAGAGCTGTGCGAGGTGCTTACGGCAGGCGCTTACGGCAGGTGCGGCAGCGCGCTGTACGAAGCCGTGGGAGTCGCACCCGGGGCGGCCGGGGAGGACATGGGAGGCCCGGGGACACCGCCGGTGCCACCGCCCGAGCCGCCGTCGTCGTCACCGCCGGAGCCCTTCCCGCCGCCGTCGCCGCCCCCGTCACCGTGACCGCCGCCGTGGCCGTTCCCGCCGCCGTTCTGGTGTCCGCCACCACCCTGATGACCGCCGCCCTGCTGGCCGCCGCCGCCCGAGCCGCCGAGCACCCGGCCGCAGAACGCCTCCACACGGGCCGGGCCCTTGGCGATCTCCTCGAGGCGTCGGCGCTTGCCGCCCTGCAGCTCGCCGCTGCGGTAGGCACGGCAGGCGGCCACCGCCTTGCGGTACCAGTTCCTGGCCTCGTCCCGGTGCGCCGGCTTGTCGCCGCCCGGCTGCTCCGGAGGGTCCGTGGGGTCGTCGCCCGCGTCGCTCTCGCCCTCGCCGTCGGCCCCGGCCTCCGGCGACGCGGTGGACGCGGGCTCCCGCGTCGCCCCGTCGCCCGGTGTCGCGCCCTCGTCCGGGGACAGCTCCTCGGACGGCTCACCGGCGTCGTCCGACGGGGGAGCCTGCGGTTCCTCTGAGCCGGCAGTGTCGGCCGAGGCGGACACGGTGGGGCCGGGGTCGCTGTGCGTGCCGAACGGCGAGGGCAGCACGCCCGTCCCCGCGGCCACGGCAACCCCGCCGATCATGCACCCGGCCAGTGCCGCGGCGATCCCGAAGCGGACGGGGCGGCCCCAGCGGCTGGGCGCGGGACGGCTCCCCGCACGTCCCAGACGCACGGTCTCGCTCGCGGCCGCCTCATGCGCGGCCGTCGCGTACGGCGCGGTCCGCGACCTGCCGCCACCGCTCTGCGGGAGTCCTGCGCGGGCCTCCCTGAAAGCGGCCAACGCGGCGGCTTCGCCCGGGAGTTCACCTGGGAGCGCGGCGGGAGCCGGGCCGGTGAGGCCGTCGGCACCGATGTCGGGGAGCGCAGGGCCGGGACCGGCGTCGGCGTCGAGGCCGGGGCCGGTGCCGGTGCCGGTGCGGTTCTCAGGGTGGCTGCCCTCCCCCGAAGCGCTGCGCCTTTCCGTGCCGCTCCGGTCCCCGTTCCCGTCCTCGCCGCCGCCCCCCGTTTCGGCGAAGCGGTTCTGCGCGGCCAGCGCGGCGAGCGCCGCGGCGAGCCGGTCGGCCTGCGCACGGGCGTGAGGGTCGACGTCTTCGAGGGGCTCGCCGCGCAGCAAACGCTCCGCCGCATCGCGGTCCAGCCACTTGTGCTGCTCGTCGGCCATCACATGTCCTTCTGCGTCCGCGTGCGCGATTGCGTCACACCGGCGGACGTCACCGCGCGGCCGCGCGGCTCTCTTTGCGGGGGTACGGCGTCGAGCGCCTCATGGGGGTCGGCGCCCTGCGAGCCGAGCAGTTCGGCGAGGCGCTTCAGGCCGCGGTGCGCCGCGGTACGGACGGCTCCGGGACGCTTGCCGAGGGTCTGGGCGGCGCTCTTCGCGTCGAGACCGACGACGACGCGGAGGACGACGGCCTCCGCCTGGTCCTGCGGGAGCCGGGCTATCAGGGCGAGGGCCTCACCGGTGGCGAGGGACTCCATCGCCTCCCCCGCGGTGTCCGCGTCGCCCGGCTTGCCGGTGAGCTCCGACTCGTCGCCGCCCACCGCGGGGCGGCGGCCGCGCATGCGGATGTGGTCGAGGGCGCGGTTGCGCGCTATGCGCGCCGCCCAGCCCCGGAACCGGTCCGCGTCACCGCTGAACCGCTCCAGGTCGCGCGCTATCTGCAGCCAGGCCTCGGAGGCGACGTCCTCCGCGTCCGGGTCGGCGACCAGCGTGCGTACGTAACCCAACAGGCGCGGGTGCACAGCGCGGTACACAGTCCGGAAAGCGGTCTCGTCCCCGTCCTGTGCCGCAAGCACCGCGGCGGTCAGCTCCGCGTCGTCCCCCAGCACTCTCTCAATCCTGCCACTCGGAGATCTGCGCCCGGCCCCGGCGCGAAGCAGCACGGTACGGGCTGGGGCACCCCTGCGTCCATGTTTGTACAAACTGCAACTAGTGCGTGACGGAACGCGGTGTGACAGAAAACGCACGCGCGGCGCTGAAGAAGATACGGACCGCACGCGGTTCGTGCCGCGCGCCGGCCGGGGCCTCTCCTGTGGGGGGTGGCGGCCCTGGTCGGCTCCGGCGCGGTCGTCCACCGCGCGGCCGGCCCCAGCCCCACCGCCACCGCGCATCACCTCCCATCGCCCCCCATCCGCTCCCCCAGCCTCCTCAGCCCCCGGTACGCAGCCGTCCGCACCGCCCCGGGGCGTTTGCCGAGTACCCGTGCCGCCGCCGGGGCGTCGAGGCCGACGACCACGCGGAGCAGGACGGCCTCCGCCTGGTCGCGGGGCAGGGTCGCGATGAGGTCGAGGACCCGTTCGGTCGAGAGGGTCTCCAGGGCCGACGACGAGGTGCTGTGCGGGCCCGGGAGTTCGAGGACGTCCTGTTCCAGCGCGGTGGTGCGGGGCCGCGCCCGCCGGCGGCGCAGGTGGTCCAGGGCCCGGTGCCGGGCGATCGTCGCGGTCCAGGCGCGGAAGCCCGCCCCGTCGCCGTGGAACCGCGCGAGGTCCCTGGCGATCTCCAGCCACGCCTCGGCGGCGACGTCCTCGGCCGCCTCGCCGTCGGTCCCGACGAGGCCGCGCAGATAGCCGACGAGCCCCGGCTGGACCAGGCGGTACGCGACCGCGAAGGCGGCCTCGTCCCCCTTCTGGGCCGCCGCGACGGCCCTGCCCAGCTCCTCGTCGTACGGCTGTGTGCGACGGGGTCCCCCACGCTGGCCCAACCCGCTCCCATCCGGCCGCTGCGGGCACGGGCCACGGCGCCTGTGCCTCCACGGTCGACAGCGTCACCGGGGGCGGAAATGTCACGCTCACCCGGGGCCCGGGCCCACGCTCACACCTCGAAGAGCGAGCCGCCGTCCCCTCCCTCGGGGAGGAACCGCGAGATGTCCAACGTCTGTTCCGCGGGCGGGGCCACCGCGTGGACCGGTTCGTCGTACTCCGAGAACCGCAGGAGCATGGCCTCGCCGTTGCCCACCTGCCGGACGCCGACCACGTACGGCTCGCCGTCCGCGGCGACGTACAGCGTCATCTTCTGCCCGTGCGACTCACCGGCGAGCGGAATGACGTCCTGGCCGTAGCGCCGGATCGGGTCGAGGGCCTTGAAGGTCTCGCCCTCTTCCGGAGTGCCGGGCATCGTCCCGGTGAGTTTGTCGAGGTCGCAGTTGGTCGTCGGGGTCGCGGCCCCCGAGCCGTTTCCGGTGCCCTCGGGCAGCTTCAGGTACTTCCCGCGGGCGAGCGCCGTCCGCTCCCGGACGCGCGCCGCGGCCTCGGGGTCCCGCCCCGCCGCCATCGCGTCGATCGCGTCGAGCGACTCGTCGGCGTAGCGCGCGTAGGCCGCGTCCCCGGCGACGACGATGAGCCGGCCGCGCTCCATCGGGCCCATGTCGTACGTGCCCGTGCAGTTGCCGTCGCGGTCCATGTGCAGCACGCCGGTCCGGGTCCGCGCCGCCTTGGTCATGTCGACGGCCATGCGCACCGACTCCGCCTCCTTGAGAAGCCGCATGCCCTCAACGGCCAGCTCCCTGCCGCGCTTCTCGTCCTCGGGCACGAGCTCTTCGAGGGTGCCGCCGGAGTACGTCACTTGCCGCTCCGTGGCGCAGGACGCGAGCGCGCCCACCGCGAGGCAGAGCGCGGCGGCCCGTATCCCTCTTCTGTTCTTCCCCACCCGCAACCCCGCCCCTGACCTCGACTCACCCCACGACTTCACCACTGTCACATGACCCAGCGCACCGGCCCGCCCGCGCGTCACGCCCGGGGCGTGCGGGATACGTCACGCGACAAATCACCCGCTCCGCTACAACCCTTTGCGAGGGCGATCAGTCGTACGGACTCGCTGAGTTCACCGGCAATTCGCTGAGGGGTGGGGTATTTGAGTCCGCGCAAACCACGTGAGAAGGCGCGTACCACGCATGCGTACAGACCGCTGAGTCTGCGGCGCAGGGCGTTGCTGACGGTCGGGGCCGTCGTCCTCGGCGGCGCGGGGGCGGCGACGTACGCCATGGCCGGTCCCGGCGACGGGCAGAGGTCCGGCGCCGACCCGCGCGCCGAGCGGCCGGCGAGCGTGCACGATCTGGCGCTCGAAGCCGGTGATGCGACGAAGCGGACGCTGCCGCGCACGGAGACCGAGCAGTTCTCGCTCCTCGGCGTCTCGTGGAGCGGTGCCGCCGTGGAGCTGGACGGCTCCGCGCAGGTCCGCACGCGCGCCATCGGTTCCGGCTCCTGGACCGGCTGGCGCGCCCTGGACCTGGAGCCGCACCGCGCGGAGAAGGCGGAGGCGGGCCCGCGTGCCGCGTCCGACCCGCTCTGGGTCGGGCCTTCGGACGGCGTCGAGGTCCGCGTCGTCGCCGAGGGCGGCTCGTCAAGTAACGCTCTGCCGGGGGAACTTGAGGTCAACCTCGTGGATCCGGGCGTGACCGCCGAGGAGGCGCGCAACCCGGCGCTCGACGGCGGCGCGAAAAGCACGGGAAGCACGGCAAGCACGGAAAGCAAGGGGATGACCGGCACCACCGGCACCACCGGCACCGGCACCGGCACGGCCCTGTCCCCCGCGGCCTTCGCCCCCGCCGACAAGGCCCCCGCCCCGGCCGGGCCCACGCCCCCGCCCTCCACCGTCACCCAGCCCCCGGTGATCGGCCGGGCCGCCTGGGGCGCCGACGAGTCCCTGGTCAAGGACGCGCCGGATTACAACGACAAGGTCAAGGCGGTCTTCGTCCACCACACGGCCGGTACGAATGACTACAGCTGCGCCCAGTCGGCGGCGCTGGTCCGCGGCCTCCTGACGTACCACGTGCGGACCGAGGGCTGGAACGACCTCGGCTACAACTTCGTCGTGGACAAGTGCGGCCAGATATTCGAGGGCCGCGGCGGCGGCATCGGCCTGCCCGTGCGCGGCGCGCACACCTACGGCTTCAACGGCGACTCGGCGGGCATCGCCGTCCTCGGTGACTTCGAGGGCGACCCGGCGACGAACACGCCCGCGGGCAGGCCGACCCGGGCCGCCCTGGAGTCGGTGGCGCGCGTGACGGCGTGGAAGCTCGGCCAGTACGGCGGCGACCCGAACGGCAAGGTCACGCTGACCGCGGCCGACGACACCGGCGTGTGGAAGAAGGGCGAGCAGGCCTCGCTGCGCACCGTCTCCGGCCACCGCGACGGCTTCTCGACCCTGTGCCCCGGCAAGAACCTGTACGCCGGGCTCGGCGAGATCCGCCGCTTCGCGGGCAGCGCGGGCAAGAACTCCGCGATCCCGACGGCGGACTACAACCGCGACGGCATCACCGACCTGATCGCCGGCACCCCGAAGGCGTCGTCGAGCCGCGGCCGCGTCACCGTGGTCCCCGGCGGCCTCGGCGGTCCCGTGGGATCGTCCCGCGTCTCCCTCACCCAGGCGAGCCCCGGCGTCCCCGGCAACTCGGAGAAGGGCGACGACTGGGGCGCGGCCACGGCGTGGGGCGACCTGAACGCCGACGGCTACGCGGACCTCGTGATCGGCGCCCCCGGCGAGGACGACACCTCGGGCCACGCCGACCGCGGTGCGGTCACCATGCTGTACGGCCCGAAGTTCACGTCCGGCACGGACATGCAGCTCTCGGACGACTTCCACTACCCGGGCGCCAGGTTCGGCTCCGCGGTCGCCTCCGGTGACTTCAACGCCGACGGCAAGGCGGATGTCTTCGCGGCGGCGACGGGCACGGGCGGCTCGTGGGCCGCGCGGCTCGACGAGGACCACGAGTCGGGCGGCAGCCTCACCTCGGGCGACACCGCCATCGCGTACCCGGACGCCGCGTCCGGCGACTTCAACCGCGACGGCTACGGCGACGTGGCGCTCACCTACCGCGACCAGGCGGGCAAGGGCAAGGTCGCCTGGTTCCGGGGCGGCCGCTCCGGGCTCAGCCGGGTCGGCGTGCTCTCCGTCCCCGGCGGCCGGTCCGTCGCCGTGGGCGACGTCAACGGCAACGGCTACGACGACCTGGTCATCGGCCAGCCCTACACCGCCGAGTCGGGCGCCCACGCAGGCGGCCAGGTCACGGTGGTCCCCGGCACGTCGACGGGGTTCACGACGACCGGCATGAAGACGGTGCACCAGGCGACGTCCGGCGTGCCCGGCGCCGCCGAGGCGGGCGACGCGATGGGCTGGTCGGTCGCGGCGGGCGACTACAACCTCGACGGCTACGCGGACGTCGTCACGGGCGCCCCCGACGAGGACATCACCCGCGCCGGCAAGAACCGCAAGGACGCGGGCACCTCGCTCCTCCTGAAGGGCTCGTCCGCCGGCCTCACCGGCTCGGGCGCGAAGGCCTTCTCGCAGGACGAGCCCGATGTCCCCGGCTCCACGGAGACCGGCGACCGCCTCGGCTCCTCGGTGACCCTGGCCGACCTGTCCGGCTTCGGCCGCGCGGACCTCGCCATCGGCGTCGACGGCGAGGACGCGGGCGACGGCACGATCCTCCAGCTGGACAGCGGCAGTTCGGGCATTCCCGGGTCGAGCGGCGTCTACTACGGACGTACGCTCCTGGGCACCCCGGCGGGCGCCCACCTGGGACAGACGCTGACGCCGTAGCCCCACCCCGCGCGCCGCTCCCCCGGCGAGGGGGCGGCGCGCGGGCTCCGGGCGCCGTTCACCGGCGATCCCGCCGCCGTCGCCGCCCCAGTCGCCGTACTGCAGCGCGATCTCGCGCAGTACCTCGGTCACTTCCGAGCGGCTCCCCGGTCACTGCTCGGCCTGCTCACGGCAGTCGGTGAGGGCGCAGTCGACGTACACGACGGGGACGCGCGGCCCGAAGTGCCGTCGTACGCACTTGAGGAGCCGTCCTTTGCCCGTGCCGGGCCCGCCGGCGAGCAGCACGACGGGGAGGCCGGGACCGTGGAGCAGGTCCCGTCCGCGTCCGGCGGCGGTCCTGCCGAGCAGCCGGGTGATCAGGCCGCCGTCGTCCAGCAGCTCATCGAATCCGAGTTCATCCGGCACGGGCCTCTCCGTGGCCGTGACGGCCGGGTCGCCTGATGATGGCTCGTCAGGTAACGAGCAGGTCGGCACTTTGGCGAGAGCACGCCAAGCGCAACGGTGCCACGGTCCTTCCCCCTACCGTGGGGCGCAGGACAGCTGCCGCCCCACGCAGGACTCGCCGGGTTCCGCACGCTGCCGGTACGGGGGCAGGCGGGCGCGGCGCGAAAGGCCCGCGGCGCCCGGCGCCACCGGCGGCACGGCGTCCCCGCCCGCCAACTGCCGGGCCAGCCCGCGCAGTCCGCGGTACGTGGCCGACCGCACCGCCGCGGGCCGCTTGCCGAGCACCCGCGCGACGGCGGGCGCGTCGAGGCCCACGACCACCCGCAGCAGCACCGCCTCGCCCTGGCCGGGCGGCAGGTCGGCGACCAGGTCGAGGACGTGCTCCGTCGAGAGCGTCTCCAGGGCGCGGCCCGCCGTGTCGTCCACGGCCGGGATGTCGAGCATGTCCTGCTCGGTCAGCGTGGCCCGGGGCCTGCTGCCCAGCCGCCGCAGATGGTCGATGGCGCGATGGCGCGCGACCGCCGCGGCCCAGCGGCGGAAGTCGGCGCCGCCGCCGCGGAAGCGGCCGAGATCCCGGACGATCTGCAGCCAGACCTCGGACGCGACGTCTTCCGCGTCGTCGCGGACGAGTCCGCGCAGGAAGCCGAGAATTTCTGGGTGCACGCACCGGTAGACAAGGGCGAAAGCCTCCTCGTCCCCCTCCCGCGCGGCCCCCAGAGCCCGCGTCAGCTCTTCGTCACGAGCCGCTGAACGACGATGTTCCCCACCCTGCGCCACGCTCTCCTCTTCACTCCGTCGGCACCGCCCACCGTGCCCGCGTCCTGCCGCGCCCCGCGTTTCCCGCTCCGCCCCCGCGCCCGGCACACTCTGCCGCAGCCGCCCATAACGAAAGAAGGCTCAAAAACTGCCCGACGGCTCTTTCACGCCGCGCGCCGCGCCCGTCCCGGCAGCGTGAGGTAAAAGGCCTGGAGGGACCCTTCGGAGCCACCCATTCCGCCGCGCTCAAGGCAATTGACGACCTTGCCGAGGGGATTCCATACCCGGCCGTCCGGCATCCGGACGCCGACGGTCTGCCCGAAGAATTCCCGCTGTCCGGCATCGAAATCGATCCAGACGGCGCCGGCGCGGCGGACGAGGACTTCACCTACGTAGGCGCCGAGCCCGAACAGCGTCCCGGCGATCTCGCCCCCATCACGGCCGCCCTTTCGCAGGCCCTCGATGAGGAAGTCGACGACGCGGAGGCTAGCGACGGAGAAGTCAAGAGGCAGCCGATTGCGGGCAGTGGCCCGCGCGACAAACTCCCGGGCCTGCCCCCGCATATCCCCCGCCCGAGCCGCCTGTCTGCCCTCGCCGTCCATGACTGCCACTCCTTCGCCCCGGTGATCCGGAAAGCGCACGACGCGCCCTCGTCCTACTCAGCGCAAGCCGCTCCCCGACCATGACGGCTTTCCGACGTGGCGCTTCTCACCCGGCCGATCCACAAGGCCGGTACAACCCTGGGCGGGACTCACGCGTCGGGCATCGCGATACGAGAATTCTCCTCGCGCCGTCAAGCGTTTGGTCCGTTTTCTTCTCGTCCTGGCGAACGGAGACCGAGGTGTTGTATAACCGGGCGGATTTGCAGAGCGCCCGGGGTGGGGGAGATGGATGAAGGACGAAAACGCGACGGACATCAGGGAAAGCGTCGAGTACGCGGAATTAGGGGAAGCCGTTGTTCCGGAGGATCCCGACGACCCGACGGTCGTCGGTGAGATCTCGGACCGCCGCGTCGTAGCCGTCGGCACGGCGCTCATCGGCATCTGCGCCGCCTTCATCGCGTACGCCCTTCTCGGCGGCGGCGATTCCGATCGGCGGCACCCACTGCCCACGGCCCCCGTGACGTACCGCGTCACCTGCACGGGCACCGCCGACGTCCCGCACCCGGCCGGAAGCGAGCGGTGCTGAATTCCTCCACCTCCACCAGAATTCAAGGGGCCGATATTCGCCCCGGGCTACCGTAGCCACCGTTCGCTTCTCGCCACGGCACTTTCGGTATTGGCGGAAATCCTTCACCACGCTCCGGCGCCGTCAGCCCTGTCCCCGCGCCCGCCGCGACACCACCGCCCGCAGCACCCGTCGCCCTTCCATGGAGACGTCGAGCGCCTGCCGCAGGCCACCCGCCGGGCCCGCGCCCTTGTTGGACAGCAGTTCCAGGATCCGGACCTGGCGCCGGAGTTCGGACGCGACCAGCGGCGTCATGCCGTCCGTGCGGCCCTCGCGGCGCGCCGCCACCGTGCGGGCCCCGCGGTCCGGCGCGGTCTCAAGGAGGCGGTGGACCTGGAGAGCGGCGACGGAGCAGCCGTCCGCCCACTCCCGCACCCCCGACCCCGAATACGCCCGGGGGACGGCGTCGAACATCCGCCGGGCGAGCGCCGCCGCCTCGTCACAGGCCCCGAAGGCCGCTCGGCCCGGCCCCGCCGACCTACCCAGCGCCGAGCGCGCGTCGGCCAGCGGCCCGCCCCAGTCGCCGCCCTCCGCGACCTTCGTC
Source organism: Streptomyces sp. NPDC058284 (assembly GCF_042881135.1). NCBI lineage: Bacteria > Bacillati > Actinomycetota > Actinomycetes > Kitasatosporales > Streptomycetaceae > Streptomyces > Streptomyces sp. NPDC058284. The sequence continues at coordinate 155,317 of NZ_JBHVYE010000011.1, forward strand.
CACAGCGGGCGCAGCAGGTCGTCGTCGCCGCCGAGCACCGGAACGCACCGGTCGAGGCAGGCGAGGCCACTCGCCGCCAGGCCCCGCTCGTCGGCCTGCGCGATCAGCTCCACCAGGCTCATGCTCTACGTCTCCCGTCCCGGACCCTGCACTGCCCCTTACTGCGTGCACCGGCCCGGGAACGTCACTGGCGGACCACGCCGAGGCGGTCGAGGAAGCGGAAGAAGAGCTCCTCCGCCGAGGGCTGGGCAGCCGCGTTCAGCACGTCCAGCAACGGCCCCGCCGGCACCGTTCTGCCCGACTCCGCCGCCCAGGCCACCGCCCGCTGCGCGGCGTCGCGCGGTTCGAGGAAGTAGTCCTCCACGGTCAGTTCGGCGTCGCCGAGGTATCCGGCCATCGCGCTCCGCGCCAGACAGGTGGTCCACGCCCCGCTCTCGGGAGCCGCCGCCTCGACGACCACGCAGTCGCTGGCCATCACATAGCCGAAGAGCGCGGGTGCGCCCGTCTCCATGGCCAGCGTGTTCATGTTCCCGACGTCCCGCGTGCCGTCGCCGCCCGGCACCTCCCACACCTGCCAGCCGTCGGGCCGCCGGTCGAGGAGCGTCAGCTCGTCCCGTACCGCGGCCACCGCCGCGAGCTCCGCGAGCGGCCGCTCGCTCCTGCCGACGACGTAGTACCCCCAGTAACCCATGCCGCGCACCCCCCGTAGTGCTCGTCCCGCGTCATGCCCGTACCGGGCTCCGAGGCCGAATACACCACAGATGTCCGCGGGTTGGCCACCCCGGAAGCCGAAATCCGGAAGCCCGCGTCACGGCGCGGCGAGCGGCCCCGGCACCACCGGCAGCGGCTGCGGCCGCGGCGGTCCCGACCTGGCCTTGCGGTCCTGCATGCCCGTGAGGCGGTGCACGAAGAGGATGGCGAGGACGGCCGCCGCGATGTCGAGCGCGTCGGAGAACATCAGGTTCCCGACGGCCGCCTTGATCTCGTCGGGCTCCTCCGCCCGCCAGTACGACTGGGTGGACCACCGCCCGGCGAGGAGGTTCGCCACCCACAGCGTCCACCAGGCGTTCACGAGCCGGTGCGGAGCGCCGCCCGCCGACGGGTCGAGGGTCGTGCGGTCCAGAGCCACCGAACGGTCGCCGCTCGCGTCCCAGATGTCGACGGCGATCCGCCGCGGGAACCAGAAGTTCAGGACGGGCACGAACCAGGACCCCACGGTCCAGCCGCGCGTCTTGCGGTGGATGTGCGGCTCGAACACCTCGGCGTTCACCCGCACCCGGTGGAACCAGACGAGGAACACGGCGCAGGTCGCGATCAGCGCCCCGGTCTGCAGGAAGCCGGAGACCGCGTACAGCGTGTCGGCGTGCTCGGCATCCCGCGCCACACCCGCCCCGAACTCCCCCGCGAGCAGGTCCGCCATCACGTTCCGCATGACGGTGCCCGCCCACAGCGAGTACAGGTCGGCGGCGATGACGACCCCGAGCAGCGCCATGACCGCCCGGCTGAGGCCGACCGGCGAGCGCAGCCAGGCGGGGCGCGCGGCGGGGGCGTACTGCTGCGGCGGGTGGTGCGGATGGTTCAAGAGGTGTGGCTGGTCCGGATGATCTGGATGGTCTGGATGGTCCGGGTGTTCTTGGGACAGCATGGTCGAGCGACCCCCCACGGGTGGTTCACGAGTGAATGGAGCCGCCCGCGTCCCTCCCCAGGGCGCCGGACAGCGGCTACCGGACGGTATCAGCGAGTTTCACGAAGTCGTCCCAGGCCAGCGTCGGCTTTCTGGGGTCCCAGAGCTTCTGGGCGGTGGCCCGCAGCGGCATGCGTATGCCCTTCGCCACCTGCTCCTGGCTCTGCGCGCCCGCGAGGTCGCCCCAGACCGCGAACGTGCCGCCGAGGATCTGGTCGTCGTACCGCGCGTCCACCGGCCTCGTGCCGCGGACGACCAGCGGGGTCCAGCTCTCGTATATCCGCTGCCCGGTCGGATAGCGGAAGTCGTTGGGCTGGCCGAGGACGTAGTAGAGGTACTCGTCGTTGTAGTTGGTGAGCTTGCGGCCCGCCTTCAGATACTCGACGGGCTCACGCGCGCCGATCTCCTTGCCCGTCCAGTAGGCGACCTCCAGGTCGTCGGCGGCCTCGGCTGTCCCACCCCGGAAGAACCCGTCGTTCCACGCCTTCAGCTTCTTCTTGTGCGGGCGCACGGTGTCGGCACGGTCGTTGAGCCAGCCCGTCGCCAGGTCCTGGACGCGGCCGTCGGGGCCGTAGCGCTTGCGGGCGGCGGCGGCCAGTTGCGGATAGGTGGACTCGGGGTCCTTGACGGTCAGGGCCTGGTATTCGTCGGCGCCGAGGTGCCAGTACGCGCCGGGGAACAACTCGGCGTACTCCTTGAGCAGGTCGTCGACGATCTTCCCCGCCTCCGGTTCGGAGATGTCGACGGCTCCGCGCGTGGCAGTGCCGCGGGCGGTGCGGAGCTGGAGCGAGGGGTGCTGCTTGATGACGGCGCCGAGGTGGCCGGGTGAGTCGATCTCGGGCACGACCGTGATGTGCCTGCTCTCGGCCAGCTTCACCAGGTGGCGGACCTGGTCCTTGGTGAGGTGGTCGGATGAGACGATCTCGGGGTGCGAGTCCGACGCGATGCGGAACGCCTGGTCGTCGGAGAAATGCAGGCCGAGCTGGTTGTACTTGAGGTCGCCGAGCTCGCGTATGCGGTCCTCGATCCACTTCACGTCGAAGTGCTTGCGCGCTATGTCGACCATGAAGCCGCGCTGCGGTTTGGCCGGGCGGTCCCGCACCTCGCCCTCGGGAGCGGTCCTGCCGCCGCTCACCTCCTGCTTGAGGGTGCGGGTCCCGTAGAAGACACCGGCCTCGGTGGGCGCGGATATCCGCACGCGCCGCTCCTTCACGGTCAGCGTGTACGACTCGTCGCCGCCGCTCTTCGCCTTGCTGCTCTTGCCCTCGCTGTTCTCGTCCTTGCCGAGCGCCAGCTCCACGTCGCCCTCGCGGGGTTTCGCGTCTCCCCCGTACGACAGCTTCAGCTCGCCGGCGAGCAGCCGCGCCTCGTCCGCGAGGCCGTCGTCACGGACGACCACGCGGCCCTTTCCCTCGGCGGGACGCCAGCCTGGGCCGCGGGCGGCGGTGTGCTCGCGCACGGCGGGGATGGTGGCAGGGGCCTTGGAGAGCGCGTAGCTCTTGGTGGGACTCGCCGGGGACGCGGCGGCGGACTCCTCCCGCGACGGCGACACGCGCGCGCTTCCCCCGCCGTCCGAGCCGCCGGGCCAGAGGCCCACGGCAAGGACCGCGGCCCCGGCGACGGCGACGCCGCTCGCGGCGACCACCGGCCCGCGCCTCACCGGTCACCCCTCGTCACCGTGAGAGCTGTCACTGACGTCGATATCGGAGCCAATATCAGAGCCATACCGCCACGCTACGACGCCCTCCCCCAGGCGGCTCGTCCACAGAACACGTCGAAACTCTCCCATTCGAGTGAAATTCGCTCATCCATCGGACAGCTGACCGCACGTCTCGATAGCGTTGCACCACCCCCACACCCGCATGGCCCCCTCCTTGCCGCCCCCTGTCCAGGAGCGCACGCTGCCCCCGCACCGTTCACCCCGTCTCGCCGGTCCCACCGGCCCCACCGGTCCCGCCGGTCGCGCCACCCCCGCGCCGCACCAGTTGAACGCCGCCACGCCGGGCGCGGCCGAAGCCGCCCTGCTCAGCTGCTGCGGCAGCCTGCGCTGGGCCCGCCGCGTCACCGCCCACCGGCCCTACCCCGACCTCGACGCGCTGCTCGCCGCGTCCGACGAGGCGGCGTACGACCTGACGCCCGGTGACCTCGCCGAGGCCCTGGCCTGCGAACCGCTTGATCCCGAGATCCCGTACCAGGTCGCCGCCCCCGCCACCCGCGCCGCCGCCCACACCGCCCTGCGCGCCGCCCACGCCGCGTACGAGAGCCGCTTCGGGCACTCCTTCGTGATCTGCCTCGACGACGTGGCGCCGGGCGAGGCGCTCGACCATCTCCTCTCCGGCATCCGGTCACGCCTCGGCAACGATCCGGAGGACGAGCGCGCCGTCGCGGCCGACGAACTGCGGCGGCTCGCCCGGTCCAGGCTGACCAGGCTCGCCCTGGGCCACGACGCGGAACACGCCGCGGGAGCGGCCCTCGGACAGGCCACCGGGGCGAGCCGCCCGCCCGCACGCCCCGATAGCCCGTACGTGCCTGTTTGATTGCCTGTTTGATCACACCTGTGGACCCGGGGCAGGCCCACCGACAACTCGTCGATACGATGACGAGCGGCCGGTGGACCGTACCCGGCCGGGCTCGTCCGACAGAGCTGCTCTTTCTTTGACAAGAAGACTGGCGGCCGGCCCCAACCCCCGCTCCCGGAGGAACTTCCGTGCCGGCTGGAACGCTGTACCGCGGCCGGGAAGGAATGTGGTCATGGGTGGCTCATCGAGTCACCGGCGTCCTCATCTTCTTCTTCCTGTTCGTGCATGTGCTCGACACCGCTCTCGTCCGCGTCTCCCCCGAGGCGTACGACGATGTCGTCAGTACCTACAAGACGCCCATCGTCGGACTCCTCGAGTACGGCCTGGTCGCCGCCATCCTCTTCCACGCACTCAACGGCCTGCGCGTCATCGCCGTCGACTTCTGGTCGAAGGGTCCCCGCTACCAGAAGCAGATGCTCTGGACCGTCGTCGGTATCTGGGTCGTCCTGATGGTCGGGGCGCTCTACCCCGTCCTCGGCCACGCCGTCCGCGAACTCTTCGGGAGCTGACGCCAGACATGTCTGCTGACACCACGCTTGAGAAGTCCGGAACGTCCGGAGTCGGCCCCGTCGAGGGCGCCTCGCTCTACGACTCCGACCACCCGGCCCCGGTCATCGAGGCGCCCCGCAAGCGCACCTCCAAGACCCCGCGCTCGACCCGCGGCAACTTCGAGATGGCCGCATGGCTCTTCATGCGCCTGTCCGGTGTCGTCCTGGTCGTCCTCGTCCTCGGCCACCTGCTGATCCAGCTGGTGCTCGACGGCGGTGTCTCGAAGATCGGCTTCGCGTTCGTCGCCGGTCGCTGGGCCTCGCCGTTCTGGCAGGTCTGGGACCTGCTGATGCTGTGGCTCGCGATGCTGCACGGCGCCAACGGCCTGCGCACGGTCATCAACGACTACGCGGAGCGCCCGAACACGCGTCTGTGGCTCAAGGGCCTGCTGTACACCGCCACGGTGTTCACCATCCTTCTGGGCACGCTGGTGATCTTCACCTTCGACCCGAACATCCGCTAAAGCCGAGGCGACTTCCGTGAAGATTCACAAGTACGACACCGTCATCGTCGGCGCGGGCGGCGCCGGCATGCGCGCCGCCATCGAGGCGACGAAGCGCAGCCGCACCGCCGTGCTGACGAAGCTGTACCCCACCCGCTCCCACACGGGCGCGGCGCAGGGCGGCATGGCCGCCGCGCTCGCCAACGTGGAGGAGGACAACTGGGAGTGGCACACCTTCGACACGATCAAGGGCGGTGACTACCTGGTCGACCAGGACGCCGCCGAGATCCTGGCGAAGGAGGCCATCGACGCGGTCCTCGACCTGGAGAAGATGGGCCTGCCGTTCAACCGCACCCCGGACGGCACCATCGACCAGCGTCGCTTCGGCGGACACACCCGTAACCACGGCGAGGCCGCCGTGCGCCGGTCCTGCTACGCGGCCGACCGCACCGGCCACATGATCCTCCAGACCCTCTACCAGAACTGCGTCAAGGAGGGTGTGGAGTTCTTCAACGAGTTCTACGTCCTCGACCAGATCATCGTCGAGGACCCCGCGACCGGGGTGAAGAAGAGCGCGGGCGTCGTCGCGTACGAGCTGGCCACCGGCGAGATCCACATCTTCCAGGCCAAGGCCGTGATCTACGCGTCCGGCGGCACCGGCAAGTTCTTCAAGGTGACGTCGAACGCGCACACGCTGACGGGCGACGGCCAGGCGGCCTGCTACCGCCGGGGCCTCCCCCTGGAGGACATGGAGTTCTTCCAGTTCCACCCGACCGGCATCTGGCGCATGGGCATCCTCCTCACGGAGGGCGCCCGCGGTGAGGGCGGCATCCTCCGCAACAAGGACGGCGAGCGCTTCATGGAGAAGTACGCGCCGGTCATGAAGGACCTCGCGTCCCGTGACGTCGTGTCCCGCTCCATCTACACGGAGATCCGTGAGGGCCGCGGCTGCGGTCCCGAGGGCGACCACGTCTACCTCGACCTGACGCACCTGCCGCCGGAGCAGCTGGACGCCAAGCTCCCGGACATCACCGAGTTCGCGCGCACCTACCTCGGCATCGAGCCCTACACGGACCCGATCCCGATCCAGCCGACCGCGCACTACGCCATGGGCGGCATCCCGACGAACGTCGAGGGCGAGGTCCTGGCGGACAACACGACGGTCGTCCCCGGCCTGTACGCGGCCGGCGAGGTCGCCTGCGTCTCGGTGCACGGCGCCAACCGCCTCGGCACCAACTCCCTCCTGGACATCAACGTCTTCGGCAAGCGCGCGGGCATCGCCGCCGCCGAGTACTCCGCGAAGAACGACTTCGTCGAGCTTCCGGAGAACCCGGAGGAACTGGTCGTCTCCCTCGTCGAGCAGCTGCGCGACGCCAAGGGCAACGAGCGGGTCGCCGAGCTCCGCAGGGAGCTGCAGGAGACCATGGACGCCAACGTCATGGTGTTCCGCACGGAGCAGACGATCAAGACGGCCGTGGAGAAGATCGCCGAGCTCCGCGCCCGCTACAAGAACGTGTCCATCCAGGACAAGGGCAAGCGGTTCAACACCGACCTCCTGGAGGCCATCGAGCTGGGCAACCTGCTCGACCTGGCCGAGGTCATGGCGCAGTCCGCGCTCGCCCGCAAGGAGTCGCGCGGCGGTCACTACCGCGAGGACTTCCCCACCCGCGACGACGTCAACTTCATGCGCCACACCATGGCGTACCGCGAGGTCGGCGACGACGGCACGGAGACGATCCGTCTCGACTACAAGCCGGTCGTCCAGACCCGCTACCAGCCGATGGAGCGTAAGTACTGATGGCTACCCCGACCCTCGAGAAGGAAGACGCGAAGCCCGAGGCGGGCTTCGCCGACTCCCCGTACATCACGATCACCCTGCGCGTACGCCGCTTCAACCCCGAGGTCTCGGCGGACGCCACCTGGGAAGACTTCCAGCTGGAGATCGACCCCAAGGAGCGTGTCCTCGACGCCCTCCACAAGGTCAAGTGGGACATCGACGGCACGCTGACGTTCCGTCGCTCCTGCGCGCACGGCATCTGCGGCTCGGACGCCATGCGGATCAACGGCAAGAACCGTCTCGCCTGCAAGACCCTGATCAAGGACATCAACCCGGCCAAGCCGATCACGGTCGAGCCGATCAAGGGTCTGACGGTCCTGAAGGACCTGGTCGTCGACATGGACCCGTTCTTCCAGGCCTACCGCGACGTCATGCCGTTCCTGGTCACCTCGGGCAACGAGCCGACGCGCGAGCGCCTGCAGTCCGCCGAGGACCGTGAGCGCTTCGACGACACGACGAAGTGCATCCTCTGCGCCGCCTGCACGTCGTCGTGCCCGGTCTTCTGGAACGACGGCCAGTACTTCGGCCCGGCCGCGATCGTGAACGCGCACCGCTTCATCTTCGACAGCCGTGACGAGGCGGGTGAGCAGCGCCTGGAGATCCTCAACGACAAGGACGGCGTGTGGCGCTGCCGCACGACGTTCAACTGCACGGACGCGTGCCCGCGTGGCATCGAGGTCACGAAGGCGATCCAGGAAGTGAAGCGTGCGCTGATCACGCGCCGCTTCTGACCCGGCTTCCGCCTGTACGTCCCCCAGGGCCCCGCTCCAGTCCGGAGCGGGGCCCTAGGGGTTCCCTGGGAGCACAAGGGCAGAGGATTGACACCTACGACGCGGACCTCGATCACATCAAGAAGCGACGCCTTCTCGATCCAGGTGGTCTCGGTGCCATCGGAGGAGGCCGCGAACGGCACCGTGGCCGTCGGCAGGATCACGGTGGGGGACTTCTCGGAGGACTTTCCGATGGACCTCTCCTACTGGAGCGCCGACGACTACCGGGACAGCTGGCTGCGCGCTCTGCGCCGCGTCGACGCGGCGCGGGACGAGGTCGACTCGTGCCTCGTCGCCACGGTCGACGAGGACGGCAACGAGATCTCCGAGTGGCGGACGACGATCACTGACATCAGGAACTTCCTGTCCGCCTGCCCATAGGCCCCATCCCCCACCTCCCCCCACACACATTTCCCCCCGCAAGAGGAGTTCAGAGTGAACCGTCATCCCCTTCACCTCATGACTGCCGCACTGACCGCGTCCGCCGCCCTGCTGTTGACCGCGTGCGGTTCGGGAGGGGATGAGGGCGGCTCCTCCGACAAGATCGCCGGGGCGGACAGCGGTGGCGGGGCGTCGGCTTCCAAGGAACCCTCCGAGACGCCCGACGGCGTCGAACGGCCGAAGATCAAGCTTCCGTCGGAGTTCAAGGCGGACTTCGCGAGCTGGACAAACAGCGACCCGAAACTGCAACACATCCTGGACGACGGCCGGGAAGAACTGCGGGCGAAGTACGCGGCGATCATCGAGGCCAACCCGAACTCCAAGGCGGTCGCCTTCTACGACTCGGGCAGTTCCCTGGCCACCGCCCGCAAGTGGATCAAAAACTTCGTCGGGACCGACGACAGCCTGACCGGCGAGATCAAGGCCTACAACCCCAAGGCGCACGTCACGGACAACGGAGCGGGCGTGCTCTTCTACTGCGTCGACGAGCGCAAGTCGTCCACGAAGAACCGCAAGACCGGCAAGGTCACCAGAACCCCCGACAGCCCCGATTCGATCCTTCAGTACCGGGCCAGGCTCACCAAGTCGTCGCGGGGCGTGTGGCAGACCGTCTCCCTCGACACCGTTCCGGGTGGGTGCAAGTGAGGCGAGCCCGGTACACCGCCTGCGCGTTCCTCCTCGCCACGGCCCTCTCCGCAGGCCTCTCCGCCACGGCGTACGCCATCGGAGACAAGGGCGATCAGCATGCTCCCGGACCCTCCGGCGGCGCCAAGGGCAACACCCTCATGGCCGCCACCGGGACAAGCAACATCCAGGTCTCCCAGCTCAGCGGCGGCAAGGGCGGGTCGGCCGAACCCGTCGTGCCGGTGGACCCGAACTGGCGGCCGCCCGTCTGCTGGTACGAGCCCGTGGCCACGTCCGAGCAGGTCAAGGAAGCGGTCGACCGGCTCAAGAAGGAGCCGAACAACGACTTGGTCCCGGTGACCCCCACCCTCAGCTGGGGCCGGGACCTGATGATCGACCACTACGAGAAGGGCAAGACCCAGTCCGACGGCGACAAGGGGTACAAGAACTTCAACCTCGGCAAGGACGGCAGGTTCTGGCGGGGCGTCGTCAATCCGGACATGGAGGACGACCCGGAAGCGTACGAGTGCGAGAAGAACCTTTTCTGGCAGGACGCGGGGACCCTTCCCAAGGTCGCCAACGCCCCGACGCCCAAGGTGCTCGCCTCCTACGCGTACGACCGGATCAAGGTCCCCGACACCAAGGTCGAGATGAAGCCGACGGGCAGGTCGACCGTGAACCTGCCCACCTGGGTCTGGCTGGACAAGGGGAAGTTCGAGCCGGTGAAGGTCCGCGCCGAGCTACCGGGCACGGGCCTGTGGGCCGAGACCACTGCCAAGCCCGTCAGCCTCCACCTGGACCCCGGCACGTCGGACGCCGAGACGTTCCCCGCGGACGGCGAGTGCGCGGTCGACGACGACGGCAGCATCGGTACGCCGTACAAGAAGGGCTCCGCGAAGGAGGACCCGCCGTGCGGCATCAAGTACCTGCGGGCGACGGGCGGCGACCCGTTCCGGATGAAGGCCTCCATCACGTGGGAGATCACCTGGAAGGGCAACGGCGGTGCCGGGGGCGACCTGCCCGACGGCACGTTCGAAGGCACCCAGGACGTCGACGTCCAGGAGATCCAGTCCATCAACCGGTAGGTGTGCGCCGGTCCAGGGGGCCGTACGGTCGAAGAATCGGGCCCGCGTGGTGCGCTTCATGCGCGCCTGCGCCGGTGCGACGGCGCCCGTCCTACCCTGACGGAATGTCAGACAACCAGCCGGTCGTACTGCTCGGCTTCGACAACGTCCTGTTCCCCGTCGGCGATCTCGGCGAGGCCGTCGGGTTCTACGAGCGGGCCGGCTTCCCGGTCGCGGCCCGGCTCGACGAACTCGGGCTCGCCATCCTGAAGGTCGGCAAGGAGACGCCGGGCCTGCTCCTGCGCGTGGAGGACGGCATCGTGCCGCGTACGCCGCCGTGGCCATCCCCCCGCGTCTGGCTGGAGGTCCCCGACGCCCGTGCGAAGGGCCAGGCCCTGGTGGCGGCGGGCATCACCCTGCTGAGCGAGCCGTTCTCCGTGGCCACCGGCTGGACCGTGGAGATCACCGACGCATGGGGCAACGTCGTCGGCTTCACGGACTACCTGAAGCGGCCGGAGCTGGCCCGCACGCCCTGAGAGCGTCAGCCCAACTGGCTGCGGATCGTCGGATCCGTTATCTCCTTGTCGTTGGCCAGCATCATCGCCTTGCTCAGGACGACCGCCAGCGTCCGGTCACCCTCGAAGGGCAGATAGCCGGTGAAGGCGGCTCCCTCCACCGACGACCCGCCCGAATACGACGTCCAGTACTCGCGGAAGCGTCCCTGCGGACCGCCGTCCTGCCAGATGGGGTCATTGCCCACGCTGGCCACGCCCACGAACAGGTCGACGTCGCGCAGCACCTCGCTCAGGACCAGCGCCGGTATCTCGTCGAGGGGCAGCGCGTCGACCGGCTCGCGGCCGTCGTAGAGCCGCATGCGGTACTCCCCGCCTGCCGCGTGCGCCGTGTTCTGCGGGGCGTCGATCGGGTAGAAGCGCACCTGGTCGGTGCGGATCCGCAGATAGCTGCCCGCGTCGGTGAGCTCCTCCTCCCAGCGCTCGCCGCCGACGCCCTCGACCCAGTACTCGGCACGCAGCCCCCAGTGCGGCAACTCGCGGACCGCCGGCGGGTACTCGTCGTCCACGCTCAGGCGCAACTGGTTGCTCCAGCCACGCACCGTGGCGAGGGAGTTGAACTGGTGCTGGCGCAGGATGTGCGCGGCGAACCGGTTCGAGTACGTGCCCGTCCGGCGCTCGGCGTCGGTGAGGAGGTACACCTCCCGGTGGGCCTGCTTGAAGGGCTGCGTGACGCCATGTCGCTCCAGCCACTCCTGCCAGGCGACGACCTCGTCCGGTTCCCTGCCGACCGGATGCCAGAGTTCGACCGCGCAGTCGTCCGGGACCTCGCCACCGGCGGACGTCACCGGCTCGTCCGCGAGGGTGCGCAGCGCCCCGTCCGCGTATCCGCAGGGGGTCCCGTCGACGGTCCACAGGAGGCGGCGGGCGAGCGTGCCGACCAGGGGATGGTCGAGACAGCGCGCACGCCAGGCGGCGTACGTCCACGTCCGGCCGGCCAGGAACTGCCGGTCGAGCCGCTCGGCCTGCGCCGAGAGCATCTTGTCGATGTCCTTGACGGCCGCCTTCAGCTCCTTCAGCTCGTCGGGGTGGTCCCGTCTGACGGCGGCGGGCGGCGTCTTGACGGGCTTGCCCGCGGCATTCCGCCAGTGGACCGCGGCCTTCGTGCCGCTGACCCGCAACTCGGCCTCGCACTCCCCGAAGCGGTGGACGCGGTGCCCGACCTCCGTGAGTCCGTACGCGGGGACGACCAGTTCCTCGACCTCCTCCCGGCTCAGCCCGAGAGCCGCGGCCCGCTCCTCCAGGCCGGTGTTGATCAGTTTGAGGGTGGTCCTGTACGTGACGCGGGAGGCGAGGCGGGCCAGCTCGGCCAGTGCCGCTCCGCCTTCGGACCGGATGAGCGCGGTGACGCCGGCGTTGGCCACCTTCGGGTTGCGCGGGCCGATACCCGGGATCTTGCGCAGGGAGACGTCGACGAGCCTGCCGAGCGCGCGGGCGGCGTCCGGGTGCGCGGGCAGCAGGGCGACCAGCCAGGCCAGGCCGCGCAGGGCATCGGTGTTGCACGGGTCGTACTCGTCGTTCGGTGCCCTGGTGTGGGCGGAGGCGTTGAACGGCAGGGTGCGGGGGTGGCCCACCAGGCCGATCCAGGCGAGGAGGGTTTCGCGGGCCTCGTCGGCGTCCAGCCGCCCGAGGACCGCCCGAGCGTTCTTCTCCCACGCGGCGGTGGGCTTGGCCGACGTGGCGGTGGTGGCCCGCCGCAGGAGTTCGAGCCACGTGCCGCCCCGCTCGGCGGCGTCCGCGAGGGCCCGGTCGGCCCAGGCCTCACCCGGGTTGACGACGGGATCGGGCAGCCTCTTGACGAAATCGGTCAGCGCCGTCCCCCGGTAGTACTCGACCACCGCGGTGCGGCGCAGGGCGGCGACGGCCGTGGCGGGGATCGGGTGGCCGACGGCGAGTTCGGCGTCCACGAGCGCCATGGCCTCGCGGTGCCCCCATACGCAGTACGCCGTGCCGAGCTTGTGGAGGCGTCTGACACGCGCGGCGGAGAGCAGGTCACCGGGCAGGTCGTCGGCGATGACGCCGAGCAGCGTCAGGAGGGGGGCGATGGGCTGGTGGCTGTCGGGCGGGTCGGCCTGTTCGTCGAGGGCGTGGGCGAGCTGGGTGCGCTCCTCCGGGGGCAACGCACGGAGGATCTCGAGCACTTGCTCCCCGTCACCGTCCCAGCGGTTGGCGTTGACGGTCGCCGCCTTGAGGAGCACGTCGGCGAGGCCGGCCATGTCGCCCACGGCGGCCAGGCGCGTGACGGCCTCGACATGCTGGGGGTAATGCCCGCTCATCAGCCACCCACCAGCGGCACGAGCTTGAGGAACGAGACCCGGGCGCCGAACACCACGTCGACCTCCGCGTCCAGCTCCTCCAACTGCCGGTCCCCGACGATCACCAGGAACCCGTTTCGCCCGAACGCCACGACCGCCTGCTCGAACTGCCGCTCGGCGTCGACCTCACGCGGCCCGCGCGACGCGCCCCCGTCCGACGGGCTTTCCGTGTCCACCGGCTGGACGAGACCACGGAAGTCCCCGGTCGCCGCACGAGCGTTGTACTCGGCGACCTCGTGAAAGACCCGGCGCCGGATCAACTCCCGCACGGTCAGCCGCTCTTCCACGACCTCCAGACCCCAGGCAGCACGGCGCTCCCCCGCTGTCGTCTCGTCGACGAACGTCACCATTCCCATGCCTGAACGCTAGCGGCAGCCACTGACAACGGGCCGGGCCACCGGACCGCTCACGCCCGCCGCGCCGCCAGTTCCACGACCGTGATGTCCGAGGGCGCCCCGACCCGCACCGGCGGCCCCCACGCGCCGGCGCCGCGCGTGACGTAGAGCTGGGTGTCGCCGTACCGCTCCAGGCCCGCGAGCGTCGGGTTGGCCAGGTCGGCGACGAGGTTGCCCGGCCACAGCTGGCCGCCGTGCGTATGGCCGGACAGTTGCAGGTCGACGCCGTGTTCGACGGCGTCGTGGATGACGACCGGCTGGTGCGCGAGGAGAACGGAGGCGCGCGAGCGGTCCCGGTCGCCGAGGGCCTTGGCGAAGTCGGGGCCCTTCCCCTCGCTCTGGCCCGCCACGTCGTCGACGCCCGCGAGGTCGAAGCCGGGGAGTTCGGTGCGGGCGTTCCGCAGCGGGTGCAGGCCGAGTTCGCGTACGTGGTCGACCCACTGCTCGGCCCCGGAGAAGTACTCGTGGTTGCCGGTGACGAAATACGCGCCGTGCCGTGCCCGCAGCCCGGCGAGCGGCGCGGCGGCCGGGGCGAGGTGCTCGACGCTGCCGTCCACCAGGTCGCCCACCACGGCGATCAGGTCGGGCTGCGTGGCGTTGACGGTGTCGACCACGCGCCGGGTGAAGTCGCGCCCGAGGATTGGCCCGAGGTGGATGTCGCTGACCACCGCGATCCTGAAGCCGTGTGCCGCGCGCGGGAGTTTCGCCAGGGGCACGGTGACCCGCTTCACCTTGGGGCCGCGCAGCACGCCGTACGTCCCGTAGCCGACGGTCCCCGCCGCGACGGCGGCGGCGGTCCCCCCGATGATCCGGGAGACGAAGAGACGGCGCGAAGGGGTGGCGGAAAGGGCAGTCGAGGGGGCGGGGGCAGGGGCCACGGGGGCAGACTCCGTGGCCTCCGCGGCGGCGGCAACGGCGGCGCTTCCGGCGTCCGCGGAGGCAGCCGCGACAGTCGGACCCGCCTCTCCGAAGGCGGCCCTTTCGGGATCGCCCTCTTCGGAGAGCACCGTTTGCGACCCCACGGACCTGTGTTCCGCCCACCGCCGCACCACCGGCCGCAGCAACTCCCCCACGAGCAGCGCGAGCAGCAGGTAGAGCGCGATCGCCATCCACATGAACCCTGGCCAGGCAAGGATTCGCTGCAACAGGAAGGGCGCCCCGGTCCGCTCGGCCACGAGCGCCGCGAGCATCGTCAGCGGCGCAGCGACGAAGACCGCCGTCCCCGCGCGCCGGGCCGGTCCGGGCCCGGCCGTGGTGTCCCGCACCAGACGCCGCCAGACGTACCAGTGGAGACCCGCCAAGGCCGCGAGGACGGCCAGGCCCGCGAGGACCATGAGGACGACCACGGTTATGACGTTCTGCGCAGAGCCCGGACGCCACGGAACCCGATGGCCCCTACCACCGTCCCCAAGACAAAGGAGACAACGGCAAGCGTCAGGTGCACCCAGAAGTACCCGGTCGGGTTGTCCGCGTCGTCGAAGGCCAGCCCACTGCCGTCCTTCCACAGGTTCTTGACGAAAGTGATCCAGATGAACCAGCTCCACACCCCGAAGGCGAGCAGGAACCAGGAGACAGGGCGGCTGAGCTTCATACGTTCAGTATCGCGAGCTTCCCTGCCGGGCCGCCGCCGGGGTGGGGACGAGGGGACACAGTGGACCTCGACGGCGACGCCCGCAGTCCCGCCCTGTACGTTCTCGTCCGTGCCTGCCGTAAAAAAGACCGCCATGTTGGTCGCTTCCGCCGCATTGCTGACCTTGTCGACCGCAGCGCCCGCGCTGGCGGACGGGAAGCCCGGAGACGACGACGGCCAACCGAAGCCGCCCGCCAAGATGTCCACCGTCGGCGGTGCCCTGCTCGGCACGGCGGGCACCCAGGTGAAGCTCAAGGCAGGTGCGCCGGTCCTGCCGAAGGAGCTGACCGGGCGCTCCTGGATCGTGTCGGACGCCGAGTCCGGCGAGGTCCTCGCCTCGCACAACGCGCACTGGCGGCTGCCTCCGGCCAGCACCCTGAAGATGCTCTTCGCGGACACGGTCCTGCCGAAGTTCCCCAAGACGCAGCAGCACAAGGTCGTGCCCTCCGACCTGGAGGGCGTCGGCGCGGGCAGCAGCATGGTCGGCATCAAGGAGAACGAGTCGTACAGCGTCCACGACCTGTGGCTCGGCGTCTTCCTGAGGTCCGGCAACGACGCGGTGCACGTCCTGTCCGCGATGAACGACGGCGTCCCGCAGACCGTCAAGGACATGCAGAAGCACGCCGAGGACCTGCAGGCCCTCGACACGCATGTGATCTCCCCCGACGGCTACGACGCCAAGGGGCAGGTGTCCTCCGCGTACGACCTCTCGCTGTTCGCGCGCTCCGGGCTGCAGAAGAAGGACTTCCGCGAGTACTGCTCGACGGCCACGGCCCAGTTCCCCGGTGAGACCAAGAAGATCGAGAAGGGCAAGGACAAGGGCAAGACGAAGCGCGAGCCCTTCGAGATCCAGAACACCAACAAGCTGCTCACCGGCGCCGAAGGTGTCACCCCCTACAAGGGGATCGCGGGTGTCAAGAACGGCTACACCTCGCACGCGGGCAACACGTTCACCGGTGTCGCCGAGCGCAACGGCAAGGTCCTCCTCGTCACCGTCATGAACCCCTCGTCCTCCGAGGCCCACGCGGTCTACAAGGAGACCGCGCGCCTCTTCGACTGGGGCTTCGCGGCCGCGGGCAAGGTCGACCCGGTGGGCGAGCTCGTCGCCCCGAAGGGTGCCTCCACGGGCGGGGCGGGCAAGGGCGCCCCGGGCGGTGGCGGCGCGGGCACGAACGCGACGGAGAAGGCAGCGCACGTCTCCGACGGCGGCGGCAACGGCATGGGCACCGCGCTCGCGATCGCGGCCGGTGTGCTCGCGGTGCTCGGCGCGGGTGCCTTCGTGATCAGGCGCCGGCTGCCGCTGCCGGGCCAGTCCGGCCGACGCGACCGCCAGAGCTGACGCGAAAGCGGCCTTCAGGACTCACGGCGGACGGCCTCTTCGGAGGACGTGGTCGCGGAGGCGCCCTCTACGGGGTGGCTGTTTGTGGAGGCGGTCTCTTCGGAGACCGCCTCTTCGCCTTCTCGCTCCGCCGTAGGCGACTCCTGCTCCTCCATACGTGACGCCCTGTTCGTCGCGGTCCAGGCGGCGCAGAACAGCAGCAGCTTCGCGGTGAAGTTGATCCACAGGAGCAGCGCGACGGGCACTCCGAAGGCGCCGTACATGTTCTTCGAGGCGACCCCCTTCATGTAGCCGCCGAGCAGCAGCTTGAGCAGTTCGAACCCGGCCGCCCCGATCAGCGCCGCGGTCATGAGCCGGCGCCGGTGCGGCTGGACGCCGGGCAGCAGCGTCAGGACGTAGAGCAGCAGCAGGAAGTCCGCGAGGACGGCGATGGCGAAGGCGATGACTTGGAGCAGTACGGCGCCCCAGCCCTGCTCGTCGACGCCGAGGAGGTCGGCGGTCCAGCCGACGGCGGTCGAGGCGAGGGCGGACGCGGCGAACGAGGCGAGGCCCGCGCCGCCGAGCCCGATGAGCACTCCGGCGTCCTTGGCCTTGCGCAGGACGGGGTTCTCCTCGTCGTCCTCCAGCTCCCAGACGGCCCGCAGGCACTCCCTCATCGAGCCGACCCAGCCGATGCCGGTGAAGAGCAGCAGAGCGCCCGCGATGAGGCCCACGGTGCCCGCGTTCTCGACCAGCGCGTCCAGGTTCAGCTGGTCGGAGATGCCGGGCACCTGCTCGGAGATCTTGTTCTCCAGGGTGCCCTGCTGCTTCTTCGAGAGCGTCGCGGCGGCGATCGCCGCGGCGACGGTGAGGAGCGGGAAGAGCGCCAGGAAGCTGATGAACGTCATGGCGGCCGCGAGGCGCGTCCAGTGGACGTGGTCCAGCCGTTCATAGGCCTGCCACGCGTGCGTGCGCATGCCCTTCTCGACGAGCGGCCCGATTCCGGGCAGTTTCTTCAGCCAGTCCATGACGCCTCCGTGCCTGGTGTCCTGTCCGATGTCCTGCCCGTTCCGCGGAAGACCAAGGTCCGGGTACCCCAGAACCGCAGGACAGTGGCGAGTGCCATACCGATTCCGGCTCCCGAGACGGTGTCCGCGCGCTGAGAGGTGAGGCCGAGCCCGTAGTGCGACACGGCGATGCACAGCAGCTGGACGAGGGCGCCGGCGACGTTGACGGCGAAGAACACCGCGTACTGGCGCAGCCGCGGGACTCCCGAGGTCCTGCTCCTGTAGGTGCCGAGCGCGTTGCCCGTGTACGCGACCGAGCAGCCCGCCACGAAGGAGAGGGCTTTGGCGGTGAGCGGGTCGAGGCCCACGGGTCCGCGCAGCCAGATGAAGAGGCCGAGGTCGGCGGCGTACGCGCAGATCCCGGTGACGGCGAAGCCGAGCAGTTCGGGGCCGAGCGGGCGCAGCCGTGCGCGCAGGGTGGGCCAACTCACCAGTCCACGACCGCGAGTCCGTACATCGCGAGCCACACCAGGCCGATCACGGCGAGCGCGCGGTCCCGCAGGACGACGTCCTCGGGCTCGCCCGCGGTGCCCCGGTCGGCGAATACGGCGTAGCGCAGGATGGCGAGGATGAAGGCCGTCATGGACAGCTGGCGCCAGGGCAGCAGGCCGTTGGCCGTGCCACCCGCCTCCATGGCCCACAGGCAGTACGCGAGAACGGCGACGCCCGCGGCCAGCTGCCACACGAAGCGCAGGTACCCGGTGGTGTATTCGGTGAGCAACGCGCGCGTGGCGCCCGGTTTCTCCGTGCTTCCGGACATCTGGACGGCCTCCGAGTAGCGCTTGGCGGAGACCATGAAGAGCGCGCCGAAGCCCGTGGTGATCAGGAACCAGCGGGAGAGCGGGATGTCGAGGGCGAGCCCGCCGATCATGGCGCGCATCAGGAAGCCGGTCGTGACGATGGTGAGGTCGACGACCAGGACGTGCTTGAGGCTGATGCAGTAGGCGAGTTGCATGCCGACGTACGCGGCCAGGAGCGCCGCTGTGAGGGGCGTGCACAGGAGCGCGGCGGCCACGGGCGCCAGGACCGCGAGGAGCCCCCCGGCGGCGTACGCGACGGGCACCGGCACCTGCCCGGCGGCGACCGGCCTGCGGCACTTGGTGGGGTGCGCGCGGTCGGCGTCGGCGTCACGGGCGTCGTTGATCAGGTAGACGGCGGACGCGGCGGCCGTGAACAGCGCGAAGACGGTGGCGACTTGGATGAGCGCGTGCCGTGAGAAGAGCTCGCCCGCGGCGGCGGGGGCCGCGATGACCAGGACGTTCTTCACCCACTGGCGGGGGCGTGCGGTCTTCAGCAGGCCGAGCGGCAGGCTGACGGGTCCCGGCCGCGTCTGCTGGGGCGGACGGGGCCGCTCCAGGACTGTGGCGATACGTTCAGGCATCGCGGTGGCCTCCGTTCATCCAGGCGGCGCCCACGCGCGCGGTGAACGCGCCGAGCGCGGCGCCCGCGGCGATGTCCGAGGGGTAGTGGACGCCGACGACCATCCGGGAGACGCACATCGCGGCGGCCAGTGGCGGGACGAGGTGGGCGCAGAGGGGGCGCAGCGCGCCGTACGCGACGGTGGCCGCCGCCGCCGACGTGGCGTGCGAGCTGGGGAAGGAGTGCCTGCCCACGACGCGTACGAGGGGCTCGACGCCGCCCGGGCCGCCGGGGCGCGGACGGCGGACGATCCGCTTGAGGCCCATGCTGGCGAGGTGGGCGGTGGCGGTGAGCGCTGTGCCGCGCAGCCAGGCGCCGCGGCGCTCGCGGTCGACGGCGGCGCCCGCCAGGCCCGCGACGAGCCACAGAGCGCCGTGCTCGCCGGTACGGGAGAGTGCGCGGGCGGCGGACGCCACGCGCGGGTCGGTGCCGCAGTCGCGCAGGGCCGACAGCAACCTGTGGTCCATGTCGTGCATGTCGCCTCTTTTTCGAAGATATTCGAAGACATCCGAAGACATCCGAGAGCTGGGCATCTCGACTCTTCTAGGCAACCTCGTATTACTTACGTCAATCTACGGTGACACTCGCTTAATCACCCATTTCGGTGAGAGCGGGAACGATTTATCGCTAACCGCCCACTTGTGGGCGATACCGTCGTCTTCATGTCTGCCGACTCCCCCGCCGATTCCCTCACCTCCGCCGCGCCCCCGGCCCCGGTCCCGTCCGTCTCCGTCTCCGGCTGGGGCCGCACCGCGCCGACCACCGCCCAACTGGTGAGACCCCGCACCCCGGAGGAGGCCGCGGCAGCGGTACGCGACTGCGGGGAGCGCGGCGGCATCGCCCGCGGCCTGGGCCGGGCCTACGGGGACGCCGCGCAGAACGCGGGCGGCGCCGTCTTCGACATGACGGGCCTCGACCGGGTGCGCGTCATCGACACCACACACACGTCGGACACCGGGGCGCCGGCGGCCACCGTCGTCTGCGACGCGGGCGTCTCCCTGCACCACCTGATGGAAGTCCTGCTGCCGCTCGGCTGGTTCGTGCCGGTCACACCGGGGACCCGCTACGTGACGGTCGGCGGGGCCATCGGCGCCGACATCCACGGCAAGAACCACCACGTCTCCGGATCCTTCTCCCGCCACGTCCTCTCGATGGACCTGCTGACCGCCGACGGCACGGTCCGCACCATCGAGCCCGGCAGCGCCCTCTTCGACGCGACGACGGGCGGCATGGGGCTGACCGGGGTGATCCTGTCGGCGACGGTCCAACTGCTGCCGGTCGAGACCTCCTTGATGAGCGTCGACACGGAACGCGCCACGGACCTCGACGACCTGATGGCCCGCCTCGCCACCACCGACCACCGCTACCGCTACTCGGTCGCCTGGGTCGACCTGCTCGCCCGCGGCGCCACCATGGGCCGCTCCGTCCTGACCCGCGGCGACCACGCCCCACTGGAAGCCCTTCCGGAGCGGGCACGCGCGCGTAGAGCCCCTCTCGCGTTCCGCCCGGGACAGTTCCCCGCGGCCCCGTCGTTCCTCCCGGAGGGGCTGCTCGGCAAGGCCTCGGTGGGCCTCTTCAACGAACTCTGGTACCGCAAGGCGCCCCGCTCCCGCACCGGCGAACTCCAGAAGATCTCCACGTTCTTCCACCCCCTGGACGGCGTCCCGCACTGGAACCGCATCTACGGCCGCAGCGGCTTCGTGCAGTACCAATTCGTCGTCGGATACGGCAAGGAGGAGGCCCTGCGCCGCATCGTGCAGCGCATCTCCGAGCGCGGCTGTCCCTCCTTCCTCGCCGTACTGAAGCGCTTCGGAGAGGGCGATCCGGGCTGGCTCTCCTTCCCGATGCCCGGCTGGACGCTCGCGCTCGACATCCCGGCGAACCTCCCCGGGCTCGGCGCCTTCCTCGACGACCTCGACGAGGAAGTGGCCGCCGCCGACGGGCGCGTCTACCTCGCCAAGGACTCGCGCCTGCGGCCGGAGATGCTCGCCGCGATGTATCCGCGACTCGCCGACTTCCGCGCCCTACGGGCCGACCTGGACCCGCGCGGCGTGTTCCGCTCGGACCTCTCCCGCCGCCTCGACCTCTAGGGTCCTTCTGACGGATCTCCGCGGGGTCGAGCCCCACACAAGGCAAAGCCACCCAAGACCGGCCTGATCCGAAAGACAGGCCCTAGGAGACCGGTACTCATGAAAGACGCCTTCGGCACCCCCCAGTCCCTGCTCGTCCTCGGCGGCACCTCGGAGATCGGCCTCGCCACCGCCCGGCGCCTCATCGCCCGCCGCACCCGCACGGTGTGGCTGGCCGGCCGTCCCTCACCCGGCCTGGAGGAGGCCGCGGCGGACCTGCGCGACATGGGCGCCGAGGTGCACACCGTCGCCTTCGACGCGCTCGACTCCGAGTCCCACGAAGTGTCCCTCGGCAAGATCTTCACCGAGGGCGACATCGACATGGTGCTGCTCGCCTTCGGCATCCTCGGCGACCAGGCACGCGACGAGGACGAACCCCTCGCGGCGGTGCGCGTCGCCCAGACGAACTACACCGGGGCGGTCTCGGCCGGCCTGGTCTGCGCGCGGGCGCTGCAGTCCCAGGGGCATGGCTCCCTGGTGGTGCTCTCGTCCGTCGCGGGTGAACGCGCGCGCCGCTCGAACTTCATCTACGGCTCCAGCAAGGCGGGCCTCGACGCGTTCACCCAGGGACTCGGCGACGCGCTGCACGGCACCGGTGTGCACGTGATGGTCGTCCGCCCCGGCTTCGTGCGCTCGAAGATGACGGCGGGGCTGGAGGAGGCGCCCATGGCGACCACCCCGGAAGCGGTGGCCGAGGCCATCGAGACCGGCCTGCGACGGCGGTCGGAGACGGTGTGGGTACCAGGAGCGCTGCGACTGGTGATGTCGGCGCTGCGGCACCTGCCGAGGCCGGTGTTCCGGCGGCTGCCGCTCTAGGCGGGCTCTCCTGGTGGGGCCTCGGGGTCAGCGCGTGGGCAGCGTGCCCCGGGTCACCGGGGCCGAGGCCTGAGGGGGCACTACGGAGCCGCCGAAAGCGAAGTCCCGCAGCTTGCGCCAGACCCCGTCGGGGCCCTGTTCGTAGAGGGCGAAGCCGGTGCAGGACCACTCGGCCTCGTACGCGGAGAGCTCCTCGTACGCCCGGTCCATGGCCTCTTCGGAGATGCCGTGCGCGACCGTCACATGCGGGTGGTACGGGAACTGCAGTTCGCGCTCCACCGGACCCGACGCGTCCCGCACCCGCTCCTGCAGCCAGGAGCAGGCCGACCCGCCCTCCACCACCTGGACGAAGACCACAGGGGACAGCGGCCGGAAAGTGCCCGTCCCGGAGAGGCGCATCGGGAAGGGGCGCCCGGCCGCCGCGACCGAGCCGAGATGCGCCTCGACCGCGGGCAGCGCCGAGGCGTCCACCTCGGTGGGCGGCAGCAGGGTCACATGGGTGGGGATGCCGTGCGCCGCGGGGTCCCCGAAGCCCGCGCGCCGCTCCTGGAGCAGGCTGCCGTGTGGCTCCGGGACCGCGATCGAGACGCCGATCGTTACGGTCCCCACGTCGTACTCCTGTCGTCGTGTCGCTGGGCAGGGGTCGCTGCCGGTGGGCAGCACAGTGCTGTTGTCGTCGGTCCGGAGACTCAGTGCTTGGCGGGCAGGAAACCCACCTTGTCGTACGCCTGCGCGAGGGTCTCGGCAGCGACGGCACGAGCCTTCTCCGCGCCCTTGGCCAGGATCGAGTCGAGCGTCTCCGGGTCGTCCAGGTACTGCTGGGTGCGGTCCCGGAAGGGAGTCACGAACTCGACCATGACCTCGGCGAGGTCGGTCTTCAGCGCACCGTAGCCCTTGCCGGTGTACTTCTGCTCCAGTTCGGCGATACCGGTGCCGGTGAGGGTGGAGTAGATGCTGAGGAGGTTGCTGACGCCCGGCTTCTCCGCCACGTCGTAGCGGATCACCGTGTCGGTGTCGGTGACGGCGCTCTTGACCTTCTTGGCGGTGGCCTTGGGCTCGTCGAGGAGGTTGATCAGGCCCTTCGGCGTGGACGCCGACTTGCTCATCTTGATCGACGGGTCCTGAAGGTCGTAGATCTTCGCCGTCTCCTTGAGGATGTACGCCGACGGCACGGTGAACGTCTCGCCGAACCGGCCGTTGAAGCGCTCGGCCAGGTCACGGGTGAGCTCGATGTGCTGACGCTGGTCCTCGCCGACCGGGACCTCGTTCGCCTGGTACAGCAGGATGTCGGCGACCTGCAGGACCGGGTACGTGAAGAGGCCGACGGACGCGCGGTCGGCGCCCTGCTTGGCGGACTTGTCCTTGAACTGCGTCATGCGCGACGCCTCGCCGAAACCGGTGAGGCAGTTCATCACCCAGGCGAGCTGGGCGTGCTCGGAGACATGGCTCTGGACGAAGAGCGTGCAGCGCTCCGGGTCGATGCCTGCGGCGAGCAGCTGAGCGGCGGCGAGCCGGGTGTTGGCGCGCAGCGCGGCGGGGTCCTGCGGAAGGGTGATCGCGTGCAGGTCCACCACCATGTAGAAGGCGTCGTGGGACTCCTGCAGCGCCACCCACTGGCGGACCGCGCCGAGGTAGTTGCCGAGGTGGAACGAGCCGGCGGTGGGCTGGATTCCGGAGAGCACACGAGGTCGTTCAGAGGCCATGGTCCCCATTCTCTCAGGTGACTCTCATAGCTCGGAAACAGGTGTGTGACGGGTGGGAACCGAATGGGCGCGGCCGGTGTATCAAAAGTGTGAGGGCACAGGGGGAGGTCCTGGAGGGGGGCCGCGTCGTCGACGAGTGGGCGGTGATCGCCCGCGTGCGCGCCGGAGAAGTGGAGGCGTACGCGGAATTGGTGCGCGCGTTCACCGGCATCGCACTCAGGGCGGCAGCGGCACTCGGCGCGGGATCGGACGCGGAGGACGTGGTGCAGCAGGCCTTCTTCAAGGCGTACTGCTCACTCGGACGGTTCAGGGACGGCTCGGCGTTCAAGCCGTGGCTGCTCGCGATCGTCGCCAATGAGACGAGGAACACAGTGCGTTCGGCGGGCCGACAGCGGTCGGTCGTGGGCCGGGAGGCGGCGCACATCGAAGCGGAGCCGCTGATACCGGAGTCGGCGGATCCTGCGGTGGCGGCTCTGGAGGACGAGCGCAGGACGGCGCTGCTCACCGCCCTGGACCAGCTCGGCGATGATCACCGCCTGGTCGTCACCTACCGCTACCTGCTGGAGATGGACGAGGCGGAGACGGCCCAGGCGCTCGGCTGGCCGCGCGGCACGGTGAAGTCCCGGCTGAACCGCGCCCTGCGCAAGCTGGAGCGGCTGCTTCCGGCGGAGGGAGGTGAGGGAGATGAGTGAGCGGCACGGCGACGGCGACGCGGCGCAGGAGGCACAGGAGGCGGCGCGGCTCCGCGAGGAGCTGCGGGCGCTCGGCCGGTCGATGGATGCGGGGAGCGCGGGGGGCCCGGATGGCGGGTCCATGGCCGAGCGGGTCATCGCGCGGATACTCGCGGAAGGGGCGCCGGTGCCGGTAGCAGAGCCGCCCGGTCCCGGCGAGCGGTTCCGTCGGCTGGGGCGTGGCCTGCGGCTGCGGTGGCGGGCGGCGACGGCGGCGCTGTGCGGGCTGCTCGCCGTCCTCCTGCTCACGCCTCCGGTGCGGGCGGCGGTCTTCGAGTGGTTCGACTTCGGCGGGGTCGAGGTGCGGTATGACCCGTCGGCGACCCCGTCGGCCGGGCCTGCCGTGCCCGGGTGCGGCGCCCCTGTGCCGGCGGCCGAGGCCCGGCGCCTTGCCGGGTTCCCGCCCGCGGTGCCGAGATCGCTCGGCGCGCCGGACACGCTGTCCGTGACGCGCGAGCCGGGCTCCCGAGTCCTGGTCAGCCTCTGCTGGCACCGGGACGGCCGGACCGTGCGTCTCGACGAGTACGCGGCCCGGCTCGACCCCGCCTTCGCCAAGACCGTGCCGGTGCCACCCGAGCGGGTGGAGATCGGTCCGGACACGGGACTGTGGTTCGCCCGGCCGCACCGGCTCACCTTGTGGCTGGTGAAGGACGACGACGACCGCTGGCGGCGATCCGAGCGCGCATCGGGGCCGACGCTGCTGTGGACGCGGGGGCAGGAGCTGACCCTGCGGCTGGAGGGCGTGCCGTCGAAGGAGTGGGCACTGGAGATCGCGAGGTCGATTTCCTGAGGGGCAGCCGGTTCGGATGCGGATCGGGTCGACCGGATCGGGAACCCGAACGGCTCGGGCGGTGTACCAGAAGTGAATCGGCGCGGAAGACCGCGGCGGCGGACGGCTGGGGGACGGTATGCGGACGGCAAGGGGACTGTGCGGGGACTGGACGACAAGGGGACGGTGCGGGGCGACGACCGCACCTCGTCGGCCCACCGCCCCGCCGACGAGGTGGCGGAGCGGCGGCCGGGACCGCGGTCAGGCGGTCGGCAGGCCCGGGGCCGGGTGGGCGGCCATCAGGTCGGCGACCTCGGACCTGATCTTCGTCAGCGCGTCCTCGTCCCCGGTGCGCGCCGCGGCGACTCCGCGGTCGATCCAGTCGGCGACGGTCGCCATGTGTTCCGTGCCGAGGCCCCGGGAGGTCAGGGAGGGGGTTCCGATACGGACGCCCGAGGGGTCGAAGGGCTTCCTCGGGTCGAATGGCATGGTGTTGTAGTTGACGACGATCCCGGCCCGGTCGAGGGCCTTCGCGGCGATCTTCCCCGGGACGTCCTTGGGGGTGAGGTCCATCAGGATCAGGTGGTTGTCGGTGCCGCCGGAGACCAAGTCGAAGCCACGGGCGAGGAGGGCGTCGGCGAGGGCCTTGGCGTTGTCGACGACCGCGTGGGCGTAAGCACGGAAGGAGGGCCTGGACGCCTCGTGGAGGGCGACCGCGATGGCCGCGGTGGTCTGGTTGTGCGGGCCGCCCTGCAGGCCCGGGAAGACCGCCTTGTCGATGGCCTTGGCGTGCTCCTCGCGGGACATGAGCATCGCGCCGCGCGGGCCCCGCAGGGTCTTGTGGGTGGTCGTGGAGATCACGTCGGCGTGCGGCACCGGTGAGGGGTGGGCACCGCCCGCGATCAGGCCGGCGATGTGCGCGATGTCGGCGACGAGGACGGACCCGGCCTCGCGGGCGATCTCCGCGAAGGCGGCGAAGTCAATGGTGCGGGGCAGTGCGGTGCCGCCGCAGAAGATCAGCTTGGGACGTTCCTTGAGGGCGAGGTCGCGCACCTCGTCGAGGTCGATGCGGCCGTTGGTTGCGGCGTCCGTGGTCCGGCGCACGCCGTACTGCACACCGCGGAACCACTTGCCGGTGGCGGAGACGCCCCAGCCGTGGGTGAGGTGGCCGCCCATCGGCAGCGACATGCCCATCACGGTGTCGCCCGGTTCGGCGAAGGCGAGGTAGACGGCGAGGTTGGCCGGGGAGCCGGAGTAGGGCTGGACGTTGGCGTGCTCGACGCCGAAGACGGCCTTGGCGCGGGCGATGGCAAGGCGCTCGACGGGGTCGATGTTCTGCTGACCCTCGTAGTAGCGGCGGCCGGGGTAGCCCTCGCTGTACTTGTTCTGCAGGACGGTTCCGGAGGCTTCGAGGACCGCGGTGGAGACGTAGTTCTCGCTGGGGATCAGCCGCAGGGTCTCGGCCTGCAGCTGTTCCTCGGCACCGATGAGGGCGGCGAGTTCGGGGTCCTCGGCGGCGAGTCCGGGGTGGTGCTGAGGGGAAGAGGAAGGGAGAGTCATGGCGTCCTCCGGGGCGAGCGGTAAGCGTCCGGTCGTGGTCCCGGGGTGCCCAGGCGGGCGGCACCTCGAAGGTTGGGCCTCGCACGGCTTCATCGGGGTTCGTTCCCCGTGCGCCAGTCACCGTGCTGTCGGAGCCACCCTAACGGGCACGCCGGTTCGGCAGGTTTCTTCGTCCGCGATGCGAGCGACGATGGAGACTGGGCGCCACACCCGCCCCACGCCGCAGGACGAACGGAGACCCCGTGTCGAGTACGTCAGCATCCTCCACGCCATCGTCGTCATCCTCGTCGCCGTCATCACCGTCATCGCCGGCCGGCACCGGCGCGACCAGCGAGCGGCTCATCGCCTCGGCCGAGGCGCACAGCGCACACAACTACCATCCGCTGCCCATCGTGGTCGCCTCGGCCGAGGGCGCGTGGATGACCGACGTCGAAGGCCGCCGCTACCTCGACATGCTCGCCGGGTACTCGGCGCTCAACTTCGGGCACGGCAACCGCCGGCTGATCGACGCCGCGAAGGCACAGCTGGACCGGGTGACGCTCACCTCGCGGGCCTTCCACCACGACCGGTTCGCCGAGTTCTGCACGCGCCTGGCCGCCCTCTGCGGCAAGGAGATGGTGCTGCCCATGAACACCGGCGCGGAGGCCGTCGAGACGGCCGTGAAGACCGCGCGGAAGTGGGGTTACCAGGTCAAGGGGGTGCCGGACGGGCAGGCGAAGATCGTCGTCGCGGCCGGCAACTTCCACGGCAGGACCACGACCATCATCAGCTTCTCGACGGACGACGAGGCGCGGGCGGAGTTCGGGCCGTACACACCGGGCTTCGAGATCGTGCCGTACGGAGATCTTCAGGCGCTGCGGGCCGCGGTCACCGACGACACCGTGGCCGTGCTGATCGAGCCGATCCAGGGCGAGGCCGGAGTCCTGGTGCCGCCGCCCGGATATCTGCCGGGGGTCAGAGAGCTGACGCGGGAGCGCCGAGTCCTCTTCATCGCGGACGAGATCCAGTCGGGGCTCGGCAGAACGGGACGCACGTTCGCGTGTGAGCACGAGGGCGTGGTGCCGGATGTGTATCTGCTGGGCAAGGCGCTCGGCGGAGGCGTCGTCCCGGTGTCGGCGGTGGTCGCCGATGCGGATGTGCTCGGAGTCTTCACGCCGGGCGAGCACGGGTCGACGTTCGGCGGCAACCCCCTCGCCTGCGCGGTGGCGCTGGAGGTGGTCGACATGCTGTCGACGGGCGAGTTCCAGCAGCGGGCCACGGAGCTGGGTGAGCATCTGCACGCCGAGCTGGGCCTGCTGACCGGTACGGGGAAGGTGACGCAGGTGCGGGGGCGCGGGCTGTGGGCGGGCGTCGACATCGCTCCGTCGTACGGCACGGGTCGGGAGATCTCCGAGAAGTTGATGGAGAAGGGGGTGCTGGTGAAGGACACGCACGGGGCGACGATTCGCATCGCTCCCCCACTGGTGATCAGTAAGGAGGACCTGGACTGGGGCCTGGATCAGTTGCGGGCGGTGTTGAGCTAGCGGGGCCGCGGAGCTCCGGCGCCGTTCCGGTCCCGGTCCCGGTCCCGGCGGTCGCAGCCGCTTCCGCTGTAGCTGCCGCAGCCGCTGTCGCTGTCGCTGTCGCTGTCGCTTCAAGGGGCGTATTGGCTTCCGCCTCCTCGTCGCGCCCCTGGTCGTATGCGGCCTGGAAGACGGTGGGGCCCAGGGCGGTGTGGGTGCGGTGTACGGCTCGGGTGATGTCGGTGCGTTCCGCGGGCGGCAGGGGTGTGCCCTCTGCCTCGCGGATCCGGGCGGCCGTGCCGAGGAGGGCGGCAGCGTGGCGGTGGTGGCCGGCCAGGGAGCGGGCGCCCGCGAGGCCTTCCAGGGCCAGGGCCACGGCACGCTCGTCCCCCGTGGTGCGGGCGACGGCCAGGCCCTCCCGGTGGAGCTCTTCGCCGCGCTCGGCGTCGCCGCGCTGCTCGGCGATGTAGCCGAGGTGGGCCAGGATCAGGGCCGTTCCGGAGGCGACGCCGAAGCGGCGGTTGAAGTCGAGCCACGGCAGCAGGAGTTGTTCGGCGGTGTCCAGGTCGCCGCGGTGGCGGGCGCCGATGGCGAGGCCCGTCTCGGCGAACTGCTGGGCGGGGCGGTGGGACTGCTGGGCAGCGAGCTGGGCGGCGCGTTCGTGGAAGGCCGTGGCGGCGGGGGCGTCCCCGGTCAGGAGGGCTACCCGGCCGAGGCGGGAGAGGCGGAAGGAGAGGTCGGTCCAGAGTTCGAGTTCTTCGGCGCCGCGCATGCCGTCACGCTGGAGCCGCGCCGCCTCGTCGTAGTCGGCGGCGATCTCGGCGAGCACGCCGAGCTGCTCGGAGGACTGCAACTGGCCCCAGCGGTCGCCGAGTTCGGCGAAAAGGTCGGCGCTGCGGGTGGCGTCGCGGCGCAGGGCGGAGAGGTCACCGCGGTAGAGGGCCCGGGTGGCCCGGGTGGAGAGCGTGGCGGCCTCACCCCAGCGGTCGCCGGCCGCCCGGAACTCCGCGAGCAGCGCGTCGACCCGAGCGGCCTCGCGCGGCGTGTCGTCGAACCCGCAGCGGGCGAAGGCGAGCAGCCAGCGGGAACGGGCGTCGGCGGGGGTGGTGGTCTCGCGTTCGCACGTGTTGCCGTGGGCGCAGGCGGGTTCGCCGGTCAGCAGGGCGAAGGCGGCGTGTGCCGCGGCGGCGGCGGTGCGGGCCGAGGCGAGGTCGGTGGGGTGCTCGCCGGATGCGGCTGCCGGGGGCAGGCTCAGCGCCTGGTCCAGGAAGCGCATGGCTTCGCGGAGGCGGCCACGGAGGAACCAGTACCAGGTCAGGGCATTGACCAGGCGGAGGGCCTTCGGGGCGTCGGAGGTGGTGATCGACCAGTTCAGGGCGGTACGGAGATTGGCCGTCTCGTGGTCGAGGCGGCGTAGCCAATTCCGTTGGTCGGGGCCGCGCAGGGCGGTGGCGGCACGTTCGGCGAGGGAGGCGAAGTGGAGGGCGTGGCGGTCGCGGGTCATGGTGGTCTCGGCTGCGTCGTCGAGGCGTTCGAGGCTGTACGCGGTGACGGATTCGAGCATGCGGTAGCGCGGATCGGAGGCGCCGGTCGTGGTCGGAGCGAGGAGGGAGCGGTCCACCAGACGGGTCACCAGGTCGAGGACGTCGTCCTCCGGGGCGGGTTCCATCGCCGGGTGCGTCCGCGCCGACTCGGTTGCTTCTGGTGCGGGGTGCGGGGTGTGCGCCTCCGTTGTGTCCGTCGCCGGGTGCGTCTCCGTCAGGACGGCTTCCGCGCTGGTCAGAGTGAACCCGCCGTCGAACACGGCGAGTCGGCGCAGTGCTCGTTGCTCCGGTGCCGTCAGGAGTTCCCAGCTCCAGTCGATCATTGCGCGGAGCGTGCGCTGGCGGGCCGGGGCGTCGCGGCGTACCTGGTTCAGTAGGCGGAAGCGGTCGTGCAGGCGGTCGGCGAGGGCGTGCACGCCGAGGGCTCGTACGCGGGTGGCGGCGAGTTCGACGGCGAGCGGGATGCCGTCGAGGCGGCGGCAGATGAGGGCGACGGCCTCACGGTTCCCGTCGTCCAGGGTGAAACCGGGCGCGGCGGCAGCGGCGCGGACGGCGAACAGCCTCAGCGCGCCCTCCTCGCCGAGCGGGGCGACGGCCTCCAAGGTCTCGCCGGTGAGGGCGAGGGGTTCCTGGCTGGTGGCGAGGATGTGCAGGCCCGGGGCGTTGCGCAGGAGGTGGGCGGTGAGGTCGGCGACGGGGCCGAGGACGTGCTCGCAGTTGTCGAGGACGAGCAGGAGGCGGCGTCCGGCCAGGGCTCGGCCGAGTCGCTCGGCTGCGGCAGGGAGGTCTGAGGGGTAGGGGTAGGGGGAGGGGGAGGGGGTGAGGGTGAGGGAGGTGTTGGCGTCGTGGATGTTGCTTGTTTCGGGGCTTCCCTGGAGTAGTTGGGATCCCTGGAGTTCCTGGAGACCCTCGGGCCGCTCGGGCGTCTCGGGCCCTTCGGCTTCCCCGACTCCCCCGACTCCCCCGACTCCCCCGGCTCCCCCGGCTCTCCCGGCTCCCTCGGCTCTCGTGGGCCCGTCGGTCCCGTCGGCCTCTGCCACCGGTTCCCCCGGTGCGTCGTCACGTATGCCCAGTGCCGCCGCCACCGTGGCCGCCACCTCGACCGATCCCTCGCCCCGGATTCCGGCGAGTTCGGCCAGGCGGATGCCGTCGGGGAAGTCCGACGTCAGGCCCGACGCCGCCGCCAGGGCCAGGCGCGTCTTGCCCACGCCACCGGGGCCCGTGAGTGTGACCAGGCGTCCGGCGCCGACGAGGTCACGTATGCGGGCGATGGCCCGGTCGCGGCCGATGAGGTCCGTGACCTGCGCGGGGAGGTTGGTCGGCGGGTGCTCCACGGCCGCTGCCGCTTGCACGGCTCCAGCCGCTTGCACGGCTCCAGCCGCACGCATGGTTCCGGCCGTGTACGCGGTTCCGGCCGTGTACGCGGTTCCGGCCGTGTACGCGGTTCCGGCCGCGACCGAAGCCGAAGCCGCAGTCGCAGTCACTGCCGCAGACACGCCCGCAGACACCGCTCCATCCGCCACTCCCCTCACATCCGCCGCACCTGCCATACCCACCACACCCGCCGCACCCGCCGCACCCAAGTCCACCTCCTGTCGCAGCATCGCCTCGTGCAGTGCCACCAGTTCGGGGCTCGGGTCGATGCCCAGTTCCTCGGTGAGGTGCAGTCGCAGGTCGCGGTAGGAGTCCAGGGCCTCGGCCGCGCGGCCGGAGCCGTAGAGGGCGCGGAGGTGGGCGGCCCGCAGGCGTTCGCGGAGCGGTTCGCGGGCTGCCAAGGGGGCCAGTTCGTCGGCCAGCAGGGCGTGTTCGCCGCGTGCCAGACGCAGTTCGGCCAGCGTCTCCTGGGCGGTGAGGCGCTGCTCCTCCAGGTGCGTGACGGCCGCACGTGTGAAGTCGGCGTCGCGGAAGTCGGCGTAGGCGGGCCCACGCCACAGCGCCAGTGCGTCGGTCAGCAGGGATGCCTGGGCCGTCGGGTCCGTGTGTGCCGTGTACGCGCGGGAGGTCAGCGTCTCGAAACGGGTGGCGTCCACGTGCTCGGGCGGTATGCGCAGCTCGTACCCGGCGGGGCCGTACGCCACGAGACCGCGGCCGCCCGGCTCCGCCGCCTCCAGCGCGCGGCGCAGCTGGGAGACCTTCGTCTGGAGGGAGTTGAGGGGCGAGGAGGGCGGACGCCCGCCCCACAGGTCGTCGACCAGCGTATCCGCCGCGACCGGGCCGCCCATGCGTACGAGAAGCGCGGCCAGCAGTGCGCGCACCTTCGGCTCCGGGGCCGGCGCCGCCGCACCGTCCCGCGTGCGCACCGTCAGCGGGCCAAGCACCTCGAATCGCATGCGGCAACGTTAATCGGGGGGTCGCCACGGCCCGCACGGGGTGCGTGCGCCGCTGACGGAACGCCGTGCGTGGACCGTCAGCGTTCCGTGCGCGCCGTCCGGCACCTTGATCCCTGTGAACGCGGATCGACCCCCGCCGAACGCGACATCGCGGTCACGGAGATGGGAGCACGGGCCCCCGGGCTCGCACCGGTCCCAGATCCGGGGACACATCCAGAACCAAAATCCGTGACCAAATCCAGAACCAAATCCAGAACCAAATCCAGAACCAGAACCAGAACCAGACTCAGGAGTCACCATGAACCTCTCCCGTGAAATCCGTCTCGCCGCCCGCCCCGTGGGTGAGCCCAGCGCCGCGGACTTCGAGCTGGCGACCGTCGAGCTTCCCGAGCGGCTCGACGAGGGGCAGATACTCGTGCGCAACACCTGGATGTCGGTCGACCCGTACATGCGGGGCCGCATGAACGACGCGCCGTCCTACATCGAACCGTTCCAGGTCGGCGCCCCGCTCGAAGGCAGCGCGGTCGGCGAGGTCGTCGCGTCGACGGCCCCCGGGGTTCCTGTCGGCGCGACCGTCTCGCACTTCCTGGGGTGGCGGGAACACTCCGTGCTCGACGCCGCCGCCGCGACGGTCATCGACACGACGCTCGCTCCGGCCGCCGCCTACCTCGGTCCGCTCGGCGCGACGGGCCTGACGGCGTACGCCGCGCTGACCCGTACCGCCCCGGTGCGCGAGGGCGATGTCGTCTTCGTGTCCGCCGCGGCCGGGGCGGTCGGCAGCGTCGCCGGGCAGATCGCCCGTGAGCTCGGCGCCTCCCGGGTGATCGGGTCGGCAGGCGGCCCGGCGAAGACGAAGAAGCTCCTCGACACCTTCGGGTACGACGCCGCCATCGACTACTGCGAGGGCGCCCTGTCCGAGCAGCTCGCGCAGGCGGCGCCCGACGGCGTGGACGTCTATCTCGACTCGGTCGGCGGCGACCACCTGCAGGCCGCGATCGGTGCGATCCGTCCGGGGGGCCGCATCGCCATGGTCGGCGCCATCAGCACGTACAACGCCACCACGCCGCCGCCCGGCCCCGACAACCTCTTCCGGGCCGCCCACCAGGAGGCGAGCCTGCGGGGCATGCTCGTCACCAGCCACCTCGACCTGTTCCCGGAGTGGATCGGCCGGGCGGCGCCGCTGCTCGCCGACGGCACCCTGCGTACCGAGCAGACCGTCGTCGACGGCATCGAGCGGGCGCCCGAGGCCTTCCTCGGGGTGCTGCGCGGGGCGAACACCGGCAAGATGCTGGTCCGGCTCGGCGCCGACACTCACGCCGGTACGGACGCCGGCACGGACGCCGGCACGGACGCCGGAGCCTGAGTGACGCGGGCGGCCGAACCGGCGCACTCACCGGATCGCCGACGCGCTCACAGGATCACGTGGGGGACGAACCGCGCGTACTCATCCGTGATCAGTCCGGACGACTCCCTGATGCCGAGTCCTGCCGCCTCGTCCTCGACGACCCACGCGCCGAGGACGACCCGGTTGCCTTCGAAGTCCGGGAGGGGCGCCAGCTCCTGGTAGCAGCAGGGTTCGCCGGGAGGTACGGGTGCGGAGCCCGGCTCGTGCACCGTCACCCCGGCGCCCTCGCGCCCCAGCAGCGGCTTGGCGACGTATCCGCGTTCCGAGGCCAGCTCGCGCGGACCGTCCAGGTAGGCGGGAAGGAGGTTCGGATGGCCCGGGTAGAGCTCCCAGAGGATCGCCAGGAGCGCCTTGTTGGAGAGGAGCATCTTCCAGGCGGGCTCGATCCACAGCGTCGAACCGGTGCCGCCACCGTTGTCGAGGGTCTCCAGGACGTGCGGGGCGAAGCGGTCCGTGGTCAGCCACTCCCACGGGTAGAGCTTGAAGCAACCGCGCATGAAACGGAGCTTCTTGTCGACGAAGCGGCGCGAGAGGCGGTCCCAGCCGATGTCCTCCATGGAGATGGACTCGGCGGTCAGGCCCGCCTGTTCCGCCGTCTCCCGCAGGTACGCGACCGTCATCAGGTCCTCGCCGAGCTCGTCGGCGGCGGAGTGCGCGAAGTACAGCGGGCTGCCGGGCGGCAGCAGCGGAGCCTGCTTCTTCCAGGCGTCCACGAGCCGCTCGTGGAGGGAGTTCCACTGGTCGGCGCCGGGGAAGCGCTCCTCCATCCAGAACCACTGCGGGCTCGCGGCCTCGACCAGGGAGGTGGGGGTGTCGGCGTTGTACTCCAGCATCTTGGCCGGGCCGGTGCCGTCGTAGCGCAGGTCGAAACGGCCGTAGAGGGACGGCAGTTCGGCCCTGCGGCGCCAGGCCTCGGTGACGGCGTCGGCCACTGGCGGGTCCGTGATGCCGAGATCGGCGAGGCGGTCGTGCGCGACGATGTGCTCGGCGGCGGCCAGGCACATCGCGTGCAGCTCCGCCACGACCTCTTCGAGCGCCTCGACCTCGGGGAGCGAGAAGACGTAGTAGGCGCTCTCGTCCCAGTAGGGGCGCAGGGTGCCGTCGGGGTAGCGCGTGAGGGGGTAGATGAGCCCCTGCTCCTCGACGGTCCGCTGCCAGCCGGGGCGCGGTTCGATGGTGCGGCGTTCCATGGCGTACGTGTCCGTTCCGGTCGCGTGCCGTCCGCTCAGCCGCCGCCGCTGCCGCCGCCCGAGCAGCCGAAGCCGTCCCGGTCCACCGCCTCGCTGCGGCTGAAGGTGCCGTCGTCGGCGTAGCGGCCGTCGACGTCGGCGTCGTAGTACCAGGCGGCGTCGGTACGGCCCGACGTCTTGCCGGTGCCGGACGGGCTTTTGCGGGACTTGCCGGAGGAGGCGGAGCCCGAGGTGCCGGGCTTGCACTTGCTGTCGCTGACCACGCGGTAGCCCTTGGCGATGTCGTAGCTGTCGCGGTCCACGCAGCGGCGGTCCGGGTCGGAGCCGCAGGAGGTGAGGGCCGCGGCGAGGACCCCCATGCTGCCGAGCGCTACCGTGCTCGACCTCAGCCGCCGTTGTCGCTTCTCCGCCATGTGGCACGCTTCCCCGTTGTCGTACGCGGTCCTGTTGTCGTACGTGATCCTGTTGTCGTACGTGATCCCGTTGCCGTACGTGATCCCGTTGCCGCAGGCGACTCCGATGTCGTACGCGACCCCGATGTCGTACGCGATCGGCGTCCAGCGTAGGTAGGGGACGGCGCCCCGTACCAGCCGTCTTTCCCGAATGTGCCTTGAATCCCCTCGCGTCTTCGCCTACTCGCCTTCCTTTACAGTCACTCCGTGTCTCTTGGGATGATTTGCGCGCTCGGCTCAGCGGTCTGCTTCGGCACGGCCTCCGTTTTTCAGGCGGTCGCCGCGCGCGCCACCGCGCCAGGCACCGGTTCCGGTGTCGACCCCGCACTGCTGCTGCGCGCCCTGCGCCAGTGGCGCTACCTCGTGGGCCTCGGCCTCGACGGGGTCGGCTTCCTGCTGCAGATCGTGGCCCTGCGCTCCATTCCGATCTACGCGGTGGGCGCCGCGCTCGCCGCGAGTCTCGCCGTCACGGCGGTGGTCGCGGCCCGGATGCTGCGGGTGCGGCTCAGCGGCGTCGAATGGGGGGCGGTGGGTGTCGTCTGCGCGGGGCTCGCGATGCTCGGTCTCGCCTCCGGTGACGAGGGCGACCGTACGGGCTCGACGACTCTGCGGTACGTGATGCTCGGCGTCGCGGTCGCCGTTCTGCTCCTCGGCACGGTTGCCGGGCGGCTGCCCGGGCGGGGGCGGGCGTTGGCGCTCGGCCTGGGAGCGGGGTTCGGTTTCGGGGTCGTCGAGGTGACCGTACGCCTCATCGACGACCTGTCGCCCGGTGCGCTGCTCGCCAACCCTGCGACGTACGCCCTGCTGGTCGGGGGTGGTGCGGCCTTCCTGCTGCTCACCTCGGCGTTGCAGCGGGGGTCGGTGACGACGGCCACGGCGGGGCTGGTGATCGGCGAGACGATCGGTCCCGCGGTGGTGGGCGTGGTGTGGCTGGGTGACCGTACGCGCGACGGGCTGGAGTGGCTGGCGGTTCTCGGGTTCGCGGTGGCTGTGGCGGGGGCGTTGGCGTTGGTGCGGTTTGGCGAGGCGCCGGGGGCGGAGGACGGGGCTCGGTAGTCCATCCTGGGTGGGTTCGGGTCGGCGTCGTCCCTGGGGCACCTTCGGCGGGCGCCTCGGGGCTCCGCCCCGGACCCCGCTCCTCAAACGCCGGAGGGGCTGGAATTTCCCCCGAGGGGCTGGATCTTCCCCACCGGCGGGACTGGGAATTTCCCCGAGGGGCTGGAATTTCCCCGGAGGGGTTGGAAATTCCCCCTCACCCCAACACCCGGCACAACGCCCCCAACGCCCCCGCCCACGCCCGCTCCGTCGGTGTCCCGTACCCCACTACCAGCGCGTCCTGCCGTCGCACCGTTGCGAGAGGGTGGCGGAAGTTGGCCAGGCCCTGGACCGCGAGGTGTTCCCAGTTGGCTGCCTGGGTGATGGACTGTTCGGTGTCCGGCGGGAGTTCCAGGACCGCGTGCAGGCCCGCCGCGATGCCCGTGGCGCGGACCTCGGGGCAACGGGACGCGAGCGCCTCCACCAGCTGGTCGCGGCGGCGGCGGTAGCGCAGGCGGGCGGCGCGCACATGGCGGTCGTACGCCCCGGAGGTGATGAACTCCGCCAGGGTCAGCTGGTCCAGGACACCGCATGAGGCGCCCGCCGCGTTCTTCTCGGCGAGGACCTCGTCCCGCAAGCCGGACGGCACCACCATCCAGCCCAGGCGCAGGCCGGGGGCGAGGGACTTGCTGGCCGTGCCGAGGTACACGACGTGCTCGGGGTCGAGGCCCTGGAGTGCTCCGACGGGCTGGCGGTCGTAGCGGAACTCGCCGTCGTAGTCGTCCTCCAGGATCACCCCGCCCTCGCGGCGCGCCCAGTCGACGACGGCCGCCCGCCGGTCGGGGTGCAGCGGCACGCCCATCGGGAACTGGTGGGCCGGGGTGAGCAGCACCGCCTTCGCTGAGCCGGAACCGGAGCTTGAACTGGAGCTGGAACCGGAGCTTGAACTGGAGCCGGAACCGGAGCTGGAACCGGTGCTTGAACTCGAGCTTGAACCGGAACCGGCGCCCAGCCCCACCACATCGGTACCCGCGTCGTCGAAGTCCAGAGGCACCGTCCGCAGGCCCGCGCGATGCAGCAGGTTCCAGTGGATGTCCAGGCCGTACGACTCGACGGCCACCTCCCGAAGGCCGCGGGCCCGCAGCACGCGGCCCATGATCGAGAGGCCGTGCACGAACCCGGCGGTGACGACCATCCGGTCGGGGTCCGCGTGGACGCCGCGGGCCCGCGCGAGGTAGCCGGCCAGGGCGGTGCGTAGCTCGATGCGGCCGCGCGGATCCGCGTAACCGAGCACGTCGTCAGGTGCCGCGGCGAGCGCGCGGCGGGCCGCCTTGAGCCACTGCGTGCGCGGGAAGGACGACAGGTCCGGCGCGCCGGGGCCGAGGTCGAACAGCGGGGCCCCGCCCCTTCTGCGGGGCGGCGCGGGGCGCACGGGTGGCGTGACGACGCGCTCGGCGACGCGTGTGCCCGAGCCCTGGCGCGCGGTGAGCCAGCCCTCGGCGACCAGGTCGGCGTAGGCGTCGGCGACCGTGTTCCTGGCGATGCCGAGGTCGGCGGCGAGCGAACGGGACGACGGCAGGCGGGTGCCGGGGGCGAGACGCCCGCCGCGCACGGCCTCGCGCAGGGCGTCCGTCAGGCCCTTGCGGACACCGTGGCGGGACGCGCCGCCGCCGGTCTCCAGATGGAGGTCGACGCCCAGGACACCGCCCGGGATGCCGTTCGGGACGCCGCCCGACGTGCTTCCCGGAGTGCCGCCCGGTCCGGCCGCCGCGCCCTCCGCGGAAGTGGCCCATGTATCTCCCATGGAAATGGACCATACCCGTGGGCTACCGCGTCCGTAGTGTCGAAGCATGACCACGAACCCGACCACCCCCGACAGCACGGCCACCGCCCCCGAGGGGTACGTCCACGAGCACACCCCCCGCCTCGCCTGGGCCCAGCACGCCCCCGAGGTCTTCAAGGCCATGATCAAGCTGGACGCCGCCGCCCGTAAGGGCCTCGACCCGGTGATCTACGAGCTCGTCAAGATCCGGGCCTCGCAGCTCAACCGCTGCGCGCTCTGCCTCGACATGCACACCAAGGACGCCCTCGCGGCGGGTGAGAGCGTCGAGCGGATCATCCAGCTCAGCGCGTGGGAGGAGTCGCAGCACTTCTACACGGCCAAGGAGGTCGCGGCGATCGAGCTGACCGAGGCGATCACCGTACTGACCGACGGTTTCGTGCCGGACGAGGTGTACGCGAAGGCGGCCGCGCACTTCGACGAGGCCGAGCTGACCCAGCTGATCGCCGCGATCACCGTCATCAACGCGTGGAACCGCTTCGGCGTCAGCACCCGTCAGGTGCCTGGCCACTACAAGGCGGGCGGCGCCAAGTGAGCGCACGCACCACGCACTTGGACAAGGGCGTCACCGGCGCGATGAGCGCGCTGAGTGCCGCGGCCAAGCAGGGGCTCGGTGACCCCGCGCTCGCCGAGCTGGTGATGATGCGCGCCTCGCAGATCAACGCGTGCGCCTTCTGCCTCGACATGCATGTGGACATCGCCCTGAAGAACGGCGAGAGCCCCAAGCGGATCGCCCTCCTCAACGCCTGGGACGAGGCGGGTGGCTTCTTCAGCGAGCGCGAGCGCGCCGCCCTCGCGCTGACCGAGGCGATCACCGTACTCACCGAGGGTTTCGTGCCCGACGACGTCTACGCGCGGGCCGCGGCACACTTCGACGAGGGTGAACTCGCCCATCTCATCGGGGTGATCACCGTCATCAACAGCTGGAACCGGCTGATGGTCAGCCGCCGCATCGAGCCCGGAGGCCCGGCATGGTGAACCACGTCGACACACTGCGCGCCCTGCACCACGGACGGGCGCCGGGTGACCCGCTGGTCCTGCCGGGGCCGTGGGACGCCGCGAGCGCCCGGGTGTTCGAGGAGGCCGGGTACGAGGCGCTGGCCACGCCGAGCGCGGGCGTCGCGCTCTCCCTCGGGTACGAGGACGGGCAGGTGCCGCCGGACGAGATGTTCGCGGCGATCGCGCGGATCGTACGGGCCGTCTCCGTGCCCGTGACCGCCGACATCGAGGGCGGGTACGGGCTCGCGCCGAAGGAGCTGGTGGACCGGCTCCTCGATACGGGTGCGGTCGGCTGCAATCTGGAGGACTCCACCGGCGGCCACCACGGCGGTGCCGACTCCCTCAAGGACCCCGAGGAGCAGGCCGCCTTCCTCGCCGAGGTGCGCGGGGCCGCGGGCGACCGGCTCTTCGTCAACGCCCGGGTGGATACGTTCGTCAGGGGCGTGACCGACCCGGCCGCGGCCATCGAGCGGGCCCGCACGTACGTGGCCGCCGGCGCGGACTGCGTGTACCCGATCCTGGCGCCGGCCGAGGCGATTCCCGCGCTGCGGGCGGGGATCGAGGGGCCGCTCAACGTGGTGGCGAGGCCGGACGGACCTTCGCTCAGGGAGCTGGGCGAACTCGGCGCCACACGCATCACGTTCGGTCCTGGGCTGCTGCACAGGACGATGGCGGCCCTGCGCGACGTCGTCGACGGGCTCGCCTAGACATGACGGTGCCGGGCGCCCGTTCCGAGGGGACGGGCACCCGGCACCGGATTCACCGACGCGGCCCTACTTGGGCAGCCACGCCTTCCACTTCGACTTGTTCTCGTCGACCCACTTCTTCGCCGCGTCGTCCGGCGACATCTTCTTGTCCGCGATCAGCAGGGAGACCTCGTTCTGGTCCTCCTCCGACCACTTGAAGTGCTTCAGGAACTCCGCGGCGTCGCCACCGTTCTTGGCGAAGTCCGCGTTGAAGTACTTCTGCAGCGGCGTGTGCGGGTAGGCGCACTTGATCTTGGCGGGGTCGGCGTCGCAGCCCTCCTTGTACTCGGGCAGCTTCACCTCCGTCATCGGCACCTTCTCGAACAGCCACTGCGGCTTGTACCAGTAGGTGAGGAACGGTTTCCGCTGCTTGGCGAACTGCTCGATCTGGGTGATCTGCGCCGCCTCGGAACCCGCGAAGACGACCTGGTAGTCCAGGTCCAGGTTCTGCACCAGGGCCTTGTCGTTCGTCACGTACGACGGGGAGCCGTCCATGAGCTGGCCCTTGCTGCCGCTCTCGGACGTCTTGAACTGGTCCGCGTACTTGTTGAGGTTCTTCCAGTCCGTGACGTCCGGGTGCTTCTTGGCGAAGTACGTCGGGACGTACCAGCCGATGTGCCCGGTCACGCCGACGTCGCCGCCGGGCACGATCGTCTTCTTGTCCTTGACGTACCGCTGCTCCTGGTCCGGGTGGCCCCAGTCCTCCATGATCGCGTCGACGCGGCCCTGGCTGAGGGCGTCCCAGGCGGGCACCTCGTCGATCTGGACCTTGTCGACGCGGTAGCCCAGCTCGTTCTTGAGCAGGTACTCGGCGACGGCGACGTCCGCCTGCGCGCCGACCCAGGACTGGACCGAGAGGGTCACGGTCTTGGCGCCCTCGGCGTTCGCGTACGGGGACGCCTGCTTGCTCATGTCGGCGGCGCCGCAGCCGGTGAGCGCGAGGAGCGCCCCGCCTGCCGTGACGGCGCTCATGACACGCGTACGAACGCGCACGGTACGCACGCGCATGGGACGTACTCGCATGTCACGCTCCCTTCTTCGCGCGGCGGGCCGTGGGCTGCGTGACGCGGTCGAGCATCAGGCCGAGGCAGACGATCGCGGCACCGGCCACCAGGCCGGTCGCCAGGTCGCCCTGCGCGATGCCGAACACGACGTCGTAGCCGAGCGCGCCACCGCCGACCAGTCCGCCGATGACGACGACGGCGAGGACCAGGACGACGCCCTGGTTGAGGGCGAGCATCAGGGCCGGGCGGGCCAGCGGCAGCTGGACCTTGCGCAGCTGCTGCCAGCTGGAGGCGCCGAGCGAGCGCGAGGACTCCATCGCGGCGGCGTCGACCTGGCCGAGGCCCTGCGTGGTGATGCGGACGACGGCGGGCAGCGCGTAGACGACGGCGGCGGCGACCGCGGGGGCGCGGCCGATGCCGAAGAGGGCGACGACCGGGATCAGGTAGACGAACTGCGGCATCGTCTGGAAGACGTCGAGCACCGGACGGAGCAGCCGTTCGAAGCGCTTGCTGCGGGCCGCCCCGATGCCGATCGCGAAGCCGAGGACCAGCGTCACGGCGACTCCGGCGAGGACCTGCGCGAGCGTGTCGAGGGACTTGTCCCAGACGCCGAGCACGCCGATCGCGGCCATCGCGGCGACGGCGGTGAGCGCCGTCTGCCAGGTGCCGATCAGCCAGGCGAGCGCGGCGACGACGAGCAGCACCGACCACCAGGGCAGGCCCTGCAGGCCGTCCCTGACCGGGTTGAGGATCCAGGTGGTGAAGTGCGCCGCCCAGTCGGCGGTGCCGCCGACGACGGGTACGCCGGTGTAGATGTGGTCGACCATCCACTCCTTGCCGGTGTTGACCGAAGGGGCGATGTTGACGACCCAGTCGGTCGGCCAGTCCACGCGGTCCGCGAAGCGGGCGGCGAGCGCGGCGACGACCGTTCCGGCGGCGGCGACGGACCAGCCGCGCCGGCCGCGCAACGCGGAGTGGTCGTCGGCGTTGGCGCCCGCCTTCTCGCCGGCGGCGCCGGTGACGCGGTCGAGGACCACGGCGAGCAGCACGATGGGGATGCCTGCGGCGAGCGCCTGGCCGACGTCGACGGTGGAGAGCGCCTGGTAGACGCGGTCGCCGAGGCCGCCTGCGCCGATCACCGAGGCGATGACGGCCATGGAGAGCGCCATCATGATCGTCTGGTTGAGGCCGAGCAGGAGCTGCTTGCTCGCGAGCGGCAGGCGCGCGGAGAAGAGCCGCTGGCGCCCGGTCGCGCCGAGCGAGGTCACCGCCTCCATCACGCCGCCGTCGGCGCCGCGCAGGCCGAGCGCGGTGAGCCGGGCCATGGGCGGGGCCGCGTACACGACGGTGGCGATGATGGCGGCCGGGACGCCCATGCCGAAGACGAGGGCGAACGGCAGCAGGTACGCGTACGCGGGCAGCACCTGCATGGTGTCGAGGACGGGCCGCAGGATCCGGAAGATCCGGTCGTTCAGGCCGCCCGCGAGGCCGAGGAGCAGGCCGATCACGACGGAGACGAGGACCGCGACGATCATCAGGGCGAGCGTCTGCATGGTCGGCACCCACATGCCGAGCAGACCGCAGACGGCGAACGCGGCGGACGCCATGACGGCGAGCTTGACGCCCGCGACGCGCCAGGCGACGAGCCCGGCGCCGATGGTCACACCGGCCCATCCGGCGGCGAGCAGCACGAGGTAGACGCCGCGCACGGAGAGCACGATGGCGTTGCTGACGTGCCCGAGGAAGTAGATGAACAGCGGGTGGCTGTCGCGGTTGTCGATGATCCAGTCGGTGGTCCTGCCGAGCGGCTCGGTCAGGTCGACGGTGAGGGCGTCGGGCCAGGCGCCGGAGGCCCACTTGGCGCTGGCGATCGGCACGAGGACGGCCGCGGCGACGGCGAGCAGCAGGAGCTTGCCGACGGCACGGTGACGCAGGAGCGCGCCGATTCCCGTGTCCCTGACGGGTCCCGAAGCGGTGGCGGTGGCCATCAGGCGACCACCTCGCCCTGGCCGGGGGCTGGGGTCCGCGCGGGGGCCGAGGTCCCCGCGACCACGGCGAGCAGCCCGGCGTGGTCCACCACGCCGAGGCACCGCTTGCCGTCCATCACGCGCACCGGGAAGCCGGTGCGGGCGACGGCCTCGATGGCCTCGGAGACCTTGGCATCGGGCGCCAGGGCCGCGCCGCGGGCCTCCTCGTCGTCGGCGGCCGGGCGCATGGCGCTGCGTACGCTGATCACGTCGGCGCGCACCACGTCGCGGACGAAGTCGCGGACGTAGTCGTCGGCCGGGGAGCCGACGATCTCCTCGGGGGTGCCGAGCTGGACGACCTGGCCGTCGCGCATCAGCGCGATGCGGTCGCCGAGCTTGAGGGCCTCGCTGAGGTCGTGGGTGATGAAGACCATCGTGCGGCCCTCCTCACGGTGCAGGCGGACCACTTCCTCCTGCATGTCGCGGCGGATCAGCGGGTCAAGGGCGCTGAACGGCTCGTCGAAGAGGAGGACTTCGGGGTCGACGGTGAGGGCTCGGGCCAGGCCCACGCGCTGCTGCTGGCCGCCGGAGAGCTGGCCGGGCTTGCGCTGTTCGAGCCCTTCGAGGCCGACCTTCTTGACGACTTCGAGGGCCTTGGCGCGGCGCTCGGCCTTGCCGACGCCCTGGATCTCCAGGCCGTACGCGACGTTGTCGAGGACGGAGCGGTGCGGGAGCAGGCCGAAGTGCTGGAAGACCATGGCGGCGCGGTGGCGGCGCAGTTCGCGCAGGCGGGCCTTGTCCATGGCGAGGACGTCCTCGCCGTCGATGGAGAGGCTGCCCGCGGTGGGCTCGATGAGCCGGGTCAGGCAGCGTACGAGGGTGGACTTGCCGGAGCCCGACAGGCCCATGACGACGAAGACCTCACCCTTGTTGACCTCGAAGGAGACGTCGCGCACGGCGGCGGTGCAGCCGGTCCGCTCGCGCAGTTCGGCGGGGCTGAGGCCGTGCACCTCCTCGTTGCCGGGTATGCGCTCGGCGCCGGGTCCGAAGACCTTCCAGAGGTTCTTGACGGCGAAGACGGGCCCGTCGTCCTTCGTGGTCTTCTCGTGCGAGGGGGGCGTCTTGTCCGCGGTGTTCACGGCGGTCTCGTTCATCGGCCGTCACCACCAAGGATCTCGGCACATTTCTCCCCGACCATGAGCACTCCGATCATCGGGTTCACGGCGGGCATCGTCGGGAAGACGGATGCGTCCGCGATACGGATTCCTGCCAGGCCGCGGATCTTCAGCTCCGGGTCGACCACGGCGAGTTCATCAGTGGAAGCTCCCATTCGGCAGGTGCCGGCCGGGTGGTAGACGGTGTGCGCGGCCTTGCGCACCAGTTCGCTGATCTCGGCGTCGTCGGTGACGTCCGGGCCGGGGAACACCTCGCGCTTGAGCCACTTCTTGAACGGCTCGGCCTGCGCGACCTTGCGCGCCAGCTTGATGCCGTCGACGAGCGTCCGCCCGTCGTAGTCACCCTCGTCCTCGAAGTACTTGAAGTCGAGCGCGGGCTTGACCTCGGGGTCCGCCGACGTCAGGTAGAGACGGCCGCGGGAGCGGGACTTGGGGATGTTCGGGGTCATCGACACACCGTGCTCGGGGCGTTCGTAGCCGAGCCGCTCCGGGTTGTCGGTGAACGGGATCTGGTAGAAGTGGAACATCAGGTCAGGGCCCTTGTGGTCCGGGTCCCGCTGCACGAACAGACCGGCGTCCGAGTCCATCGCGGAGTTGCCGGGGATCGGCCCGTTCGTCTCCCAGACGATGACCGACTCGGGGTGGTCGATGAGGTTCTCGCCGACGCCGGGCAGGTCGTGCACGACGGGGATGCCGAGGGCTTCGAGATCCTTCTTCGGGCCGATGCCGGAGTGCATGAGCAGCCGCGGCGTGTCGACGGCGCCGGCGCAGACGAGCACCTCACGGCGGGCGGTGAACAGCTTCTCGACACCGTCCTTGGCGCGGATGTGGACACCGCGCGCGGTCTTGCCGTCCAGCTCCAGCTTGGTGGCCCACGTCTCCAGGAAGAGGTGGAGGTTCGGGCGGTCACCGGCCTCCATGTGGGGGTGCAGGTAGGCGACCGAGGCGGAGGAGCGCTTGTTGTTCTCCGGGTGGTACGAGAGGTCGAAGAAGCCGACGCCCTCGTCGAAGGGCTTGTCGTTGAAGCCGACGACCTCGGGGACGCCGAGCGCGGTCTTCGCCGCCTCGACCCAGTCGGTGGCGATCTGGTTCTGGTCCTTCTTGGCGACGCGCACGATGTTGTTGCGCAGCTTGCCGAAGTAGGGGTCCATCGCCTTGGCGTTCCAGCCGGTGGCCCCGGCCTCCTCCCACTCGTCCCAGTCGGACGGCAGCGGCTTGAAGGAGATCAGGGTGTTGTGCGACGAGCAGCCGCCGAGCACCTTGGCGCGGCTG
The DNA here is from genome assembly GCF_042881135.1 of Streptomyces sp. NPDC058284. Taxonomy (NCBI): domain Bacteria; kingdom Bacillati; phylum Actinomycetota; class Actinomycetes; order Kitasatosporales; family Streptomycetaceae; genus Streptomyces; species Streptomyces sp. NPDC058284. Next base: position 200,192 of record NZ_JBHVYE010000011.1, read on the forward strand.
TGCAGGATGTGCGAGTTGCCGCGCGGCTGCTCGGTCGTCGTGTACTCGTAGTCCAGCTCACCGCCGAGCAGACCGAGCCACTTGCGCAGCGTGAGGACGTCCTCACGGCCGATGTCGCTGGGACCGCCCTCGATGACGGCGACCGTGACGTCCGGGTCCTCGGTGAGACGGGACGCGATCACCGATCCTGCGGTACCGCCACCGACGATGACGTAGTCGAACTCGGTCTGGTCAGACATGCGTGATGCTCCTCTTCCTGCGAGGTCGTGCCAAGGTGCTTGCGCGTAATGAGCGGAGGGCGCTTGAACGAGTTGCGCGGGGGCGCTTGAACGAGTTGCGCGGGGGCGCTTGAACGTGTTGCGCGGGGCGGACTTCCCGCCCCGCGCGAACTGCTCTTGCGTGCCGGAGGTCAGCCGGCGAACCAGCGCACCGGCTGCGGTGCCAGGTTCTGGTAGATGTGCTTGGACTCGCGGTACTCGGCGAGGCCCGCGGGACCGAGCTCGCGCCCGACGCCGCTCTTGCCGAAGCCGCCCCACTCCGCCTGCGGCAGGTAGGGGTGGAAGTCGTTGATCCAGATGGTGCCGTGGCGCATCCGGCGGGCCATGCGGGCGGCGCGGCCCTGGTCGCTGGTCCATACGGCGCCCGCGAGGCCGTACTCGGTGTCGTTGGCGAGGGCGACGGCCTCGTCCTCGGTACGGAAGGTCTCGACGGAGAGCACCGGCCCGAAGACCTCCTCGCGGACGACCTTCATCCCGCGGTGGCACTGGTCGAGCACGGTCGGCTCGTAGAAGTAGCCCTCGGCGGGCCGCACGTCGCTCGGCTCGGGCCGCTTGCCCCCGGAGCGGAGCACCGCGCCTTCCTCCAGGGCCGACGCCACGTACATCTCGGTCTTCTCGCGCTGCTGCTGCGACACGAGCGGCCCGCACTCGACACCCTCCTCGGTGCCGCGGCCGAGCTTGATCTTCTGGGCCCTGCGGGCGAGTTCGGCGACGAAGCGCTCGCGCACGGACTCCTCGATGATGAGGCGGCCACCGGCGGAGCAGACCTGCCCGCTGTGGATGAAGGCGGCGTTCAGCGCCTGGTCGACGGCGGTGTCGAAGCCTTCCTCGGTGGCGCAGGCGTCGGCGAAGACGACGTTCGGGTTCTTGCCGCCGAGCTCCAGGGCGACCTTCTTCACGCCCGCGGCGGCGGCCTGGGCGACCTTGGTGCCGGAGACGAGGCCGCCGGTGAAGGAGACCAGGTCGACGTCGGGGTGGTCGGCGAACCGGGCGCCGACGGTGTGGCCGGGGCCGGTCACGATGTTCGCGACACCGGCGGGGAGCCCGGCCTCGACGAGCAGCTCGATGAGCGCGACGGTCGTCAGCGGCGTGATCTCGCTCGGCTTGATGACGAAGGTGTTGCCCGCCGCGAGCGCCGGGGCGATCTTCCAGCTGGCCTGGAGGAGCGGGTAGTTCCAGGGCGTGATCATCGAGCAGACGCCGACGGGCTCGTGCACGACGACGCTGTGGATGTCGTCGGATCCCGCGTCGACGACCCGGCCCGCGCCCTCGCCGATCACCAGGTCGGCGAAGTAACGGAAGGCGTCGGCGACGCAGTCGACGTCGACGCGGCCCTCCTCGAGGGTCTTGCCCGCGTCGCGGCTCTCCAGGAGCCCGATCTCCTCGCGGTCACGCACGAGCAGGTCGGCGACGCGGCGCAGCAGCGCGGCGCGCTCGGCGACCGGCGTGCTCGGCCAGGGGCCCTCGTCGAAGGCCTTGCGGGCAGCGGCGATGGCGGCGTCCGCGTCGTCCGCTCCGCCCTCGGCGATCACGGCGAACGGCTTGGCGTCCGCCGGGTCGAGGATCTCGCGGGTGGCGCCGGAGGCGGCGGCGCGCCACTCTCCGCCCACATGGATGGTCTGTTGTGCGGACACGTCCCGTTTGCCTTCCATTCCTGTCATTTGCCCCGCCTGTCACTCGCGGTAGCCGGGAGCACCTGCCCTTCGGCGCGGAAAGCATGCACCCTCTTGGCTGAAAGTGCGCTGTGTCACTGCGCGTGGGGGCGCTCGGGGCAAACGTACGCTCGACACAGGGTTTGTCCCCGTAGGCGACGCAAAGACCGGAATGTCGCGCGGGCGGGCCGGGGGCCCGCCCGCGCGGGAGAGTCAGTCCTCGGCGGGGACCCACTCGTCGACAGGGTCGTCGGCCGGCTCGTCGGCGACCGTGAGGCCCGCCACCCACAGCGGCATCAGCCAGTGGACGACGAAGACGGCGAACAGGACGGGGAAGAGGAAGCCTTCGACGTCCAGGCCCTTCAGGACGGCGGCGCCCGCCGCGACGGTGACCGCGAGAAGCAGCCACAGCATCACCCGCTGGGCCATGGCCGCGACGCGGCTCCGCTCCGCGCGCTGCCGCTCGTCCAGCGCGCGCACCCGCAGATCGAGGAGGCCGCGGATCGAGCTGTTGATAACGCCGGTCACGAAGCACCACGGCAACAGCAGCCCCAGCAGGGTGAACGTCGCCCAGCGTTCGTCACCGACGACGGAGAACAGCCAGACCGTGACGGCCGCCGCGGTCAGCGTCATGTGGAGCGCGACCATGGCTCGCCTGCGGGTGGCGGTGGCGTGAAAGGAGGCCCCCTCCTGGCGGTTCATCAGCCGGTGCATCCACCGGTCGTATTTCGTCAGCGGGCGCTGCTCGGCGGCCGTCATCAGTTGTTCCTCCCGTAGACCTGATCCGTGAGCGGGCGAAACGGCTCGAGCGAGAACAGGGCCTCGACCGGCAGCGCGAAGAACTTCGCGATCTTCAGCGCGAGGTCGAGGCTCGGGTTGTACTGCCCCCGCTCGATGTAGCCGATGGTCTGGTAGTGGACACCCACTGCCTCGGCCAGGCTCTGTCGCGACACCTTTCGCTCGGCGCGCACCATCGCCAACCTGTTGTGCACTTGCTCGCTCATGTATAAGAAGTACTACATCAGAGAGCAACTGGGCAACACCGGAACGCCGACCGCCCCCGGCAGCCGCTGCGAAGAGCGGCCGCCGGGGGCGGTGGGTGAGGGGTGCTGCTACGGCTCAGATGAGGCCGAGACCGCGGACGGCCTCGCGCTCCTCGGTGAGCTCCTGCACGGAGGCGTCGATGCGGGTGCGCGAGAACTCGTTGATGTCCAGGCCCTGGACGATCTCGTACTTGCCGTCCTTGGTGGTGACGGGGAAGGAGGAGATGAGGCCCTCCGGCACGCCGTACGAACCGTCCGAGGGGACGCCCATGGAGGTCCAGTCGCCCGCGGCGGTGCCGTTGACCCAGGTGTGGACGTGGTCGATGGCGGCGTTGGCGGCGGAGGCGGCCGACGAGGCGCCACGGGCCTCGATGATCGCGGCGCCGCGCTTGGCGACGGTCGGGATGAACTCGTCGGCGAGCCAGGCCTGGTCGCTGACGACGTCGGCGGCGTTCTTGCCGGCGATCTCCGCGTGGAAGATGTCGGGGTACTGGGTGGCCGAGTGGTTGCCCCAGATGGTCAGGCGCTTGATGTCGGAGACCGAGCTGCCCGTCTTCTTCGCCAGCTGCGACAGGGCGCGGTTGTGGTCCAGGCGGGTCATCGCGGTGAAGCGCTCGGCCGGTACGTCCGGTGCGGCGGCCTGCGCGATGAGCGCGTTGGTGTTGGCCGGGTTGCCGACGACGAGGACCTTGATGTCGTCCGCGGCGTGGTCGTTGATGGCCTTGCCCTGGGGCTTGAAGATGCCGCCGTTGGCCTCGAGGAGGTCACCGCGCTCCATGCCCTTGGTACGCGGCCGGGCGCCGACGAGCAGCGCGACGTTGGCGCCGTCGAAGGCGACGTTCGGGTCGTCGCTGATCTCGATCGAGTTCAGCAGCGGGAAGGCGCAGTCGTCGAGCTCCATGGCGGTGCCCTCGGCGGCCTTCAGGGCCGGCGTGATCTCAAGAAGGCGCAGGTTGACCGGCACGTCAGCGCCGAGCAGGTGGCCCGAGGCGATGCGGAAGAGCAGCGCGTAGCCGATCTGGCCGGCCGCGCCGGTGACGGTGACATTCACGGGAGTGCGGGTCATGGCGATCTCCGTAAGACAGCTGGCGGTGGGGTCCCGGTCCTTCATACGTGGATCCCCTGGTTCCTGGATCCCCGCCGACACCTCGCCGAGTCCTCGATCGCCTTGCGATGATCGATCTCTTGGCATCAAGAGAGATCCGCCGTCAGGCTATCGCGCCCCGGGTACCCCTGGCCGCCGGGTCGGTGTGGCCCAGCACACAGCGTTCGCGTGTCGCTGTTGGGGGGGCGGCCGCCACCTCGGGGGAGGGAGCGTGGCGGCCGCCGTGGGGGTGTGACCACTCCCGTGGGGGTACGGTCCGCTTGCCCCGCGAAATCGCCGCCATGCGTGTGGCCCCCACATTTTTGTGGGGGCCGAACTCCCTTCACCATCTCCCGCTTCGCGGGATGGGTGGGTGGGGGCTCCCCCGCCTTCCGTCCGCCGGTACGAACGGGCCCGCCGCTTCGCGGCGGATGTATCCCACCCACCCACCCGTTTGCCCCGCAGCGCACGGCGGAGGTAGGGGCGGGGGCGGGGGGCGTTTGCCCCGCGACGTACGGCAGGACGGGTCAACCCCCACCGGGCCGCGGTCGCACACGCGCCGGAGGGGACGTGGGGGTATGTGCGAACGGAGCACCGAGCATCCTGTAGCCCCGTTGTTCGTGCAGCGTGACGCAGGGATAGCGAGTACGCACATACCCCCGCGGCCCCGCCCCACAGACGCACCCGAGGCGCACCAGCACAAACGGACCCGCACAAAACCCCGCCCAAGCGCAGCCGCCTACGCCCCCGTACAGCCCCCACGCCCAGACACAAGCGTCGCGCACGCCTTCGCCGCCGTGCCCGACTTGGCCGCCACCATCGGCGTATACGCGTCGAAGTCCGCGTCCACCGTGCCGTTCTGCTTCGCCTCGGCGCCGCCCCCCGCCCCGGTGATCGTCAGCTCGTCCCCCGGCGTCGCCTGCGTGATCCGCGCCCACGCGGCCCCGCACACCTTGCTGTACCGCACCTCGACCAGCGTCCTGCCGATCGTGGTCCGCGCCGTCGTCCTGGCCAGGTCGCCGCCGCACCCCATCTTCTCGGGGTCCTTGCCCGCACAGTCCTCGCCGCTGCACTCGACCCCGGCGGGAAGCTTCGTGTCGCCGGCGGTCGGCTTCACGGACGGCTTCGCCTCGTTGCCGCCCTTGCCGTCGTCGCCGAAGCCGACCAGATAGACCGCGGCGGCGATGACGACGAGCGCACCGACCACCCCCGCGAGGAACATCGTCAGCTTCTTGCGGCCCCGCTGCCGATCGGGCGTGCCCCCGCCGTCCACCGGCGCACCCGGCGCACCCGGCGCACCCGGCGCACCCGGCGCACCCGGCGCCGCCCCCGGCGGCATGGTGGGCGACACCCCGGCCGGCCCGGCCACACCCGTCACCCGCCCCACGGCGCCCGCGCCACCGACGCCCCAGCTACCCCCACGGCCCGGCTCGGAAGGCTGCGGGGACGCCGAAGGCTTGGCGACCCCGGACCCTGCACCGGTACCGGTACCGGTACCGGGCACGGGGCCGGTACCGGTACCGTGCCCGGGACCTGCGGAAGGCTCCCCCAACGCCGCCCGAGCCTGCGATATGCGTATCGCCTGCATCGTCATGTCGTGCCGCATCTCGGAACGGCTCCACGCCCGCTCCGCGAGCTCCCACAGGGTGATGAGATGCACGGGCGGCGTACCCGTCACCTCCGCCAGCGCGACGATCGCCCCCTTCGGCGCGAGCAGCCGCCCGTTCAGATAGCGCTCCCAGGACGTCTTGCTGTAGCCGGTGCGGTCCGACACCGCCGCGATGCTCAGACCGCTGCGGTCAACGAGCCTCCGCAGCTGGCCGGCGAACTCCCTGACCTGCGGGTCGAGCTCATCCGGTAGCGCCTTCCAACGAGGCATTGCTCCCCCTGTTCCCCCCGTACGTGCCTGTCCTGCCCCCCGCTACGAACCACCCAGCCGGACTACCCAGAGGGATGCGCGGAGCCCGGATTTCAGTTCCCGGAGTGGGGGCGCACGGGAGCGTTCGGGCCACGGCGAGCACCGCCGCGCTCCCTGCGGTCGTCCGCACAGTGTCCCACCGCCGTCCCACGGCACGATGCGGAACCCCGAGTACCGGCCCCATAGGCCCCAATGCTTCCGAAATGCGGCGCCCAGCCCCACACCCACTTCCCGCACCCGGCCCCGCATCCACTCCCCCCGCACCCCTCAGTACTCGGATTTTCACGCCCCGGACCAGGCACGTTGCACCTGTTGCACAGCTCGAACACCGTTGCGGAATGGTCACCTCCGTGCCACAGGGACCGACCATCCCTTGAACGCGGTTGGCGGGTCCATGACTCTGGATCACGAGCGGAACGCACCGCTTATATCGGGAGGTTCCGGCGGGAATCACACAGGAACCGTCTCCCCCGAACGGCGGTGCCCGCCCTCTCACGGGGGTGAGGGCGGGCACCGCCTCTTCCCGCGGCGGGGAACGGCCCCGAAAGGGCGACTTCGGCCATGTCTTGCGCCTCCACGATCGGAGGGCTCGGCAGAGTTCGGTGCGGCAACAGCAGGATTCAGGCCAACAGCACGAACCGGACTCCGGACTCCACGGACTCCACGTACTCCCGAAGGGAACCGGGCATGAAGTACGGCAAGCGGCTCGCCGGCGGCGTCATCGCCGCATCCGCCCTCCTCGGCACCGTCCTCGCGACGGCCCCGACGGTCTCGGCGACCTCCACCGCCCCCGCCACGTCCACCACGTCCACCACCTCCGCCACCCCCACCACCACTTCCGTCGCCTCCGCGGCGACGTTCCGGGGAACGGCCCCGGCCTGCGTCAAGCGGGACGTCATCAAGCACAAGAAGTACGTGAAGGTGACCAACCACTGCGGCCAGGCCATGCACCTGAAGGTCGTCATCGACTGGGGCAACGACTCGCCGTGCCTCACCTACCAGAACAACGAGCAGTGGGAGTGGACCTGGGGCCGCGGCTCCTACGGCAAGGTCGTCACCTGCTGAACCCGCCTATGAGCCCGCTTCCGGGCCCACCGCCCACCCGGCCCCGCGGCCCGTCCTCATCCCGGGGGAGAGGACGGGCCGCGGTCTGCGGGACACCGCGTCAGCCCGGACCGCCCGCCGCCCCCGGCGTGACGAGCCCCGTCTCGTACGCGACCACCACCGCCTGCGCCCGGCTGTCCAGGTCGAGTTTGCTCATCGTCCGGTTGAGGTGGGTCTTGACGGTGGCCTCGCTGATGTAGAGCCGCTCCGCGATGTCCGCGTTCGTCAGGCCGCGGGCGATGAGCTTCAGGACCTCGACCTCGCGCAGGGTCAGCGCCCTCAGCTCCGGCGGGGGCTTGCGTTCCGCGCCGTCGGGTTCCACCCCCCGCCGGGCGAACGCCTCGACCAGGCGCCGCGTCACGCTGGGCGCGAAGAGCGCGTCGCCCCCGCCGACCGCCGTCACCGCCGCGAGCAGCCGCTCGGGCCCCGAGTCCTTGAGCAGGAACCCGGAGGCTCCGGCCCGCAGCGCCCCGTACACGTACTCGTCGAGGTCGAACGTGGTCAGCACCAGCACGCGTGGCGCCGGTTCGGGGGCCTGCCGCAGGATCTTCGCGGTGGCCGTGATGCCGTTCATGCCCGGCATCCGGATGTCCATCAGGACGACGTCGGGACGGGTCCGCGCGGCGAGCTCCACGGCCTCGTCGCCGTCGCCCGCCTCCCCCACGACCTCCATGCCCGGCGCGGCGCGCAGCAGCCCCACCAATCCCGCTCGGATGAGGAACTGGTCGTCGACGACGAGCACTCTGATGCATGCGGTCATGCGGCTGTCCGGTCACTCCGTGGCGTCGTCCCCCCGTGCCGAGGTCGGCAGGGTGAGGCGCACCGCGAATCCCCCCTCGCTCAGCGGGCCGATGCTGATCGCCCCGCCGTAGAGCTTGGCCCGCTCCCGCATCCCAATCAAGCCGTGTCCACTGCCTGTCCGCACTCTGTCCTGAATCACCCCCTGTCCGTCGTTGATGACGCAGACCTCGATGTGCCGCCGCCGGTAGGCGAGTTCGACGGTCGCCGCGGCGCCGGGGGCGTGCTTCAGTACGTTGGTCAGCGACTCCTGGACGACGCGGTACGCACAGAGTTCGATGCCGGGCGCCAGTGGCCGCGGCGTTCCCGTGACGCGCAGTTCGACGCGGGTGCCCCCGGCCCGTACGCGCTCGACCATGTCGTCAAGACGGGACAGGCCGGGCATGGGCGCCGCGGGACCACCGTCTCCGCACTGCCCGTACTCGCCGCCCTCACCCTCCCCGCCCTCACCCGTGCCGCCCTCGGCGCGCAGCACCCGCAGCATGCGCCGGAGCTCTTCGAGCGCCTCGCCGCTGGTCCCCGAGATGGTGCCGAGCGCCGCGCGTGCCGTGGCCGGGTCGGAGCCGAAGACGAACGTCGCGAGGCCCGCCTGCACGGATATCACCGACATGTGGTGGGCGACGACGTCGTGCAGTTCGCGCGCGATCCGGCCGCGTTCCTCGGCGACCTCGCGCCGGGCCCGCTCGTCCTGCTCCCGCTTCAACTGCCGTGCCAGTTCGGCCGACCGGCGCGCGACGTGCCCGAAGCGCCAGAGGACCAGGGAGAAGCCGACGGCCTGCCCGACGACGGACGGCATGGAGGCGCCCTCGCTGATCGCACCGGCGTAGATCCACAACCCGGCCATCAGTGCGGTGCAGGGGAGCGAGGTGCGGGGCGGGCACAGGGAGGCGACCGTGTAGACGCAGAGCATGGGTCCGAAGGTGCCGACCACGGGCCAGTAGCCGGCGGTGACGTACACGAACCACGCCAGATGGACGACGAGCAGCACGGCGAGCGGTGCCCTGCTCCGGACCGCGACCGGGAGGCTGACCAGGGCCACCAATCCGTAACCCACGGCGTCGAGTTCGGTCCAGCCCTGCTTGGCGGACTCCTGGCCGAGCAGCACGGCGACCGTGGTCAGGGCGACCGCGATGACCGCGTCGACGGCGAGGGGGCGGATCCGCATCGCCGCAGCGTAACGCGCATATGGGCGTCGGAACGTCAACCAGGCGCGGTACAGCGGAAGTTGTAGGAACCGGGCGGGTACCGCGCCGGGAGCAGACGGGGTTCAATCCAGCGCGGGACGACGCGTGCGACGGCCGCCCGTAGCGTGTGGGACCAGTGCCACGCGGCACCGGCCGAACCGCCGGAGCCGCCCGGGACCGCGGCCGCGGGGGGACCGAACGGGGGCGCCCGGTCCACCTGGCGGTGGCCCGTCTCCTCGGGGGAAGACGGGCCACCGCCAGACATCGAGCGCGGCAGGCACTGCTCGCGCCGACGCGGGCCTGCCTGCCGACGTACCGCGACGTACCGCGACGTACGCCCACCCGCGCGCCAGCACGCACGCACGGCCGCACGCCCGCCTAGATCGTGTAGTGCAACGTGTCGTCCAGGAACGGGATCTCCAGCACCGGATCCGGCTGCGCCATCATCGCGAGAAGCACGATGGCGACGCCGAGCACCCCGTACGTGACCATGTCCGTGAACCGCGAGCGCACCGCCAGCATGCCCACGTCAGGCAGCGCCCAGCGCAGCGCGGCGCCCCCGATGAGCGCGACGCCGACCAGTATCGTGCCGACGCGGAACACGTCGAACGCGGTGAGCAGCAAGCCGAGTCCGACCAGCGAGACGACGCTGATCAGCGGCCACTGCCTGGCCGGTGCGGGGGCGTCGCCCGCCGCGGCACGGCCGCCGCCCTCGGGGCGCGCGGTGTCGCGCGTGAACAGCGGGAAGCGGCGCGACACCTTCCGGGGCCGTCCGTCCGGTCCGGGCGCGCTGACCGTGCCCTTGGCGAGCGGAACGTCCTCGGCGCCCTTCTCGACGTCGACACCGAGAGCGTCCTCGGCCCGTGAAGCGCCCGGGGAGCCGCCCGTGCCAGGTTCTGCGCTCATGGCTTGCCTCGCCTCTTTTCCGTTCAGCGCGCGTGGCGTTCCGCGGCCTCGACGACGTTCACCAGGAGCTGGGCGCGGGTCATCGGGCCGACGCCGCCCGGGTTCGGGGAGATCCATCCGGCGACCTCGGCGACGCCCGGGTGGACATCGCCGACGATCTTGCCGTTCTCGTCGCGCGAGACGCCGACGTCCAGGATCGCGGCGCCCGGCTTCACGTCCTCCGGCTTGATCAGGTGCGGCACACCCGCCGCGGCGACGATGATGTCCGCCCGCTTCAGGTGGGCGGCGAGGTCCCGGGTGCCGGTGTGGCACTGGGTGACCGTGGCGTTCTCGGACTTGCGGGTGAGAAGGAGCGGCATGGGCCGCCCGATGGTCACGCCGCGGCCGACGACGACGACCTCGGCGCCCTTGATCTGCACGTCGTGCTGCCGGAGCAGCCGGATGATCCCGTACGGGGTGCAGGGCAGCGGCGCCGGCTCGTTGAGGACGAGGCGGCCGAGGTTCATCGGATGCAGGCCGTCGGCGTCCTTGTCCGGGTCCATGAGTTCGAGGACGCGGTTCTCGTCGATGCCCTTGGGGAGCGGGAGCTGGACGATGTAGCCGGTGCAGGCGGGGTCGTCGTTGAGTTCGCGGACGACCGCCTCGATCTCCTCCTGGGAGGCGGTGGCGGGCAGTTCGCGCTGGATGGAGGCGATGCCGACCTGCGCGCAGTCGCGGTGCTTGCCCGCGACGTACTTCTGGCTGCCCGGGTCGTCGCCGACCAGGACGGTACCGAGTCCGGGCGTGACGCCCTTCTCCTTCAGGGCCGCCACGCGGGCGGTCAGTTCGGACTTGATCGCGGCTGCGGTGGCCTTGCCATCGAGAATCTGGGCGGTCATGCCTCCATCTTCCCGGATGAGGCCCGCCCGGTACCAATCAGGTCGCCCGCCCGCGCCCCCGGCGTCGCTCCCCGGTGCCACCGGAGCCTCACCCCTGATCAGCGAGGTTGCACTTGCACAACACATATGGAATGCGGCTGGACAAGTAAGCCGGGGTTAAAGAACGATATGCGGCACAGTGCCGCGGGCAGTGTCGGGGGGACGGACCGCATCTGTAGAACATTCCTCCGTGATGTGCCGCGTCGTCCCCGCACCACCCGACGGAGGAAGACCGCCATGAGTTTCGGCGACCCGAACAACCCATACGGGCAGCCGCCCCAGCAGCCCCCGGCCGCTCCCGGATACGGCTATCCCCAGGCCCCGCCCGGCATCCCGCCGCAGCAGCCCTACGGCTACCCGCAGCAGCCCGCGTACCCCGGGTACCCGGGCGGCAACATGATGCAGCAGTCGATGCCGGGGCTCCTGGTCACCGCGCGTGTCTTCCTGTTCCTCATCTCGGCGGTGCAGATCCTGAGCGCCATCGGCTGCCTCTACGGCGCCGCCGTCGCCAACGACGTCTCCGACGGCGCCGACGACCTCGGGTTCAACGACGCGGGCGACTTCGGTGACGCGGCCGCCGGCATCTTCGTGATCCTCGCGCTCATCGCCGCCGCGCTGGCCGCCCTGTCGATCACGCTCGGCGTGAAGTTCAGCCGGGGCGCCCAGGGCGTGCGGATCACCACCGTGGTGTACGGGGCACTCGGTGGTGTCGTCGGTCTGATCTACCTCTTCGTCGGTCTGGACACGGGCCTCGCGACCGCAATCATCGGCCCGTTGATCTGGGTCGTCTTCGCCGTCATCATCACCGTCGCCCCCGTCGTCCCCAGCGGCACCGCCTGGTTCAACCGCCCTCGCTACTGAGCGAGTCGGGTACGTACGACGGTGGCCGCGCCCCTCACAGGGGGCGCGGCCACCGTCGTTCTCTCCACGTCGGGTCCGCTCAGTGGAAGAAGTGCCGCGTCCCCGTGAAGTACATCGTCACGCCCGCCTTCTTCGCGGCCTCCACGACCAGCTCGTCGCGGACCGAACCGCCCGGCTGCACCACGGCCTTGACGCCCGCGGCGGTCAGGATCTCCAGGCCGTCGGGGAAGGGGAAGAACGCGTCGGACGCGGCGTAGGAGCCGCGCGCCCGCTCCTCGCCCGCGCGCTCGACGGCGAGCTTCGCGGAGTCGACGCGGTTGACCTGGCCCATGCCGACGCCGACCGAGGCGCCGTCCTTGGCGAGCAGGATCGCGTTGGACTTGACCGCGCGCGACGCCTTCCAGGCGAACGCCAGCTCGGCGAGCTCGCCCGCGTTCAGGGCGTCGCCCGTGGCTAGCGTCCAGTTGGCCGGGTCGTCGCCCTCGGCCTGGAGGCGGTCGGTGACCTGGAGCAGCGCGCCGCCGTCGATCTGCTTGACCTCGACCGGGTTGGCCGGGGCGCGGTGGGCGCGCAGCACGCGGATGTTCTTCTTCTTGGTGAGGACGTCGAGGGCGCCGTCCTCGTACTCCGGCGCGACGATGACCTCGGTGAAGATGTCGGCGACCTGCTCGGCCATCTCCTTGGACACCGGGCGGTTGACCGCGATCACGCCGCCGAACGCGGAGAGCGGGTCGCAGGCGTGCGCCTTGCGGTGCGCCTCGGCGACGTTCGCGCCGATCGCGATGCCGCACGGGTTGGCGTGCTTGATGATCGCGACGCAGGGCTCGTCGTGGTCGTACGCGGCACGGCGCGCGGCGTCCGTGTCGGTGAAGTTGTTGTACGACATCTCCTTGCCGTGCAGCTGCTCGGCCTCGGCGAGACCGCCCTTGCCGTCGACGTAGAGGGCCGCGCCCTGGTGCGGGTTCTCGCCGTAGCGGAGCACGTTCTTGCGCGTGTACGTGGCGCCGAGGAACTCGGGGTGGCCGCTGTCGTCGGCCGCCGCGTAGTCGTCCGCGAACCAGCCGGCCACCGCCACGTCGTACGCGGCCGTGTGCTGGAACGCTTCTCCGGCGAGCCGCTTGCGCGCGGTCAGGTCGAAGCCGCCGTCGCGCACGGCGGCCAGGACGTCCGCGTACCGCTCGGGGTCGGTGACGACCGCGACGGAGGGGTGGTTCTTGGCGGCGGCGCGGACCATCGAGGGGCCGCCGATGTCGATCTGCTCGACGCACTCGTCGGGCGTGGCACCCGAGGCGACGGTCTCCTTGAAGGGGTACAGGTTCACGACGACGAGCTGGAAGGGCTCGACGCCCAGCTCGGCGAGCTGCTTGCGGTGGTCCTCCAGGCGCAGGTCGGCGAGGATGCCGGCGTGGACCTTGGGGTGCAGGGTCTTGACCCGGCCGTCCAGGCACTCGGGGAAGCCGGTGAGCTCCTCGACCTTGGTGACGGGCACCCCGGCGGCGGCGATCCGCGCGGCCGTCGAGCCGGTCGAGACGAGCTCGACGCCCGCCTCGTGCAGCCCGCGCGCGAGGTCCTCCAGGCCGGTCTTGTCGTAGACGCTGACGAGCGCGCGCTTGATGGGGCGCTGCGCCTCGGGGGCGTTCTTAGCTTCGGCGGTCACGGGATAAGAACCTTTCGTCCCTCAATGCGGTAGCCGTGCCGGGCCAGACGCCCCACGACATCGACGAGCAGCGTGCGCTCGACTTCCTTGATGCGCTCGTGCAGAGCGCTCTCCTCGTCCTCGTCCCGGACCTCGACCACGCCCTGGGCGATGATCGGGCCGGTGTCGACGCCGTCGTCGACGAAGTGGACGGTGCAGCCGGTGACCTTCACGCCGTACGCGAGCGCGTCGCGCGCACCGTGGGCCCCCGGAAAACTGGGCAGCAGCGCGGGGTGCGTGTTCACGAACCGCCCGCCGAAGCGGGCGAGGAACTCCTTCCCCACGATCTTCATGAACCCGGCCGAGACGACCAGGTCGGGCTCGTACGCGGCGACCGCGGCGGCCAGCGCCGCGTCCCACTCGTCGCGGGTCGCGTGGTCCTTCACGCGGCAGACGAACGTCGGCAGCCCGGCGCGCTCGGCGCGCTCCAGGCCCGCGATGCCGTCGCGGTCGGCGCCGACCGCGACGATCTCGGCGCCGTAGGCCCGCGCGCCCTCGGCGTGGATGGCGTCGATCAGTGCCTGAAGGTTCGTGCCCGACCCGGAGACCAGCACGACGAGTCGCTTGGGGCGAGCGACCACAGCGCTCTCGGCCACGGCGGGGCCCTTTCTCGGAAGGTGCGTCTTTGTACGGTCGTACGAAGGCTTCGGGCCCCTGGATACGGGGAACCCTACGAAGCGGCCGACCGCCAGCAACGATACCGGCACACGGAACCGCCCCTCACGGGACGGGGGCGCGGGCGGAAGGTAGCGTCTGTGGGAAAGGCGCCTGAATACCGACGAACGCCGCGTTGCCGAGCCGCACACCGGCTCCACCACGAGGCCCTACCAAGGGGAAGACGCACACCTGATGCCGGACCGTAGCCGCCCTTCGTCTCCACCGCAGGACTCCGACTCCCAGGGGCCGGAGTCCCGAGGCACGGGTTCCCAGGAAACGGGCTCCCAGGGGACGGGCAAGGACGACGACAATCCCTTCGCGCCGCCGCCGGAGGGGACACCGGACCAGCCGTGGCAGCCGCGCCGCCCCTCGGGCGACTCCGGCGGTGACGACCCGGACCGCGGCTCCCCCTGGGGCAGCCAGTGGAGCGACCGCCAGCCGGGCCGCTCCTCCGGCGTCTTCGGCGAACGGCCGGGCCGGCAGAACGGTCCCGACCGGGACCGGGAGGGTCCCGCGGGACCGGGTGGCCCGGGCGGCCAGGGCGGCGGCATGCGCTGGGACCCGACGGACCCGTCCCAGCGCCGCGCGCGCTACGCCCTGCTCTCCGGCATGTGGGGCTTCTTCTTCGCCCTGTTCGGCTGGCGCTACCTGGCGCTGCTGCTCGGCGCGCTCGCGCTGATGTGGGCCGTCCAGTCACTGCGCGCGAAGCCGCGCACGCCGGACCCGACGGCTCCGGCGGCGTCGGCGGCCCCGCCCGCGACCGGCTCGGCCACTTCGGTCACCGCTCCGGGCGCCACTCCCGGCGCCGCTCCGGGCACCCCCGCCGACCGGCCCCGGACCGACCCGTCGAGCACCCGCCCGCAGACGACGGCCGCGATCAGCGGCCTGGTGACGGGCGCCCTCGCGCTGCTCATGGTGGCGGCGACGTTCACGGCGCAGCTGGTGTACCGCGACTACTACACGTGCGTGGACGACGCGCTCACGAACGTATCGAAGCAGTCCTGCGAAGACCTCCTGCCGAAGCCGCTGCGTCCGCTGCTGGGGGAGCAGGACTAGGAGGGGGCGGGGCGGCGGAGCTGGTGGCCGCCGGAGGGTCAGGACGGCTCCCGATTCTCCTGACGCTGCTCCCCCGCCTCCTTCAGCGGTTCACCGCGGGCCGCCTCCCGGGCGACGGTGGGGTCGTCTCCGTCTTCGTCGTGCCGGGTGGGAGTGGGCGGGGCAATCGGGGGCGATGGGGTCGCCGGGGCGGGCGGGGTGCCCGGGGCGGGCGACGGGGCATCGTCAGTCGTTACGCGGGCGGCGTCGGCCGGCGCCGCGGCCGTGCCGTCCTCGGACGAGAGGCTCGCGGGTACGCCGACATCTTCGGCGGTACGCCCGGTACACGCAGGCCGACCGACCGGCGCCGGAGCTGATGCCGGGGTCACGCCGCCACCCACCGAAGCAGCCCCGGCCACGCCGTCATCCCCACCCGCACCCCCACCCCCACCCGCACCCGCCTTACGCCCGAACCACGGAAACCGCCTGCCCGGCTCCGTGGCCGCACCGCTGCCCGGTGGGGCACCCCCGGGAGCGGCGGCATCCTCAGTCGTGCGTCCGCCCCCGAGAAGCCGCCCCCGCGCGGCCCGGGGCGCCCGCGGCCGAGGCACCCGCCGCGAAGGCATCGCGTACCACGGCAACCACCCTCGCCGCGCCCCGCCGGACGGCGTCCGCAGTCGCACCAGCCGCAAGCCCAGCGCGGTGGGCACCCCGATCACCGCCACCCACCCCAGCGCCGCCGCCCCCGTCTGCCACCACACCGGCCCGAACTCGGCGAGGACCGCCACCCCCATCGGCCCGCCGGCCAGCGCCGCGAGCCCCGCCGTCGTCACCCCGCACACCACCGCCGCCAGCGCGGCCCCCGAGGCCGTACGCCCCGGCGACCACGCCCCGGCCCGTTGCCCGGAGGCAGGCACCGCCGCCTGGACCGTGCACCAGGCCACGGTGAGCCCGGCCGCCACGGGGACCACCATGGCCGCCCAGCTCAGCGGCGTGCCGGGACCCGCCGACGGCACCGCCGCCAGCAGCGGAAACGACGGCAGCCGCGCCGGCGCCGCCTCCGCGGCGAGCGGGCCGACGACGGTTCCGGTACCGAGCACGAAGCCGGGGCCGAGGCCGTAGGCCGCGCCCCACACCGCGGCGTTCGGCGCCAGCGCGAGGGCCAGCACGAGCACCGCGAGACGTCCCGACCACACGTCCGCGACCTGCGCGAACGACATATGCATCAACCCGGCGTGCAACACGAGCGACACCGCGACGAGCAGCGCCCCGCCCCCGACGAGCGCCGCCGCGCCCGCCGCCCCGGCCCGTGCGACGGCCACCGCCCGACCGCGTACGACAAAGCCCGCGGCGAACGTGCCGCGCGCCTCGTCGGGAACGTTCCGTACTCGCCCGAGGGACGCCGGCAGCGGCCCGTGCGGGCGGCCACGGGCCGTCCACACCCCGACCCCTGCCGCGCTCACCGCGAGCGCCGGGAGGTGGAAGACGGCACTGAACCAGCCGGGCCGCAGCTCACCGCCCGTCGCGTACAGCGCGGCGGCCGTACCGACCAGCAGATAACCGGCCGCCACCCCGCTCCACGCCGTCCGTACCGCGTGCCCGAGCTCTTCCGGGGCCGCCGCCTCCCGCCCCGCCCGGTGCAGCAGCCAGCAGGGCAGCGCGGCAAGCAGCAACGGGGTCACGCCGACCGGCGCGGGCGCTCCCGAGAGCGTGTCCGCCCTGATCAGCTCCGTGCCGTGCGCCAGCAGCCACAGCCCCGCCGCGACGTGCAGCGCGCCGGACGGGCCGTTGTCCGGGTACGGCGACGTGATCCAGAGCGTCAGCACCAGAACGGCGGACGCGCCGAGCCCGAGGCACGCGGCGAGGGCTCCGCTCAGCATGCAGGTGGCCAGGCCGGGTGAATGATCGTGGGCCCGCTCGCGCAGCGGCTTGACGGGCGGCATTGAGGCGTGGGGATCCGTCGTCTGCGTCACGCGGCCATGGTCCCAACGACACGCGCTTTCTCCGCGTAACAGGCGAATATTGGATGTGTCGCCCAATATACGTTTATGTACTTTTTCGTACGGCGAGTCGGCTGTGCCCAGCTCCCGGTCGCCGTACGTCGGCCCACGGTGCGGAGAGTCCGACATGCCCCAGAGCCCTGCCACGCCTCTGCCGTCCCCCAAGGAACGCCGCAGGCTGCGCGAGGCGAAGTCGCTGAGCCAGTCCGACGTCGCGACGCGGATCGGCGTCACCCGCGAAACAGTGCGCTCCTGGGAGACGGGCCGCACGGACCCGCAGGGCCGCAAGCGTGAGACGTACGCGAGGCTCCTGAACGCGGCCGCCACCGCGGAGGAGCAGCAGACCCGCGAGAAGGCATGCGCCGACACCCGGGAGAAGCCACAGGCGGCGGCACCGGCGGTACCGGCAGCGGCACCGGTGGCACCGGCGGCCAAGAGGCCGGCCACGGTACCGGCCGGGGCACCGGAGAAGGCCCCGGCCACGACCGGCCCCGCCGCACCCGCCCCACCCCGCGACAGACCTTCGCCGCTCTCCCCGTCCTCGCCGCTCTCCCCGTCCTCACCGTCCTCGCCATCCATGTCACGACGGTCGGGACCACCCCACCCTCCCCCGCCCGAACGGGGCCGCGTGCCCGGATGGGCGAGAGCCGCCGACGGCGCGAAGTCGCGGTCGAGACCGCAGCCCGCGGCCAAGCGCGCGGCGAAACCCGAGGCCCCGACACCCGTGGCGCCCGCCGCCCCCGCCGTGGCCGGTCACGCCCTCCCGCATCCGGAACGGCCGACCGTCCCCGAACCCGCCGGCCCCGTCGACCTCACCCCGGCCCAGGCCTTCGACGCCCTCTGCGCCCACTGCGCCCCCGGCCTCGTACGCCAGGCGTACGCGCTCACCGGACGGCGGGACCTCGCGCAGGAGTCGGTGGAGCGGGCCTTCCAACTGGCGTGGCAGCGCTGGCCCGATGTCGCCCTGGACCCTGACCCGGCGGGCTGGGTGCGCGCGGCGGCGTACGAGTACGCGATGGCCCCCTGGCACCGCTACCGCCCCGGCCGCCGCCACCCGGACGCGCCGCCCGCGACGGAGGACGACCGCGCCCTGCTGAAGGTGCTCCTGAGCCTGCCGCCCGTGCAGCGCCGCGCCCTGATGCTGTACGACGGCGTCGGCCTCGACCTGCCCGAGACGGCGGCCGAGACGGAGGCGAGCACGCCCGCCACCGCGAACCGTGTGCTGCACGCGCGCGAGAGGATCAGCGAACGGCTGCCCGACCTGGCCGACCCCGACGTACTGCACCGGCGCCTCGGCGAGATCGGCAGGGGCGAGCGGCTGCGGCTGCCCAAGGCCGAGCGCATCCGCGCCGGCAGCGAGTACCACGTCCAGTTCTGGACGCGCGCGGCCATCGGTTTCACGGCCCTGATCGTCGGCGCGACGGCGCTGGCCCTGCGGAACGCCCCCACCCACTACGAGCCCCCGCTGGCCCCCGGCACCGCCATCAGCGGCGTACCCCCGCGGATGGGCCCGGGCCCGTTCACCCCCGAGGACCACTTCCTGCGCGACAAACTCCGGGCAGAACTGTCCACGGGCCCCGAACGCCTGGCTCCCCGGCCGGACTGATTCAGGGGCGCGGGGAACTGCGCGACAAGCCCCTGCTCTCCCGCAGAGCACTCTCCCGCAGAGCACAAAAAGCGGGCCCGCACCTCAACCAAAGGTGCGGGCCCGCTTTCAGATACTGCCGAGGCGACCTCAGCCCGCGAGGATCGCTCGCGCGAGCTTGGCCGTCTCGGTCGGCGTCTTGCCGACCTTGACGCCCGCGGCCTCAAGGGCCTCCTTCTTGGCGGCGGCCGTGCCGGAGGAGCCGGAGACGATGGCGCCGGCGTGGCCCATGGTCTTGCCCTCGGGCGCGGTGAAGCCGGCGACGTAGCCGACGACCGGCTTCGTCACGTTGGCCTTGATGTAGTCCGCCGCGCGCTCCTCCGCGTCGCCGCCGATCTCGCCGATCATGACGATCAGGTCGGTCTCGGGGTCGGCCTCGAACGCCTCCAGGGCGTCGATGTGCGTCGTACCGATGACGGGGTCGCCACCGATGCCGACGGCCGAGGAGAAGCCAATGTCACGGAGCTCGTACATCATCTGGTACGTCAGCGTGCCGGACTTCGAGACCAGGCCGATGCGGCCCGGCTTCGTGATGTCGCCCGGGATGATGCCGGCGTTCGACTGGCCCGGGGTGATGAGACCGGGGCAGTTCGGGCCGATGATGCGGGTCTTGTTGCCCTTCGACTTCGCGTACGCCCAGAAGGCGGCGGAGTCGTGGACGGCGATGCCCTCGGTGATGACGACGGCGAGGGGGATCTCGGCGTCGATCGCCTCGACGACGGCGGCCTTGGAGAAGGCCGGCGGCACGAAGAGGACGGAGACGTTGGCGCCCGTCTTCTCCATGGCCTCCTTGACGGAGCCGAAGACCGGGACCTCGGTGCCGTCGAAGTCGACGGAGGTGCCGGCCTTGCGCGGGTTCACGCCGCCGACGATGTTGGTGCCGTCACCCAGCATGAGCTTGGTGTGCTTCATGCCCGTGGCACCGGTCATGCCCTGGACGATGACCTTGCTGTCCTTGTTGAGGAAGATAGCCATGGCTGTTCTGTCCCTCGTCCCTTACTTCGCGGCCGCGAGCTCGGCGGCCTTGTCGGCCGCGCCGTCCATGGTGTCCACGCGCTGCACGAGCGGGTGGTTGGCGTCGCTCAGGATCTTGCGACCCAGCTCCGCGTTGTTGCCGTCGAGGCGCACGACCAGCGGCTTCTCGACCTTCTCGCCCTTGGAGGCGAGCAGTTCCAGGGCCTGCACGATGCCGTTGGCGACCTCGTCGCACGCGGTGATGCCACCGAAGACGTTGACGAAGACGGACTTGACGTCCGAGTCGCCGAGGATGATCTCCAGGCCGTTCGCCATGACCTCGGCGGAGGCGCCGCCACCGATGTCGAGGAAGTTGGCGGGCTTCACGCCGCCGTGCGCCTCACCGGCGTACGCGACGACGTCCAGGGTCGACATGACCAGACCGGCACCGTTACCGATGATGCCGACCTCGCCGTCGAGCTTGACGTAGTTGAGGTTCTTGGCCTTGGCGGCAGCCTCGAGCGGGTTGGCTGCGTCCTTGTCCTCGAGGGCCTCGTGGTCGGCCTGGCGGAAGTCGGCGTTCTCGTCGAGCGAGACCTTGCCGTCCAGGGCCAGGATGCGGCCGTCCTTGGTCTTGACGAGGGGGTTGACCTCCACGAGGAGCGCGTCCTCGGCGACGAAGGTCTCCCACAGGGTCACCATCGCCTCGGCGACGCCCTCGGCCACCTCGGCCGGGAACTTCGCCTTGGCCACGATCTCGCGGGCCTTCTCGATGTTCACGCCCTCGACGGCGTTGACCGGGACCTTCGCGAGGGCCTCGGGGGTCTTCTCCGCGACCTCCTCGATGTCCATGCCGCCCTGCACCGACGCCATGGCCAGGAAGGTGCGGTTGGTGCGGTCGAGGAGGTACGAGACGTAGTACTCCGCCTCGATCTCCGGAGACAGCTCGGCGATCATCACCTTGTGGACCGTGTGGCCCTTGATGTCCATGCCGAGGATGTCCGTCGCGCGAGCGACGGCCTCGTCCGGGTTCGCCGCCAGCTTCACGCCGCCGGCCTTGCCGCGGCCACCGACCTTCACCTGCGCCTTGACGACCGACTTGCCGCCCAGTCGCTCGGTGGCCTCGCGCGCCGCCTCAGGCGTGTCGATGACTTCACCGGCCAGCACCGGTACACCGTGCTTGGCGAAGAGGTCCCTCGCCTGGTACTCGAACAGGTCCACGCGCGTCCGTCCCTAATCCGTGATCTCGCTGCGATCTCGCTGCTTTGGTGTCAGCTGTCTGCGTGGGCGTGCCGCGGAGGGCAACGTGACTGCGCTGTCACAAGGGAGGCGTAGGACGGAGTCCGGTACGCGGCATGTCCGTCTCGCAGGTTATCGCCGTGGGCCGTGCCTCCCTAAATCGCAGGTCACATTTGGGCGGTGATGACGGTCACAGGTCGCGTGGTCACCGCGGCAAAATCCGCGGCAGCCGTGGTGACCGGGCGGTCTCTGTGGCGTCGGACACCTCTTGTTCGCTCCGGTTGCTCCCGCGATCAGGTGACCGTGTCCGGTATGGGCAGGGGGCGCTTCTCGATCGCCGCCGCCATCACCTCCGGGAAGAGGTCCGGGGTACAGGCGAAGGCGGGTGCGTCCAGCGCGGCCAGCGCCGCCGCGTGCTCGCGGTCGTAGGCCGGTGTCCCCTCGTCGGAGAGCGCGAGCAGCGTCACGAACTGCACTCCGGACGCCTTCATCGCCGCGACCCGCTTCAGCATCTCATCGCGGATGCCCCCTTCGTAGAGGTCGCTGATGAGGACGACGACGGTGTCGGCGGGCCGGGTGATCTGCGACTGGCAGTACGCGAGCGCCCGGTTGATGTCCGTGCCGCCGCCCAGCTGCGTACCGAAGAGGACGTCGACCGGGTCGTCGAGCTGGTCGGTCAGGTCGACGACGTTCGTGTCGAAGACGACGAGCCGGGTGTCGAGCGACCTCATGGACCCGAGCACGGCGCCGAACACGGAGGCGTAGACGACGGAGGCGGCCATCGACCCGGACTGGTCGATGCAGAGGATGACCTCCTTCTTCACCGACCTGGACGCCCGCCCGTACCCGATGAGCCGCTCGGGGACGATCGTCCGGTACTCCGGCAGGTAGTTCTTGAGGTTGACCGCGATCGTGCGGTTCCAGTCGATGTCGTGGTGGCGCGGCCTGCTGACGCGGGCGCTGCGGTCGAGCGCTCCGGTGAGGGCGGAACGGGTGCGGGTCGCGAGCCGCTTCTCCAGCTCCTCGACGACCTTGCGCACGACGGCACGCGCGGTCTCCTTGGTCGTCTCGGGCATCGCCTTGTTGAGCGAGAGCAACGTGCCCACCAGGTGCACGTCGGCCTCGACGGCCTCCAGCATCTCCGGTTCGAGGAGCAGCGCGGAGAGTCCGAGACGGTCGATCGCGTCGCGCTGCATCACCTGGACGACGGAGGAGGGGAAGTACGTCCGGATGTCCCCGAGCCAGCGCGCCACGGACGGCGCCGACGCCCCGAGCCCCGCCGAACGGTCCCGCCCCCGGCCGTCCTTCTCACCCGCCCCGCCGTACAGCGCGGTCAGCGCCCCGTCCATCGCCGCGTCCCGGCCACCGAGCGCGCACCCCGTCCCGTCAGCGCCGTCACCCCCCAGCACGAGCCGCCACCGCCGCAGCCGCTCCTCATTCACCTCAGCCATCACGCCACCCCCTCGAACTCATCCCCACGGCGACCGGCACGGCCACCGTCGCGACCGCGACGGGTACCGCCGCTGTCGGCACGGCCCCCTCCCGCCGCCTCTCCCTCCGCTTCCGCTTCCCCGTGCGGCACGACCGAGAGGCCGAGCAGCAGGTGCACGAGCGGCACGACGGCGTCCGCGCGCGTGGGGTCGAGCTCCGCGGCGTAGCCGGGTATGCCGCCGGCGCCGCTCGGCGCCGCCGCGTTCGCCGCCACCGGCCCGCGCCGCACCAGTTCCCCCAACGTCCGCCGCACTCCCGGCTCGTACGCCGAGAAGGTGCGCCGCAGCAACGGCAGTACGTCGGTGAAGGCGCCGTCCGACACCCCGCACAGCCAGTCGTCGACAAGGCCGAGCAGCCGCTCGTCGTGCACCAGCAGCATTCCGCCGCCGGTGCCGCCCCCGACGAACCCCTCGATCCAGGCGGCGCCTTCCGCGGGCGCGTTTCCCCGGGAGAGCGCGAGCCCCATGAGCCGGGCCACCTCCTCGTCCCCCAACTCCCCGCCGTCCAGGAGCAGCCGCACGCACCGCCCCCGAACGATCCCGGCGAGGCCCTCGCGTTGCGCCAGCACGCGCAACACGGAAACCCACCGGGCGCGCACACCGTCCCGAGCCGACGGTGCCGAAGCCGGTGGTGCCGAAGCCGGTGGCGCCAACTCCCCCAGCAGGCCCACCGCTTGGTGCACCGCGTCGACGTGCCCCCGCATCTCCAGAGCCGCGTCCGCGTCGAGCCCCGCGCACGCGGGCGGCAAGCCGACGAAGATGCGCTCGGCGAGGCCGAGGGCCACTTCGCCGAGAGCCTCCGTACCGGTCCCCCGGACGTCCCCGTACCTGAGGGACCGTACGAGCGCGGGCAGGGCCTGCGCGAGGTGCCCGACATCCGTGTCGAGCGCGGCCCGGTCCGCGAGGACCCGCATCACCACGGGCAACGCGTCCGGCAACTCCGCCAACAGGCACCGCTCGGCGAGCGCGGTGACCTCGGCGAGGGCCCGCGCCTCTACGGCGTCGGACGAGGCCTTGCCCGTGGCCGCGCCCAGAACCGTGGTCCCCCACACCCCGGCCTCCGCGACCCGCACGGACAGCTCCGGCTCCCACCGCAGCCGCCACGTCTCGCGGAACGTCCCCGTGCTCCCCCGGGACACCATCGGCTCGCCCCAGCCGATGCCGAGCAGCCGCAACCGGTGCAGCAGCCTGCTGCGCGCGGCGTCGTTCTCCTTGCGGAGGTCGAGCTCAAGCTCCCGCTCCAACGCCTCCGGCGCCAGGCGCAGCCTGCGCTGGAGCCGCGTCAGGTCCCGCTGCAACGGCACCGCGGGCGCCGCCTCCGGCACCTCCCCCAGCACGTCCCCGACGACGAGCTTGTCGTGCACGAGGCCGAGCGGCACGTCGGACCCCTCGCACATCACCGCCCGCACCGCGTCGGTCGTCTCGGTGAGCCCGGCCAGTGGCCTGCCCCGCATCGCGGCCAGCGTGTCGGCGAGCCGTACCGCTTCGATGACGTGCGCGGACGAGACGAGCCGGTCCTCGTCGCGCAGCAGCCCCGCGACCTTCGTCATCCAGCGTTCGAGGGGCCGGTCGGGTGCGCCGAACAGGTGGCCGTACCACCCGGGGGAGTCGATCCCCGCGCCGTACCCGCTGGCGCGGGAGAGCCTGCGGTGGGTCCAGGGCACCCACGTCATCTCGGCCTTCACCTTGGGAAGCCCCTTGAGCAGCGCCCGGTCGGCGGCCACGGTGGTCCTGCGGCGCAGCGCCGGGACGTGCCAGGCCCCGCACACCACGGCGACCCGCCCGGCGCCGAACTCCTTGCCCGCGGCCCGCACCTGGATCCGCATGTACGCCTCGCGCACCAGGTCACGGCCGTGCCCGCCGTCCCCGTAGGCCTCGCGCAGGGCTTCCATCGCCTCGCTCAGCGCCTCGAACGGAGCGAACGCGTCATCCCCTGTCCCCCGGTGCTCGACCACGTCCTCCCACCAGCGCTCGGGGTCGTCGTACCCCGCGGTCGCTGCGAGCACGGCGATGGGATCGATCCGCACATCACCCCCACCGCCCTCCTCCTCGCCCTCCTTTTCGACGCCCCTCCCCTCACCACCGCCATCGCCATCGCCATCGCCATCGCCCTCCTCCGCCTCCTCCTCCGCACGCAGGGCGAGCGAGTGCGCCGCCGGGAGGTCGATGAAGCGCACCGGCACCCCCTGCGCGAGCGCCCACCGGATGGCGACCCATTCCGGGGAGAACTCCGCGAGCGGCCAGAACGCGGAACGGCCAGGCTCGCCCACCACGTGCGCGAGCAGCGCGACGGGCGGCCGCATCCCCTCGTCGGCGGCGAGCCCCACCAGTCCGTCGGCCTCCGGGGGCCCCTCCACGAGGACGACGTCCGGCCGTGCCTCCTCCAGCGCGGCCCGCACCGCGCGCGCGGAGCCCGGCCCGTGGTGCCGCACCCCGAGCAGCAGCGGTTCCCGCGACCCCGCGTTGGTCATGCGCTCACCTCGCGGCACGCGCGGTAGAAGTCCTTCCAGCCGTCGCGTTCCCGCACGACCGCTTCCAGGTACTCCTGCCAGATCACCCGGTCCGCCGCGGGATCGCGCACGACGGCGCCGAGGATGCCGGCCGCCACGTCACCGGCGCGCAGCACGCCGTCTCCGAAGTGGGTCGACAGCGCGAGCCCGTTGGTGACGACGGAGATGGCCTCGGCGGTGGACAGCGTGCCGCTGGGCGACTTCAGCTTCGTACGCCCGTCCGCCGTGACACCGTCGCGCAGTTCGCGGAAGACGGTGACGACGCGGCGTATCTCGTCGATGCCCTCCGGGCCGGTCGGCAGGTCGAGGGAGCGGCCGATCTGGTCGACCCGGCGCGCGACGATGTCGACCTCGGCGTCCGCGCTCTCCGGCAGCGGCAGGACGACGGTGTTGAAGCGGCGGCGCAGGGCGCTCGACAGGTCGTTGACACCGCGGTCGCGGTCGTTGGCGGTGGCGATGAGGTTGAAGCCGCGGACGGCCTGGACCTCCTGGCCGAGCTCCGGGATCGGCAGCGTCTTCTCCGACAGGATCGTGATCAGCGTGTCCTGCACGTCGGCCGGGATGCGGGTCAGTTCCTCGACGCGCGCCGTCATGCCCTCGGCCATCGCCCGCATGACGGGGCTGGGCACGAGCGCGTCGCGGCTGGGGCCGTGCGCGAGCAGCTGGGCGTAGTTCCAGCCGTACCGGATCGCTTCCTCCGGTGTGCCCGCCGTGCCCTGCACGAGCAGCGTCGAGTCGCCGCTGACGGCGGCGGCGAGGTGCTCGGACACCCATGTCTTGGCGGTGCCTGGCACGCCGAGCAGCAGCAGGGCGCGGTCGGTGGCGAGCGTGGTGACGGCGACCTCGACGAGGCGGCGCGGGCCCACGTACTTCGGCGTGATCACTGTGCCGTCCGGCAGGGTGCCGCCGAGCAGGTACGTCGCGACGGCCCACGGCGAGAGCTTCCACCGCTGCGGCCTCGGCCGGTCGTCCTGCGCGGCGAGCGCGGCCAGTTCGGCGGCGAAGGCGTTCTCGGCGTGCGGCCGCAAGGCCTGCGCACCGTCGACGGAAACGGTCATGGAGCGATCCCCCTCCAGCTCGTCCGGGCGCATCTGGCCCGGATGTGTCTCCACCGTGCACCACGCCACTGACAATCGACCGCCGCACGGCTCTGACCTGCCCGGATACCGATGGCAAGGTCGATTGTCAGTGGCAGCGCCTACCTTCGAGACATGACTCAGCAGGGGGTGCGCTGGACGGCGGATCAGGTGCTGGCACTGGCTCCTGACGCTCCGTCACGCAAGGCGGGGAGCAAACTCGGCGTCGCCGGCCCATGGTCGGAGGCGGGCAGTACCGACGAGGGGACGGTGTGGGGGCTGTGCAAGGGCAGTGGCAGCAAGCCGTATCAGACGGTCGTCGACCTGGCGGACGCGACGGGCCCGGCGTACAAATGCAGTTGTCCGAGCCGCAAGTTCCCGTGCAAGCACGCGCTGGGACTGCTGCTGATCTGGGCGGGGGCGGACGGCACGGTTCCGGAGAACGCCGAACCGCCGGCCTGGGCCGGGGAATGGCTGGCCGCACGCCGTAAGAGAGCGGAGGCCGACCGGAGTTCCGCCCCGGCGCCCACCGCCCCCGCCGACCCGGAGGCGGCACGCAGAAGGGCGGAGAAGCGAGCCGCACGGATCACCGCGGGCGTGACGGAGCTGGAGCAGCGCCTGTCCGACCTGCTCCGCGGCGGCACCGCGTCGGCGGAGCAGGCGGGGTACGGACTGTGGGAGGAGACAGCGGCCCGCATGGTCGACGCCCAGGCCCCGGGGCTGGCGGCGCGGGTAAGGGAGTTGGGGGCCATACCGTCGTCCGGTCCTGGCTGGCCGGTGCGTCTCCTGGAGGAGTGCGCGCTGCTCCACCTCCTCGACCAGGGCTGGCTCCACCGCGACCGGCTGCCGGCCGAGCTGGCCGCGACGGTCCGTTCCCGTGTGGGCCTGCCCGCCCGGCCGGAGGGCCCACCGGTGCGGGACCGCTGGCTGGTCCTCGCGCAGTACGACACGGCGGACAGCAGACTCACCACTCGCCGCATCTGGCTGTACGGCACGGAATCCGGCCGCACCGCGCTCCTCCTCTCCTACGGGGCGGCGGGCCGCGCGCCCGACCTCGCCCTCCCCGTCGGCCTCGCGCTCGACGCCGAGGTGACCGGCTATCCGGGCGCGGGGCAACTCCGCGCGGACCTGGGCGAACAGTTCACGGCGCCGGCGCCCACCCCGCACCGCCCACCGGGCGTACGGACGGACGAGGCAGCCGCCAGGTACGGCGAGGCATTGCGCGGGGACCCGTGGCTGGACTCGTGGCCGGTCACGCTCTCCGAGGTGATACCGACCCAGGCCGAGGGGTCCTGGCAACTGGCGGACGCCGGAGGCGGCTCGGCGCTGCCGCTGACGCCGTCCGCCCTGTCGAGGCCGGGCCTGTGGCGCCTGGTAGCCGTCTCCGGAGGCGCACCGCTGACCGTGTTCGGCGAGTGCGGTCACCAGGGCTTCACCCCGTTGGCGGCCTGGCCGAAGGAGTCGGAAGGGACGGTGTCGCTGTGCTGAGGGCCTGCCTTTGACCCCCGCCTGCGCCCCGGCGCAGGCACGCTCTCGCCCAGGGCAGACCCTCCTGCCACACGAAGCCCCAGGACAGGCAACTCTGAGGAACGCACCCCAGGAGACAGACGGACATGACCACCACACCCGCCGCCCCCGCCCCCCGCCCGTCATGGGACGACCTGGTGACAACGGCGCTGCTGGGCACCGACCGGCGCGCCCTTCCGGCCGCACTGCACCCGCCCGGCAAGGAGGCGCCGATCGCCCTCCTGGACGCGGCGGCGGTGCAGACGGTGCGCCGCAGGGCCGGACTGCGCCCGGCTCCGGCCGCCGCCCCGCCCGAACCGGTGGCGGACGACCCGAGGCCACCGGTGCCGTCCGCCGCAAGGCGCAGGCTGGCGACGCTCCTCACCGACCAGCCCGGAACCGGCAGCGGCGGCCGCCGGGGCGCGGCGCCGGACCTGATGGAGCTCCTCCCCCAGTGGCTGGCCCTGGCCAACTCCCGGGGATACGGCGCGCCGCCCGAACTGCTGCCCGCCCTCCTGAACGCGGCACGCGGTCGCACGGACCTCCGCCCCCAGGCCCTCACCTTCGCCGGCCCGCGAGCCCTGTGGCTGGCCCGCCTGAACTCCGACTGGAAGTTCGCACTCCGTGCGACCCCCGGCGGCGGCGTGACGCTCCCCTCCGCCGACGACGAGCTCGAAATCCGCCGGCTCTGGGAGGAGGGCCTCTTCGCCGAGCGCGTCGCCCTCCTCACGGCGCTGCGCGCCCACGACGCCCGTACCGCCCGTGACCTGCTCACCTCCACCTGGTCGACGGAGCGGGCGGAGGACCGTCTGATGTTCCTGGACTCGCTGCGCACCGGCCTGTCGGCGGAGGACGAGCCGTTCCTGGAGCAGGCCCTCACCGACCGCAGTCGCAACGTCCGCTCCACCGCGGCGGAGCTGCTCTCCGCGCTCCCCGGCTCCGCCCTGGCCGGCCGGATGTCCGCACGCGCGGCCTCCTGCGTGGCCCTCGACCACACATCGGACACGCCGACGCTCACCGTCGAGGCCCCGCACGAGTGCGACGCGGGCATGGAGCGGGACGGCGTCACGCCGAAACCCCCCACCGGCCGCGGCGAACGCTCCTGGTGGCTCGGTCAGTTGGTCGACGCGGCCCCGCTCGCCACCTGGCAGCCCCGGCTCGGCAACCGCACGCCCGCCGAGATCGTGGCACTCCCGGTGGCGGACGACTGGCGGAGCGAACTGCACGCGGCATGGTGCCGTGCGGCGGTACGGCAACGGGACGCGGTCTGGTCCAGAGCGCTGCTCGGCGCCCCCGCGTCTCCCGACGCGGCGGGACCGGGCGCCGTGTCGCTCGCGGAACGCGCCAAACTGCTCGCCTCGCTGCCCGCCGCCGAACGGGCCGACTGGGTGGCCGGCTTCATCGCGGCGCACGGCCTGTCCGAGGCGTTCCAGCTGCTCGGCGTCTGCGCGGTGCCGTGGGCCGGACCACTGGGCCGCGCCGTGGTGGACGCCTTGAACATCGCGCGCGACGCGGGCAGTTACCCCTGGAGCTTCAGCGGAGTGATGGGCCTCGCCGAACGCTGCCTGGACCCGGCGGAGGCGGTCCGCCTGGAAGCGCTGACGGCCGTCCCCGACGAGCCGGAGGACGCGTCACCCGGCGCGGGAAGCTACTGGTCCGAAGCGTTCCAGCGCCTGGTGACCACGCTCCGCCTCCGCGCGGCGATCCACGACGAACTCACCCCCCGACACGAGGCCCCCTAGGGCCTGTCTTTCGGATCTGTCCGGGTCGGCGCTCCGGTCTGCATCATCTTGGGGCGGCCTGCTGCGACTCCACCGCTCCCCCCGGCACCAGGACAGCAAGGGTGCTGCGCGCTTCACGCCGCAGCGTGCCACGCCGCGCAAAGGTCGCAGTCAGGGCGAGGATCGAGACCGTGCCCCCGTAGAACACGGCAGCAATCGTGGAGAGGAGCCCGACCGTCATCGGGCACGCACCTTTCTTCCCCCGCTCGGCCCGCCCGGCTCACAGCCTTGACGGGCGTTGATGCGTTTCCTCTCCACCATACGCGCGACGTCAACTCCCCCTGCGGGCAGGCTACCTGGCCTACCCGGCGAACCTTCGAGGTCACGGCCCTGGCCGACCGGCAAAAGCAGACCCCACCGGCCCGCAGCCGGAGAACGGCCCCCGGGGCCAGCAGGTGCACCCCCACCGGCTCGCAGCCGCGAAACCGGCCGAAGGGGACGTGGGGGTATGTGCGAACGGAGCACCGAGCACGCTATAGCCCCATTGTTCGTGCAGCGTGACGCAGGGATAGCGAGTACGCACATACCCCCGCGGCCCCGCCCCACAGACGAGCCACAGGCGCAGACCCCAGCCCAAACGAACCCGCCCACGCCGCCGCGAGGCCCCGCCTCGGCCGACCCCAAAGCGCCCCCGCCCAATCAAGCGCAGCCGCCTACGCCCCCGCAGCCTGCCGCACATTCCCCCGGACCCACTCCACGATCGACGTGGTCGTGGCCCCCGGCGTGAAGATCTCCGCGACACCCTTCTCCTTCAAGGGCGCGATGTCCGCCTCCGGGATGATGCCGCCGCCGAAGACCTTGATGTCCTCCGCGTCCCGCTCCTTCAAGAGCTCCAGCACCCGCGCGAACAGGGTGTTGTGCGCACCGGAGAGGATGGAGAGACCGATCGCGTCGGCGTCCTCCTGGATCGCGGTGTCCACCACCTGCTCGGGCGTCTGGTGCAGCCCGGTGTAGATGACCTCCATACCGGCGTCACGCAACGCCCGCGCGATCACCTTGGCCCCGCGATCGTGCCCGTCGAGCCCCGGCTTGGCGACCACCACGCGGATCGGCCCGGCTGCCACACCCATCACTGCCTCCATGTACCGATGTCCGTACCGTCGACCGACAACAGCCGGTCCCGGTACAGATACCCCGCACCGCACCGGCCGGGGAAGTGAACGAACGTTATCTACAGCATCGCTCAAGCGGCAGTTTCACGGTGTGGAGCGAGGGGGAAATCACACGTTGGGACACGTTCGCTGCGCGCCCGCCCGTTGCCCAGGGGCTCACACTCCGCTTCGGGCCAGGCGCGAGGGGAGCCACATCGAGATCGCCGGACCACCGCGCCGGCAGCCGCACGGCGTGGTGACACCGCACGTCGGCGGGGCAACGGGGGCACGGGGCACGACTCCGCGGAGCCCGGATCGCCGACGCTCAGCCGACTCCTCGACCGCGACTCCCCCTAGGGCACACGGGGGACAGAGCCGTCCTTCCGTGCGCCAATCGGGAGGTCGACGATGCCGGTCACAGGGGCCCGCCCCTTTCGCCCACTCACCACCCTGCTGCCGAAACTCCTCGGCCTCGGCCCACCCTCCACACACCCATCCCCCACACGTCCACCCTCCACACGCCCATCCCCCGCACGCCCGTCCCCAGCGAACCCACCCTCCGCACACCCACGCCTCCTCCCCCTCGCGCTCCCCCTCCTCGCGCTCCCCCTCCTGGCACTCCGCCTCCCCGCCCTGCCGACGAAGGTCGCGGGCCTCTCCGTGGCCCTCCTCAAAGCGACGGCTCTGGAGCTGACGATCCTCACGGGCCACCTCCTCCTCTACCCCTCGGGCATCACCCAGGAGCGCAGGGCCGCGCCCGTCCAGCCGCCCCCGGACGCTCCGCGCCTCCCGCCGAACGGCAGGCCGCCGGTCCTTCTCCTGCACGGTTTCATCGACAACCGCTCCGTCTTCGTCCTGCTCCGCCGCGCCCTGTCACAACACGGTGGCCGCCGTGTGGAGTCCCTCAACTACTCGCCGCTGACCTGCGACATCCGCGTCGCCGCCGAGCTGCTCGGCCGGCACATCGAGGAGATCTGCGAGCGCACGGGCCACGCCCGGATCGACGTCGTCGGGCACAGCCTCGGCGGCCTGATCGCCCGCTACTACGCGCAACGGCTCGGCGGGGACGCACGGATCCGCACCCTGGTCACGCTGGGGACACCGCACTCCGGCACCCGCGTCATGCCGCTCGCCGACGCGCACCCGATCGTCCGCCAGATGCGACCGGGCTCCGACGTGATCGAGGAGCTGAGGGAACCGGCGCCCGGCTGTCGCACGCAGTTCGTCAGCTTCTGGAGCGATCTGGACCAGATCATGGATCCGCTGAAATCAGCCTGCGTCGACCACCCCGACCTGACCGCGCAGAACGTCCGGGTAACCGGAATCGGCCATCTCGCACTGCCGGTGCATCCGGCGGTCGCGACCGGCATACGCCAGGCGCTCGACCTGGCGAACCCGGGAGCCGATGCCCGGAGCGCACCGGGCGGGCTGACGGTCGCCTGACCCGCGGAAACATCGAACGCGGATCGAACGCAGGGCCAAGGCTGCGCCCGCAGTCCCCCGAAAGACGGCCGAATGCCCGTTTCCTGAAACCATGAAACCTGCCGAAGATTGTCGTGTCCGTATACCGCCGGGTACAGTCACCGCACTGCTCTGCCCCTGCTGCCGAGGCGAAAGAGAAGTTGGTGAACGACCGTCACCCGTCGGGGAGCTCGACTCCCCCGTCCTCGGCTCCCGGCGCCGACTACGCGCACTACGCGCCGTACGACCAACAGAGCGCCCAGCACGGCGGCTACGACTCGTACTCCACCGGCGCCTACGACACCGGCACGCTCGACACCGGCACTTTTGACACCGGCACCTTCGCGACCGACCCCCTTTTCGGCGACCTGCCGGGCGGCCGGCAGGACACGGGTCAGTGGGCGACCACCACCGGCCCGCAACAGACGCTCACCCACGACGCGTACGCCGCGCAGTACTACGCCGCCACGTACGACGGCGGCGGTCATGGCACGGGCGGTTTCGACACCGGCAGCTACGAAACCGGCAGCTGCGAAACCGGCAGTTTCGACACCGGCAGTTTCGACACCGCCTCGATGTGGGCGACCGGCGGCCATCGGCAGCTCGTCGACATTCCTTCGCAGCCGGGCCCCGAACCGGTCGGCCAGTGGGACACCGCCGCCTGGGACCAGGGTCCGGGGGCCGGCCAGTGGGACACGCAGACCTTCGACACGGGCGCGTACGACGCGACGACGTGGAACTCGGCGGACGAAGCGCAGGACATGGACCCGTCGTCCGAATCCACGCACCCCGAGGACGACCCCGAGACCGACCCCAACGCCCGGAGCGCCTCCCCCGACGCGGCCGAGGAGCCCCGGACCCCCGGCCGCCGCGCCTCCCGAGGCAAGGGCAGCGGCACCCCTGGCGCAAACGGAAGCGGAACCGGAAGCGGCTCACGCACCCGCCGCCGCTCCCCCGCCAAGCGCTCCGCACTCCTCACGGTCGCGGTGCCCTCGGCCTGCGTGATGGGCGTGGCCGGCGTGGCCGCCGCCTCCGTCGGCAACTTCGGCGGGGACGAGACCAAGGACACGACGGCGTCGGCCCCGGACCCCACGTCCGTGCAGCCCTCCGCCGCCAACAACAAGCTGGACACCCAGCTGGCGAACCTCTCGGCGGACGCGGGCGACTTCGCGGACCGCGCGAGCCGCACCCAGGAACGCATCGACCTCAAGGCGCAGAAGGTCGCCGCCCAGAAGAAGGCGGCCGCCGAGGCGGCGCGCAAGGAGCGGTTGCGACCCAAGTTCGTCCTGCCGGTGAAGCAGCACGGCCTGAGCGCGTACTACGGACAGGCGGGCGTCAACTGGATGTCCGCGCACTCCGGCATCGACTTCCCGGTGTCGTACGGCACGGAGGTCCTGGCCGCGACCGACGGCACCGTCTCCACGAAGTGGAACAGCGCCTACGGCAACATGGCGATCGTGACCGCCAAGGACGGCACGGAGACGTGGTACTGCCACCTCTCCACGCACAAGATCTCCAGCGGCCCCGTGAAGGCGGGCGAGCCCATCGCCTTCTCCGGGAACTCCGGCAACTCCACAGGACCGCACCTGCACTTCGAGGTGCGGCCCGGCGGCGGCTCGGCGATCGACCCGCTGCCGTGGCTGCGCAGCCACGGCCTCGACCCGACGTAAGAGCCCGCCCGACAGACCCGCAAGAGCCTGCCCGGCAGACCTCAGAGCCTGTCTCTGAACCGCCCTGCTACAGCTTCTCCACCGGCGCGTACCGCAGCAGCAGACGCTTCGGCTTGGGCTCTCCGAAGTCCACCGTCGCCTCGGCGTTCGCCCCCGTGCCCTTCACTCCGACCACCGTGCCGAGGCCGAACTGGTCGTGCGTGACACGGTCGCCGACGGCCAGCGCGACGACCGGCTTCTCCGAGGCACGGCGCGTGGCGAAGCCCTGTGCGCCCCCGGAACGCGAGCGCGAGGACGACAGCGTCGAGGCGATGCCCCCGGCCGGGCCCGAACCACCGGAGCCGGACGACGCCAGTGCGCCGACGGAACCCGTCCGCTTCCAGTCCAGATGGGCGTCCGGGATCTCTTCGAGGAAGCGCGACGGCGGGTTGTACGACGGCTGGCCCCAGGCGCTGCGCATGGACGACCGGGTCAGGTAGAGCCGTTCACGCGCGCGCGTGATGCCCACGTAGGCGAGGCGGCGCTCCTCCTCCAACTCCTTGACCTGGCCGAGGGCGCGCATGTGCGGGAACACGCCGTCCTCCATGCCGGTCAGGAACACGACGGGGAATTCGAGGCCCTTGGCGGTGTGCAGGGTCATCAGCGTGATGACTCCGGAGCCGTCGTCCTCCTCGTCGGGGATCTGGTCGGAGTCGGCGACCAGGGCGACACGCTCCAGGAAGTCGGAGAGCGTGCCGGCCGGGGCCGCGGCTCCCTCGTCACCCTCCGCCCGGCTGTTCTCCTGCTCGAACTCCAGGGCCACGGCGGCGAGTTCCTGGAGGTTCTCGATGCGCGTCTCGTCCTGCGGGTCGGTGGAGGCCTGCAGTTCGGCGAGGTACCCGGTGCGTTCGAGGACGGCTTCCAGGACGACGGCCGGGCCCGCGCCGGACTCGACGACGGTCCGCAGCTCCTCCATGAGCGTGTTGAACCGCTTGACGGCGTTGGCCGAGCGGGCCGCCATTCCGTACGCCTCGTCGACGCGGCGCAGGGCCTGCGGGAAGGAGATCTTCTCGCGCTGCGAGAGCGCGTCAATCATCGCTTCCGCACGGTCGCCGATGCCCCTCTTCGGTACATTTAGGATACGGCGCAGCGGGACCGCGTCCTCGGGGTTGGCGAGAACGCGCAGGTAGGCAAGGACATCGCGGACCTCCTTGCGCTCGTAGAAGCGGACTCCGCCGACGACCTTGTAGGGCAGGCCGACGCGGATGAAGATCTCTTCGAAGACACGGGACTGCGCGTTCGTCCGGTAGAAGATCGCCACGTCGCCGGCCTTGGCGTCGCCCGCGTCGGTGAGACGGTCGATCTCGTCGGCGACGAACTGTGCCTCGTCGTGCTCGGTGTCGGCGACGTATCCGGTGATGCGCGCGCCCGCGCCCTGGTTGGTCCACAGGTTCTTCGGGCGGCGGCTTTCGTTGCGCTCGATGACCGCGTTCGCGGCCGTCAGGATCGTCTGCGTGGAGCGGTAGTTCTGCTCGAGGAGGATCGTCGTCGCGTCGGTGTAGTCCTCCTCGAACTGGAGGATGTTGCGGATGGTGGCGCCGCGGAAGGCGTAGATGGACTGGTCCGCGTCGCCCACCACGCACAGCTCGGCGGGGTCGTCGCCCTCGCCTCCGGAGGGGCCGACCAGCTCGCGCACGAGTGCGTACTGCGCGTGGTTGGTGTCCTGGTACTCGTCGACCATGACGTGCCGGAAGCGGCGCCTGTAGTGCTCGGCGACGTCCGGGAAGGCGCGCAGCAGGTGGACCGTCGTCATGATCAGGTCGTCGAAGTCCAGCGCGTTCGCCTCGCGGAGGCGTGACTGGTACATCGCGTAGGCCTGGGCGAGGGTCTTCTCGAAGCCGTCGGCCGCCCGGCCCGCGAAGTCCTCCTCGTCGATCAACTCGTTCTTGAGGTTCGAGATCTTGGCGCTGAAGGACTTCGGCGGGAACTTCTTCGGGTCGAGGTCGAGGTCGCGGCAGACCAGGGCCATCAGCCGCTTCGAGTCCGCGGCGTCGTAGATCGAGAAGGAGGACGTGAAGCCCAGCTTCTTGTACTCGCGGCGCAGGATGCGGACGCAGGCGCTGTGGAAGGTCGACACCCACATCGCGTTCGCCCGCGGGCCCACGAGCTGCTCGACGCGTTCCTTCATCTCGCCCGCGGCCTTGTTCGTGAAGGTGATCGCGAGGATCTGGCCGGGGTGCACACCGCGCTCGGCGAGCAGGTACGCGATGCGGTGGGTCAGTACGCGGGTCTTGCCGGAACCGGCACCGGCGACGATGAGCAGCGGGGATCCTGCGTGCACGACGGCCGCGCGCTGGTTCTCGTTCAGCCCGTCGAGGAGCGTCGCCGGGTCGATGACCGGGCGCGGGGCGCCGTCGCGGTAGTGCGCGTCCCGGGTCATGGGCGCGTCGAACTTCCCGTCGAACAGATCGTCCGGAATGGGCTCCGGGGCGCTGTCCTCGGGGGGCGGCGGGGGCGCTTCGTCCGCGGCCCGGGAAGGCTGCAGGTCCGCCAGGAAGCTGTCGTCAAAGAGGCTGCTCATCGCCTACCGAGTCTAGGCGGCCCCACTGACAACCCGCTGCGGGTTCCGGTCACCTCACACCTCACCTACCCCCCGCCTCCGGACGGTCACGCTCCGCATGCGCTTCGCATCTGTACAGCATGACCGCGTCAAGGCCGTGAAAAGTCACGAAAATGTATCGGGCATATCGAACATCAACCTTCACAGCGGCCACACGAGTTGGCTAGCGTGCTGCCCGGGCCGCTCGTCCCCCCACCGGCGAACCCGCCGGGAACGGGTGGCCTCCGCCGAGTCCGACCCGTTCGGAGCCGGGGACCCACCGAAAACTTGGGGTGAATCGGTCCCGTACGCAGTACGGGACCGTAGGGCAACCTTCCGTACCATCCGCCCGAACCCGACAGCTAACCCGGTAGGCGGTCTACGGAAGGAGTCGCCTCCCTTGGCGTCACACCGCAAGCCGCGGACCCGCTCGACCGGCCTACGCACAGCCCCCGCCCTCGGCATCACGACGGCGGCCCTCACCTCCGTCGCCCTCCTGTCGCAGAGCGCTCAGGCAGCGCCCTCCCCGCCGGCGAAGCCCACCCTCGAAGAGGTCCAGAAGAAGGTCGACGAGCTCTACCAGCAGGCCGGTGTGGCCACCCAGAAGTACAACTCGGCCAAGGAACACACCGACAAGCAGCGCAAGCGGGTCGACCGCCTGCTCGACGACGTGGCCAGGCGCACCGACAGGCTGAACGATGCCCGCAAGGAGCTCGGCTCGTTCGCCGCCGCGCAGTACCGCACCGGCGCCGTCTCCGGGACGGCCACGATGATGCTCGCCGACGACCCGCAGGGCTACTTCGACCAGAACCACTTGGCGGACCGGCTGACCACGCGCCAGAAGAAGGCGGTCGACGACTACCAGACGCAGCAGGCGTCGGCGACCAGGCAGCGCGCGAAGGCCGCGAAGAGCCTCGAGACCCTGAGCGATGCGCGGGACGACCTGAAGACGAGCAAGCAGACCGTCCAGAAGAAGCTGGGCGACGCGCGCGAACTCCTGTCGAAGCTGACGGCGGAGGAGAAGGCGCGGCTCGCGGAGATCGAGCGGAAGAAGAAGCAGGAGGCCAAGCGCAAGGCCGAGAAGCTGGCGCGCCAGCAGGCGGCCGAGGCGGAGCGCAAGCGCAAGGCGGAGGCCGCCCAGCGGGAGAAGGAAAGCGAGGAGGGCCAGGGCTCCGGTTCCGGTTCGGACGCGGGCAGCGGCTCCGGCTCGGGTTCCGGTGCGGGCTCAGGCAGTACCGACGGCGGCTACGCCACCAAGGCCGCGAAAGTGATCGCCTTCGCGCAGGCCCAGATCGGCAAGCCGTACGTCTGGGGCGCCACCGGCCCGGACTCCTACGACTGCTCCGGACTCACCCAGGACGCGTGGAAGGCCGCCGGAATCTCCCTGCCGCGCACCACCTGGGACCAGGTGAAGGTCGGCACGACCGTGAAGACCGCCGACGCCAAACCCGGTGACCTGGTCTTCTTCTACGACGACATCAGCCACGTGGGGATCTACATCGGCAACGGCAAGATGATCCACGCCCCCAAGCCGGGCGCGAACGTCCGCGTCGAGTCGATCTACTACATGCCGATCCACAGCGTGGTGCGCCCCGCGTAACGGCGCCGGGCCGCCCCACGGCATCCCGCCCGACGGCACCCCTCGCAACGGAAAGCACCCGCTACGCGCGCGTGGCCCGCACCCTCCGGGGA